>JAPKYD010000045.1 GCA_026394475.1 Methanothrix sp.
GAGAGCATCCTGCAATCGGGCTTCGATGACGGCAAACTCAAGGATGTGGCAAGTCTTCTTTCCTCGGATTATAAGGCCGTAAATGAAAGCCAGATCCTCGATCTGCTATTTGAATATAAGGTGCCAAGCGTAGAGGAATGGAAAGTTATGACCAGCAAGAGGGCATCATCTCTCTTCAGAACATCCCTGCTGACGGGAGCGATACTGGCATCCGCCCCCGCAAAGGACAGGATCCTTCTGGAGGATGCCGCCAAGCAGATAGGCTTTGCCTTCGACATCCAGGATGATATCATCGACACCTTCGCCTCTGAGGAGCAGTATGGTAGAGAGCCGGGTGGAGATATATTGAAAAGAAAAAAGCCGCTGCACGTGATCCTCGCCATGCAGAAGGAGAGGACCATGGCCGCCATGATGAGCGGAAATTATGAGATCGCGAAAGAGGACATACCAGGCATAAGAGAGCTGATAAGAGGCTGCGGCGCTTTGGATGAGGCCAAATCCATCTCCAGAGCGCATGCCAAAGTGGCGGAAAGGCTGATCGTCCTGACGTATATGAGCGGCCTCGATGGACGAATAGACGGTTTCCCAGCCGATCTGGGCCAGTTCTACGAGCTGGCCGCTCGCCGGAAGGAGGACGCCATCCTGGAGGGAGCGGACACGATTTATCCGGGCGCAGGCAGACTAACGGTCTGGAGCCCAAAGGCAGCTTGCCTGTCCGCCTCCTGGTTGATCATGAACCTCAATGCTCCCAGAGTGAGCACATTGAATCCCAGGCCTAAGAGTCCCCAAAACTGAATATCGAAGAACGTGAAGACCTGCACGAAGAATATGTAGATCAGGATGGAATTTTTGAAGTAATTATATCCCTGAAGTCGACTCTTGCGCAGATGGAAGACTCCCGCGGCCGCGAAAAGGCCCGCCGCCACAGAAAAACCTACTTGCAGCCAGTCGCCCAAGGGCAAATTCGGCATTTTCAGATCAAGGAATGAAGCGGCAAGAGCCGCTGCCATGAAGGTGATAAAAGCGGCGCAAAGGACATTGATCAACGCTGATTTCTTGGATCGGAAGTACCTGTAGACCGACAGAATTGACGCAGAGGCAGCCGTCCAGAAGAGAGCAAATCTCCCAATCCTACGGTGAGATCCAGGGAGACGAGCAGCGAGAGCAGTGCCTGAAGGAGGAAGAAGGCTATCACTGCCTTTGTAAACCAGGTCTTTTCCACCAGGCTGATGTAAAGCCTGTGGGCCCGCTGCTTCAGCTTTGAGTACAGGCCAGGCACATCCTCTGCCGCGGCCTTGCTTGCGCCCAGAAAATCCTTCAGATCCTGAGTCAAGGGAAAAGAAGGACTGCTGTCTGCAAGAAGATCCATGGCCAGCTGTTGCTCCCGGACGTCTATGTCCTTGAGAACCGCTTGCTTGGAGATCTCCAGCACATTGATGAGCCTCTCCTCTTCGCTGAGCCACCTGCTGCTGTTGATCTTCTTTATCAGAAAGTAGAGAAGAATGAAGGCGATGTAAATGAGGCCTACCGTGGGCTGGAAAAAGTAGTTGTTATCGCTGGTGACAAACTTGCCCAGCTCGTCGATGAAAGCCCCAAATCCAAAGCCTCCTAGAACTGCAGCCAGGTCTCGCGCCCATTTGTTGAGGAAGTTCAGCAGTATCACCATGGCAAGAAGCATAAATGCCCCGCCCACCAGCACGTGAGCAATGTGCAGACCCTCTCCACCCAGCTTCGGGTATCCGGTCATGGCCAGAAAGAAGCGTATGCCGAGAATGGCAGCCACGGCCGTTACTAGGAAGATCTCCAGGAGGTCCTCACCCTGAACGTCGCGGATTAGCTGACTGCCTAAAGGTTTATAGAAGCTCATTTCAGAACCCCCGCGGATCTATGGATCTTCATGCGTATCAATATATTTATCGCGATTTGGATACAGGATATTTCTGCTCCGCGCACTGCCTCTCCAACCAGCTTACCCCAAACAGGAAGGCCGCAGATACTGCCATGCCCAGAAGAGGATAGCTCTGGCCCAGGAAGATAGCGGTTAAGCCTCCACCCACCAGCGCCGACAGCGCTCCTGACGACGTGAGCCCGAGCCGCTCCTTATAAAATCCGGCTACAACGGGCAGGAGCAGTCCGCTGGTGAACACCGTGTAGGCGATGAGCAGGGTCTTGATGATGCTCGGCAAAGAGACGGCCAGGATGAGGGCGCATGCTCCAATGATCGATACTGCTATCCTGGAGACGATCATTATATTGCTCGAGCCGGCATCCGGTCTCGCCTTTCTATAGATATCCAGAGTCAGGATGGAGGTGGCGGTCATGAGGCTCGTGTCTGCCGAGGACATGAAGGCTGCCAGAAGAGCCGCCGCCACCAGTCCCTCCAATCCTGGCGATAGCAATCCTGTCAGGAGCGAAGGGATGGCCTGCTCAGGCGAGGCGGCAGGGTAAAGCGACGTGGAGAAGACTCCCAGGGATGTGATGAGAAAGGCCAGGGGTATGAGGATGATGGCCGAAATCGCGGCGGCTATCTTTGCATCCTTTGGGCTGTAGGCGGAAAACAGGCGCGAGTACATATCAGGCCCGACCAGATAGGCCGAGCCTACCACTAGTAGCATGGAGAGCACATCCCAGGTTCCCATCTCTGCTGACGTGGGAAAGCTCTGGCTGAGGAGAAGGCCAGGCCCGGCTTTCTCGAAGGCCTTGTAGAAAAGGACTATCATTCCTATTATTATTATTAAGAACTGCACCAGATCAGTTCTTACCACAGAGCTCTGGCCGCCGTGGACTGTATAGATGACGAACACCGCGGTGCAGGCGATCATGAAGATGGTCTCATTTCCTCCGAAGACAGCGCCAAGAACCTTGCCGGAGGCTACGATCTGCACGGCAATCACGCCAACCCAGGATACAGCGATCAGGACGGAGGCGGCCATCCTGGCCCTTTCCCCATAGAAAGAGCCCACCAGCTCGGGCAGGGTGTAGCAACCTGTGGCTCTTATCTTCTCAGCAAAAAAAGCGGCCAGGAGTATCAGGCCAACTGTTCCGGAGAGCATCCACCACGCCCCTGGAAGACCTTTGCTGAAACCTAGACCTGCCATGCCCAAAGTGGAAGAGGCTCCCACAATCGTGGCGCAGAAGGTGCCCGTGAGGAGGATCAACTTGAGGCCTCTGCCTGCCAGGTGAAAATCATCCAGGCCCCTGATGCGCAGCCCCCATGAGCCTACGGCAAGCATGGCCAGCAGATACACTGCTATCACGACAGCAGCTTGATTCGTAAACCCGCCTCCCGGAATTGTAAACTATTAAACGATGTGCGGTTTACAATAGCTAGTATTATAAGCCTTTCGCTGAAAGCTACGCTTTCAAGGAGCTGTGTCGTTATCAGAAAGCTGTATAAGATCTTAGTAACAGAATTCACATGATTCTTCTGGCCGCAGGAGCGGACTTTGAGCTTTTAGGCGTGAGAACCATGCTGAAGTCGTCAAAGCCAGTCGTGGCCG
>JAPKYD010000100.1 GCA_026394475.1 Methanothrix sp.
TAGATCGGCATCAAACTGATCACCAAATGGATATAATATTAGCCCTTTATCCAATCTAGGATTGCGTATCTAGGAGGATACAAGGCTATGGACCAAGAGGAACTAATAAGAGATTATCTTGTCGATCAAGAGAAAATGTAATTTGAATCCTTTTGAGAATTAGAATATGATATTATAAAATCAAATAATTATAAAATTAATTATAAAATAAAAGGGAATCAGGCCTTAACCACCACGGTCTTGGCAATGTTATCTCCAAGCCGCTGCTTCTTATCCGAGCGCCAGATCAAAATCGCACCAATCAGGTAAATGATCAGACCATCGATTATTCGCAGGATATTTCTTGTAAACGCCTGGTTCATGTCGATGGGCTTGCCATCTTCCCTGACCACCTTTATCTTGGTGATCATCTTGCCGATAGTCTGGCCCCGCGATCCTTCCAGGTAAGTGAAGTAGCCAATGAATATAATGAAATCGATTATACCCAGCCACCAGGGAACCGTGCCCATCTCCATCATGCCAACGCCAATGACGCCCCCCAACACGCCTATGATGATGACCAGGATTATGCTGTCTATAAGCAACGATACAAATCTTATCCCAATGCCCTGGTATTCCATAGCCACGGGCGGCTTTTCCGTCACGGGCTGATCAGAAACTGGTTGACCCGAATCTGCCATAAACTCACCTACTATCCTTATCCATAAATTCCAGCAATCTCCAACGATTTCAAGGACTGTCTATCAATGAAGACTTCCGGACTTTTGATCCTGACTGAATCAATCAATTTAGATTACCTGTTACTATTTGTTTTTTTCGACATTGTCTGCCAAAGGCAGAAAAAGCCAAATCAAAACCAAATTAACATGGGAACAGGATTTTGGTCGTGGGTGAAGGTTACTGAAAATCATCGCCAAAATCGGATGCCTGTGATTCATTTTTGCAGTAAATATCCATTTCACCACCTGAGGCGTTCTCATGTGTCTCTTCCTTAAGATATTTCAATATTATAAATATATAATAGCTCGCAATTTAATAATCGTGATAAATATGATTTTAATGGGAAACTTTTATATCCTGGGATCGCCTCTACGGCAAGCTTTAGACACGGTTATCCACACCGGAGGGAGACAATCTTCAGCATTTATTGGGGATCTGCCATCCAAAGGATTCAGTTCTAGGTCCGGCAGGTTGACATGAGGATGCGAGTTTGAGAGAAATCATGGATCGTTTTAGAAAGTCCGACCTGGCAGAGGCCAGAGGCTACCCATCCAGATGCTATCAATTGCGCTTTCTGGGATCTTGTAGTGATATTGACGGGAGAGCTTTCATACCGATCAAGCCAGCGGATTTACCAAGGGCTTTGCTATGCCTAAGCCTCTCGAAATACTCATCACCGCGTCCGATCGTTTCAAAACGAACCGGCGCTTGCCCCATCTCCTTTGACCCCAAAACCTGGGCTTAAGGACAGGAGGTTTCAAGAAGCTCAGGATTGTCTTTGATATCATCGGCACTGTCCTAAAGATCATGGGACTGCTGCTCTTAGTGCCAGGATTTGTGGCCGCCCTATATCATGAAACCAGCGGTATAGTCGCCTTTGCCTTGACTTCCCTGCTTTGCATGTCCTCCGGCATAGTCCTGAAGCGGCTGGGAGTCAAAGGTGACGTGGGAAGCAAAGAGGCTTTCGCGGCCGTCACCTTGGGCTGGCTCTGTGCAACCTTCTTCGGCGCCCTGCCCTTCGTGTTTCAGGGCATCAGCCTCGTAGACGCTCTCTTCGAGTCCATATCGGGCTTCTCGGCAACGGGGGCCACTATTCTCACAGAGTCAAACGCGCAAGGCTATTACAGAGTGAATTCCACCCTGGCAGACAACAGCATCGCTACAGCTCTAGCCGGGATGGTGACCAGCAGCCTGAACAGCCAGGATTACGGTCTCCAGCCAGGGATTGCTCCCCTCTATGCTCCCACCTATTATGGATTGCTTTTCTGGAGATCGTTCCAACAGCTCATAGGTGGCCTGGGAATAATTCTCATGATAGTAGCCATATTTCCTCAGCTGCACGTGGCAGGTCGGCAGCTCTATCGGGCGGAAGCAGTGGGACCTACCAAGGATACCATCACGCCGAGGGCGGCTACGACTGCTAGGATCCTTTGGAGGGTTTATCTGCTCTTCAATGCCATAGAGATCGTCCTGCTTGTAGCGGCAGGAATGCCGATTTACGATGCGGTCTGCACGGCCTTCTCGACTCTTGCCACAGGCGGCTTCTCTCCACAGGCGTCAAGTCTCGTCGCCTACCACAGCCCGATTATAGAAGCCATTGTTGCGGTCTTCATAATTCTTGGCATGTCGAACTTCTCCCTCCACTACAAGGTTCTCACAACAGATCGGATGGGTTGGTTCAAGGATGAGGAGTTCAGGTTCATGCTCACCATCCTGGCAGTTGGCACCCTGATTCTCATGTTCTTTGGCGGGATCGATGGTCACCTGGCGGATCGCTTCAGGTTTGCTTCTTTCCAGTTCATCTCCATTATGGGGACAACCGGCTTCGTCAACACCCTGGATTATGATAAATGGTCCACGGCTGCCAAGCTGGCTTTGATCATGGCCATGCTCATCGGAGGCTGCATCGGCTCAACTTCGGGAGGCATAAAGGTTGGAAGGCTGCTCGTGGATCTGAAGTATGCCTATAATGAACTGTTCCACATGCTCCATCCCCATGCATTGATATCGGTCAGACTGGGAGATGCTCGGGTGAAGGAGGATATTCTCCGGCCCATTCTCTTCTATTCTTTCTTCTATCTGGCAACCTGGTTGATATTATCTCTGGCCCTGGCCATGGTCTCAGCGACCGATAGTAGGGTGGATCTGCTGGTCGTAACCTCAGGCATCGCCTCCTGCATGGGGGGCGTGGGTCCGGGCTTTGGCATCGTCGCATTCGACTGGTCCCAGGTTTCAGCGGCAGGCAAGATGATAGGCTTCTTTGCCATGTACATCGGCAGGCTGGAGCTGATGCCCATATTCCTATTATTCGTCCCAGAGCTATGGAGGAAATAATATGCGCATTTTGATCACCGGGGCTGGCGAGGTAGGGTTCCTCGTGGCCAGCGAACTTTTCGCGGACCATGATGTGACCGTCATAGACCGAGATGCATCAGCCTGCGCCAGATTGCAGGAGATGGACGTCAAGGTTCTGCAGGGCAATGCCGCCAATGCTCGTCTGCTCATCCGGGCAGGCGTCAAGAAGGCGGACATAGTGCTGGCGGTAACGGGCAATGACGAGGTGAACGTCATCACCTGCATCATAGCGAGTCATTTAGGCGTGCGCCAGACGATAGCCAGGGTCAGCAATCCGGAGTACATCGATCAGCCGGTCCAGGACCGAAAGGAGATAGGCATAAGCTATATGATCTGTCCTGAGCTGGCCATGGCCGAGGAGATGGCCAGATCGCTCTACTTCTCATCGATGCTCATGAACCGAGAGCTGGCCGGAGGCAAGGTGGAGCTGATAGAGTTCAAGGTGACCGAAGAGATGAACATCCTGGGGCCCATCGAGAAGACCGGCCTTCCCGAGAACTGCAATCTTATAGCCATAAATCGGGCGGGAGAGATCTCCATACCCGGAAAGGACGATCAGGTCTTGCTCGGTGATCATCTCATGCTCCTCTGTGACCCCAAAGCCCTGCCTGACTTGAGGTTGATGCTGCACGAGGCTCAAACCTCGCAGAAGGTCATGATTGTCGGCGGTGGGATGGTGGGATTCTATCTCGCCAGCCGGCTGGAGAAGATGGGCATTGACATCAAGCTGATCGAGCTTAATGCGGAGCGCTGCGGGGAGATTGCCGATAAGCTCTCCAGCACCATGATTCTCAACGGAGACGGCTCAGACCTGGCTCTCCTCCGGGAGGAGGGAGCCGGGGGGATGGATGTGGTCTTCGCAGTGACAGGCCTGGATGACAAGAACCTTTTGTGCTCCTTATTGGTGAAGCAGCTCGGAGCCAAGAAGATCCTGTCCAGAGTCAACAGAAGCGCCTACATAAAGCTCTTTGAGATGGTGGGCGTCGACCGGGCAGTCAGCCCGGGACAGGTGACTGCCGATGCCGTGCTGCAGAGGGTGATTGGGGGAGAAGAGTTGATAACCCTGAGCGATGAGAGGATGGAGCTGGTGGATTTCATCGCCAAACCTGGAGCCAAAATCATAGGCAAGAGCATCTCCAAAGAGCTGCCCAAGGACTCCCGAGTGGGATTGGTCTTGAGAGAGAATATCCCGATGGTGCCGGAGGATGACTTCAAGATTGAGGTGGGAGATCGCGTCTTTGTGATGTCCATGCCGAATGTGGTCTCCAAGGTGAAGAAGCTCTTCGTCTCCTGATTTAGCCTATAAACACCATTGAACATTCCAGGAAGATCACGGGCATAGAGGAGATCGCAGGGATCATCGGGGGGACTCATCTTGGATTCGGCGAGGGAGATAAGGCAGCTGGGAAGGTCAAGCTCTCCAAGACCGTTCAGGCCCTGTTGAGGTACGACATCGACCTTCTTGGTGTATCCCACTGCACGGGGTTGAAAGCCTCGGCCCAACTTTATGCAGCGTTCGGCGACAGGTTCCTTTTCAACAACGCGGGCACGGTCATTAACCTCCAAGGGCTGCAAAGCTGTGAGCAGGGCGCATTGCCGAGATGGCAGCCGCCAGGAGGGTGACGACGAAGGAGGCCAGGAAGGCCTGGCTCATGCCTGTCTCGAAGACGGCGAGCGAGGTGCCGTGCATTCCTCCTCCGTAGAGAAAGACCTGAAACATGACGTCTAGAGGTATGCGGCTGAGCACGAGAGGAAAGGCGATGGCTATGCTGAGCATCTGGCCGGTGCTCATGAGCAAGGCATTGATGCCCGCCGCCGTGCCCCTTTTTTCCGGAACTACTGAGGACATGATGGCGTTGGTGTTGGGAGAGGCAAAGAGGCCCGAGCCTCCGCCCATGAGAGCCATGTAAAGGGCAAGCAGCCAATAAGGCGTAGTGCTCACCACGGTGCTCAGGCCCAAAAGCCCCAAAGCCGAGATCAGCAGTCCTGCCGTGGCCAGCCCGCGGGAGCCGTAACTGTCCGACAGGTAACCTGAGACAGGTCCGATGAGCATGAATGCCGTCCCAAAGGGGGCCATCATGATCCCTGCCCACAGAGGGTCCAGGCCGTAGGGACCCTGCAGGAAGAAGATCAGCACGAACAGCACAGCACCGCGTGCCAGGCCGTTGAGGGCGTTGGCGGCGCAGGCAAAGGCGAAGAGCTTGTCTTGAAAGAGCCTGAAGTCCAGCATAGGCTGGGGTGCTCTTCGCTCCACCAGGAAGAAGGCCGCCAGCCCGATGATAGCGCAGACAAAAAGGAGATAGACGTAAGTTGCGCTTATCAGCGGGAAAGCCACCAGAGAGACGGCCGAAAGCAAAGACCCAAGGCCCACGATGAAGGTTAGGCTGCCTGGCCAGTCAAATCTCTGTTTCGCGGGGAGCAGGACCGGCTCGCGCAGGCGAAGAATGCCCCATACTGTTCCGACTATCCCCAAAGGCACATTCACCAGGAATACCCACTGCCAGGAGATGGCGGTCAGGACGCCTCCGATGACCGGCCCCAGCAGGAACCCGGCGGCAAAGGCAATCTGGTTCACCCCCAACCCCAGGCCGACGCGCCCTTTGCGGAAGGCGTCTGTGACTATGGCCGCGCTGTTGGTGAAGAGCAGGGCACCGCCCACGCCCTGGATGAGGCGGTAGCCCACCAGATCCCAACCGTGAAACTGGGGATGAGACATGCCGCAGAGGAAAGAGCCCAGAGTGAAGATGGCAAAGCCGGCGTTGTAGAGGTTTTTGCGGCCAAACATGTCGGCGAGGCGCCCCACGACGGGCACCAGGGCGGTGGTGACGAGCAGATAACCGAGAAGCACCCACATGATGGTTACGAAGCTTGTCTGCAGCTGAGTGAGAATCTCGGGCAGGGCGATGAGAAGGGCCGAGCCCTGGATGGAGGCGAGCAGGGCTCCCACGGTGGTGACGGAGAGAGCGGTCCACTCGTAGCCGCGCCAGTCGTCTTCTTCAGATGCCATGACTTGAGACCTAAAGCAAGGACCAATTTGTATTTAACGGTATAAACAAAATAATTTGAGCTATGAAGGCCCTTCTCTTCGATCCTTGCGCGGGAGCAGCTGGAGACATGATCATGGGCTGTCTGCTGGACCTGGGCGCAAGTGTCGATACGGTTCGCGAAACAGTAGAGTCCGTGGGCTGCAGTCTGGAGATCTCTCGCGAGGAGCGCGGCCACATCATGGCCGCCAGGGCCAAGGTGATCTCGGGCAGGAGATACCAATCCTTGAGGGATGCCGTTTCCATTCTGCATGGCTCCAGCCTGCAAGGTGAGGCGCAAGAGAAGGCCCTCCGGGCGCTGGATATCCTGGCCAGCGCGGAGAGCCGGGTGCACGGGCTTCCCAAAGAAGAGGCCAGGTTCCATGAGATCGGGGCCCTGGACGCGCTGGCGGATATCGCCGGCAGCTGTGCTGCACTGCAGAGCCTTGGCGTGGAGCGCGTTCTATCCCGGCCCATATCCGTGGGCGGCGGCTTCGTCCAGTCGGAGCACGGCCTTCTGCCCGTCCCAGGTCCCGCCGCCCTGGAGATTCTGCGCGCACACGAGATCCCCTGGAAGGGCGGCCCCGTGCAGGCGGAGCTGCTCACGCCCACGGGCGCGGCCCTGCTGGCGGCGCTGGTCTATGAATTCCTGCCAGACTTTCCGCTCCTCAAAGCGGTGCGCGTGGGCTACGGCGCAGGCGGAAGAGAGCTTTCTCTGCCCAACGTTCTGCGGGGATTGATAGCGGAAATGGTGCCCGGACAAAAGACGCAAGAGCAGGATCATGCGCATAAGAGCGACCGCGTGGTGCAGCTGGAGACCAACCTGGACGATGTCACGGGCGAGGTACTGGGTCATCTGATGGATCAGCTCATGGAGGCCGGTGCTCTGGATGCATCAATCCTGCCGGCCCTTATGAAGAAAGGCCGCAGCGGGAACGTAATCCGGGCCATAGCCAGGCATGAGGATGCGGAGAAGCTATCAAAAATAATAATAAAAGAGACGGGCTCTCTGGGCGTTCGCGTCTTCCCCAGCCTGCATCGCTTCATTGCCGAGCGCGAAGCCAGGACGGTGGAGGTGGAGATCAACCACACCATCTACCGGGTCGCCGTAAAGGTGAGCCGGATGGAGGGGGATCTGCTGAACGTCAAGGCAGAGTATGAGGACTGCCTGAGAATTGCAGCGGCGACGGGCCTGCCCCTGCGAAAGATCATTCAAAAAGTGGAAGAGGAAGGGTGGCGGGCTGCAGATCTCTGATCGTGCCATCCCAATTCATTACATATTTTTTGGTTATTATTTCTCTACGGCCTCGTCAACTCTCCTCTCCACGCTCTTTAATTCTCATTACTATTTCATAATACTAATATAGTTGAACATTGTAGTTTCTTTTATATATACTTTTCGTGAATAATAATAGTAGCAGACTTACGAAGTCCAGAATTCTGCATTGGGCTCTTGGGCACTGCCAGACGAGAGGGAATCGCAAGTTTGATTAATCATTTCTCACCAGTGCTCCTCTAATGATTTTTGACTCCTCTATCAAGCTCTTCGATCGCGCCAAAAGGCTGCTGCCAGGCGGCGTCTCCAGCCCGGTGCGGGCCATCTCTCCCTATCCCTTTTACACGGACAGGGCAGAAGGCCCCTATCTCTGGGACGCAGACGGGAATCGGTTCATCGATTACTGTTTAGCCTACGGCCCCATGATCTTGGGCCATCGCCACCCCGCCATAATGAAAGCTGTCTCTGATCAGCTCCGGAAGGGCTGGCTCTACGGAACGCCTTCTGAGCTGGAGGTGCGGCTGGCGGAGAGAGTAACCGGGCTTTATCCTGGCATGGAGATGCTGCGCTTTGTGAGCACGGGCACCGAGGCCACCATGGCCGCACTGCGCGTGGCTCGCGGAGCCACGGGCCGGAACAGAATCATCAAGATCGAGGGCGGATTTCATGGGGCTCACGACAGCGCTCTGATCAAGGCGGGATCGGGGGCTACCACTTTAGGAATCCCGGATTCCCTGGGAGTTCCTGTGGACACGGCCAAAAATACCCTGCAAGTGCCCTACAACGACCTGGCGGCCCTGGAAAAGGTTCTAAAGAGGTTCCCGGGAGAGATTGCCTGCCTGATCATGGAGCCCGTGTTGGGAAACATCGGCCCGGTCCTGCCTTTGGAGGGCTACCTTCAGGCCGTCCGGGATCTGACGCATGAGCACGACGTCCTTCTCATCTTCGACGAGGTCATAACCGGCTTCCGGCTGAGCCTTGGCGGCGCTCAGAAATATTACGGCGTAACCCCCGATCTGACTACTCTGGGCAAGATCATCGGCGGCGGGTTCCCCATCGGCATCTTCGGCGGCAAGCGAAGCCTTATGGAGCAGGTGGCCCCCAGCGGGGGCATCTACCAGGCCGGGACCTTCAATGGAAGCCCGGTTTCCCTGGCGGCTGGCATGGCCACTCTGGATGTCCTGGAGAAAGAAAAAGTTCTGGAGCGGCTGAATGCCGTGGGCGATTCGATGCGCGAAGCTCTGCAGGAGATGGTGGAGGACTTGAAGCTGGGCTACAGCGTCGTCGGCATTGCATCCATGTTCAAGATCTTCTTCGGGCCGGAGCCTCACAACTACACCGAGGCTCTGAAATGCGATAAGTCAGGCTACCTGGCCTTCTTCCGCCGAATGCTCGCTTCGGGCGTCTTCCTCACGCCCAGCCAGTATGAGACCGATTTCATCTCTTGCGCCCATTCCGAGGAAGTAATCCAAGCCACACTGGAGGCGTTTCGTTCCTGCCTGAAAAGTTGATGGTAGGAAGCCGCGGCAGCCCGCTGGCCCTGCGCCAGACGAAGACTGTGCAAGAGAAGCTCCGACGGCTGGGCGTCGAGACCGAGCTTATCAAGGTCAAGACCAGCGGGGATGTCTTCCTGGACAAGCCTCTGCATCAGCTCTCCGGCTTCGGAGTCTTCGTGGCGGAGATCGACGAGCGCATGCTTCGCGGGGAGATAGATCTGGCCGTGCACAGCATGAAGGACCTTCCCACCAAGAGGCCGGAGCAGCTCATAATTTCCGCGATCTTGAAGCGAGATTCGCCTTACGACATCCTTGTCAGCAGTACAGGTTCCGCCCTGGAAGACCTCAAGTCTGGCGCATTGGTGGGCACCTCCAGCATGAGGCGAACGGCGCAGCTGCGAAGGGCCAGGCCGGATCTGGAGGTGAAAAGCCTGCGCGGAAATCTGCAAACCAGACTGCGAAAATTGAACCATGGAGACTACGACGCCATAGTCCTGGCGGAGGCAGGCGTGCAGAGGATGGGCCTGGATCTGGATTATGCCCGGCTGGACATGGAAAGGTTCGTTCCATCCGCCAACCAGGGAACGATAATCGTAGTAGCCAGGAAAGGAACGAAGGCAGAATTATATTCTAAATCCATCGATGATATGCCCACCAGAACGGAGACCATGATCGAGCGCAAGATCCTTGAGACCGTGGGAGGAGGCTGCATCGTGCCCATGGCGGTCCACGCGAACGTGAAAGGCAGCAATGCACGAGTTCTGGCGGAGGTCCTCTCCCTGGACGGGAGGAGGTTTGTGCGGGTGGACGAGGACATCTCTTTGCAGGAGGATTATGTGGAGCTGTCGGCGAGCCTGGGGCAAAGGCTCATGGAGAAGGGCGGAAAAGAGCTGGTGGAAGAGGCGGTGAAGATTTTTGGCGCGCGGTAAGGTCTATCTGGTGGGAGCCGGTCCTGGCGACCCAGAACTCATGACACTGAAGGCTAAGCGGCTGCTCTCCGAGGCGAATGTGGTTTTGTTTGATAGACTGCTCGATCCCAGGATGATGGAAGGAGTGAAGGCGGAGCTGATCGACGTCGGTAAGTCTGCGGGAGCGCACAAGCTCACCCAGGAGGAGATCAACCAGCTTCTCATCGAGAAGGCGGAGGCGGGCAACACCGTGGTGCGCCTGAAGGGCGGCGATCCTTATCTCTTTGGGCGGGGCGGAGAAGAGGCCCTGGCGCTGCTGGAGAGGGGCATTCCTGTGGAGGTCGTGCCCGGCGTCACCTCGGCCATCGCTGCCCCGGAGCTGGCGGGGATTCCGGTCACTCACCGTGGCGTCACCTCCTCACTGACCATCGTCACAGGACACGAGGAGCCGGGCAAGGACTCTCCCCTGGACTGGAGCGCCATCGCGCGCCTTGGCGGCACCCTGGTGGTCCTGATGGGGGTCTCTCGTCTGGAGCAAAATATTGCTGCCCTGGTGGGAGGCGGCAGATCTCCTGACACACCGGCGGCCATTGTGGAGAAAGGAGGCTGGGAAGAGCAGAGGATGATTGCCGGCACGCTGGCGGACATAGCTGAGAGGGCCAAAGGGGCAAAGATAGAGCCCCCCGCCATATTAGTAGTAGGAGATGTGGTCCTCCTTGCGAGGCAGATGGCGCAAAAGAAGATCGCCATCCTCCGGCCAGCGCCGCAGCAGGAGGAGTCGGCCAGGCTTGCTGAAGCCTACGGCTTTATGCCGATATCTGCTCCTTCTATCGCTCTGGCAGAAAAGCCTCTGCCGGACGATTTGATGCAGAGAATAAATGCCGCAGAGTGCGTGGCCTTCACCAGCGCCAACGGCGTGGAGATGGCCCTGAAGAATGAAGCCATCCAGGCTTGCCTGAAGGAGAAGTTGATAATGGCCATTGGGCCCAAGACGGAGCAGGCGCTGGCCAGGCGCGGCCTGAGATGTGAGGTGCCAGAGGAGTACAGCTCATCTGGCCTTGAGCGCATGCTGCAGGGAAAATGCCGAAGCCTTCTCTTCCTCAGAAGCGCCCAGGGAAGCCAGTACCTCTCCGAGGGCCTGAAAGCTGCAGGGCTTTTTGTGGATGACATCGCTCTTTACGAGGTCGCTCCATCCAGGGACCCAAGCCTGGACGAGCTGATAGAAAGAGCGAAGGGCGTGGACATCTTCGCCTTCACCAGCTCCTCCACAGCCCGAAATCTGATGGAGCGAGCCCGAGAGCTGGGACTGGAGAGAACGCTGAGAGAGGCGCTGGACAACGCCACCGTGGCCGTGATCGGCAAGCCGACGGCCGAAGAGCTTGCCCGATTAGGCGTGAGGGTGGACGTGATCCCAGAGAAGTTCACCTTCGAGGCCATGCTCCAGGCCCTGAGGAGGCCAGGATGATCATCTTCTCCAAGGCCCTGGCGGATCAGGCTACGGTCTGGGAGGCATTGCGAGCGACGGAGGCATGCCAGAGTCTGCCCCCAGATCTGATCAGGTTCTCAGCCCAAACGAAGCCGGTGGTGATGTGGAACTTAACCCGTCACTGCAACCTGGCCTGCCATCACTGCTACATGGATGCCCACGGCAAAGCCGAAGACGAGATGTCGCTGGAAGAGGGGCTTCGTCTGGTGGACGAGCTTGCCGATCTCAAGATTCCCATTCTCATCCTCACCGGAGGCGAGCCTCTGCTGAGCAAAAACTTCTATCCCCTGGCCTTCCATGCTAGGGAGATCGGACTTCGTACGGTCGTCTCCACCAACGGGACGCTCATAACTCCGGAGGTGGCGCGGTTGCTTGCTGAAGCCAGGATCAGGTATGTGGGCGTGAGCCTGGACGCAGCCGCGCCCCAGCGTCACGACGCCTTCCGGGGCGTCGCTGGCGCATACGCTCGGGCCCTGCAGGGGCTGAGGAATGCCAGGGATGCAGGGCTCAAGACCGGTCTGCGGATAACGCTGACCCGCGACAACTGGCAGGACGTTCCTGCTCTGCTCAACCTCGCCCTGGAGGAGGAGATCCCCAGGTTCTGCCTCTATCACCTAGTGCCGACAGGCCGCGGCGCCGGAATGGCCGACAGGGACGTCACACCCGACCAGCGCCGCAGCGTGATCCGCCTGCTCGCCGAGGCGGCGGTGGAGCTGAAGGATGAGAATATCGAGATCCTGACCACGGATTCGCCCATGGATGGGGCCTACCTGCTGGAGCTCTTGAAAGATGATCCCAGGCAAGAGCAGGCCAGGAGGCTCTTGACCAGCGCGGGCGGCTGCTCCACGGGAGTGAAGGTGGCCAATATAAATCACAGAGGAGATGTTCATCCCTGTCACTTCATGCCCCATATCGTGGTGGGCAGCGTGCGAGAGAGATCCTTCCGGGATATCTGGATAGATCATCCCTCCCAGGAGCTTTTGGCCCTGCGGGATATGAAATCCGGACTCAAAGGAAAATGCGGAAAGTGCGATTACCTGGAACTCTGCGGAGGATGCCGGCAGAAGGCCTACTACTATCACGGCGATCTGCATGGCGAGGACCCCACCTGTATCCTGGAGGGGCGGGCCCTCTGACCTTGTAGATAATGCTTAATACTCAACAGGTTTCAGCCAGAATTGTATGATCGATCTGCATACTCACACCACCTTCAGCGATGGTGAGCTCATTCCCTCCGAGCTGGTGCGGCGGGCCGAGGTGTTGGGCTACACGGCTATCGGCATCACGGATCACGTGGACTTCACCAACATCGAGCACGTCCTCCTTTGCGTCTCTAAAGCTAAATATATGGAAGACGTATTGGATATTAGGGTCCTGCCGGGTGTGGAGCTGACCCACGTGCCTCCGGCGAAGATCATGCCGCTGGTCACCCTGGCTCGAAGGCTCGGGGCAGAGATTGTGGTAGTGCATGGTGAAACGCCCGTAGAGCCAGTGCGGCCGGGCACAAACCGGGCAGCTTTAGAGGCAGCCGTAGACATCCTGGCCCACCCAGGCTTCATCACCATCGAGGAAGCCGAACTGGCCAGGGAGAATGATGTCTGCCTGGAGATAACCTCCAGGGCAGGCCACAACATCACCAACGGCCACGTGGTGCGAATGGCATTGCAGGCTGGGGCCAAGATGGTAGTGGACACCGACACTCACGCCCCAAGAGATCTCATCAACAGTGAGCGGGCTGTGCAGATTGCAGTTGGAGCGGGCCTGAGCCAGGAAGAGGCTGTTAGGATTGTAAAAGATCACGCCATTGTGAGATGAAGAACCGCGAGAGGGGTTGAATAGATAGACATTGTGGCAATCGACATATCAGGCCGGCATGCGGTGCAGGGCAGCTACCAGATGGTGTGCGCCGTCGTCTCGGCCCGGGTATCTCCAGCTTTCATCGAAAAGATTCATTCTGTCAGGATCATGCCTCGCGTGGCCGAAGCATTGGACCTCACGACGGTGGCGGACCTCATCAGCGCTGCCTGCATGTGCCTTCCCGGGACCATCGTCGCCGAGCCTGGGGACGTCTACAATCTGGAGATCTGGAGGGTGAAAAGCATCCTGGCCCGGGATTTCAAATATCCAGAGACCCTGGCGGAGAGGACGGCGATAGAGCTGGCCCATCACATCTCCGTTGCCGGACGAAGGCTCATCATTGATGCGGAAACAGAAGGGATGGAAGGAGCAGACGATGGCAGCAAATGATGGCAAAACGGCAGTTCTCCTCATGCGGGAGAATCCCCACCAGCCCTCGGATTCTTACAAGATGGAAGAGCTGCGCGGCCTGGCGGGAGCAGCCGGATACAGGATACTGGCGGAGATAATCCAAGTCAGGGGCCGGGACCACCGCTTCCAGATCGGTCGGGGCAAGATCTCCCAGGCCCTGAGCTACTGCCCTGATAAGCTGATATTCTACAATCCCCTAAGCCCCAATCAGGTCTTCAACATCAGAAGCGAATTTTCAGCGCAGGTGATCGATCGGTTCAACCTCATCCTGGAGATCTTCGCCTCCCGCGCCTCCACGCGTGAGGCCAAGCTGCAGGTGGAGCTGGCCAGGCTCAGCTATGATGCGCCTCACGTGAAGAACGCTTTATCTTTGAAGAAGCTGGGCGAGCAGCCGGGCTTTCGAGGTGCCGGTGCCTATGAGCAGTCGATGTACAATGACATCCGCGGGCGCTCCGCCAAGATCCGGGCGGCGCTGCAGGAAGTGGAGATGATGGGAGAGGATAGAAGGCAGCGGCGCAGGGAACTCGGCTTCGATCTCATCGCGCTGGCGGGCTACACCAACGCCGGCAAGTCCACTCTATTGAATTCCCTCACCGGTTCGGGCGTTTCAGCCATAGACCAGCCCTTTACCACCCTTTCCCCCACCACCAGAGCGCTGGAGATCAAGGGACGCAGGGTTCTGCTCACGGATACCGTGGGCTTCATAGACGACCTGCCGCACTTCCTCATCAAAGCCTTCCGCTCCACCCTGGCGGAGATCGCTCAAGCAGATTTGGTGCTCCTCGTGGCGGATATGAGCGATCCGCCGGAGCTGCTCAGGCGCAAGCTGGTGGCATCGCACAAAGCCCTGTGGGATTGCGGCGTCTCTGCGCCCATGTTAACCGTGCTCAACAAGGCGGACAGACTTGCAGAAGACGAGGCGGCCGTGAAAAGAGAGAAGATCAGCGATCTTGCTCCCCATCCGGTTCAGGTATCCGCCTCGACCGGCCAGGGTCTCGCAGACCTGGCAGAGTGCATTTATCAGCAGCTTCAGCCCTTGAAAGAGTACCAGATCAGGCTGCCCAACGACTCCAGGGGCCTTCGGGAGCTCTCCCGGCTCTATGAAACGGCGGAGCTCCTGCAGGTGAGCTATGGAGAGGAGCTGGTGGTTCGCCTGAGGGGCCGGGAGGAGACCGTGGCCAGGGCAGGGCTCTGCAAAGTGCGCCGTCTGTGAATCCGCCTAAAAAAATTTTATATTGAGAAATCATGTCCGACGTCCTGCGGGAGCATTTCCAGCTCAAAGAGACCATAGTAACCATCTTTGCCCGCGAGCAGAGACACATCGAGGCGGCGAAACGATCCATCCGGGAGCAGAGATGCTATCTGGAGACTTTTATAGGAACAGATCCTTTCTTCATGCTGACGCTGGAGCCTTACGATCTTCAGACAGATGATGCACCTGAGATTGTAAGACAGATGATAAGGTGCAGCGCGGCTTTTGGCATCGGGCCGATGGCTGCTGTGGCGGGCGTCATCGCCAAGTTCGCAGTGGAGGCGATGATGGCGGAGGGTGCGACCTATGCCGTGGTGGACAACGGCGGAGATATATCGATCTTAAGCGACCAGCAGGTCTTGGTGGGAATTTACGCCGGAGTCTCACCCATTCAGGATCTGGCCTTCGAGATTTTGCCGCGCCAAGTGCCCTTGGGCATCGCCACCAGCTCTGGCACCGTCGGGCCGTCCATCAGTTTCGGCTGTGCTGATGCCGCCACCGTCATATCGCAGGACCCGGCCCTGGCAGATGCGGCAGCCACGGCTTTGGGGAATGCCGTGCAGGCGGAGGGGCCGCTGGAGGAGTGCTTCAAGGCCATAGACCGGCCAGGAATTGAAGGGGCGCTGGTGATCCGGGGCGAGGAGATGGCGCTGTGGGGGCAGCTGCCCAGGCTCCGGCGTGCGCGGGTGGGGGCGGAGAGGATAACCAGGGCTTAGAGGCTTGGATTAACGTCCCATGAGCCGATCTCGGGTTGACCTCATTTCATTCGGAAGATTCCTGGCTGCAGCCAAGTTCTGAGTGACCTTTGGCTGGTTCTCCAGAAAAAATTATATCGTTTTGGGGCTGTTACTATTATTAGCCTATCGAAAGGCAGTTCAATGTTGGAAATGAGGTGTAAATATGAGAAATGTAATGGTCTTGGTGCTCTTGCTGGCCCTCTGCATTCCGGCCATGGCCCAGGCGGAGAATAAGACGATGATGATGCCCGACATGGTGGGCAAATGGACGGGAGTCATGGATGCCATGGGCTGGGCGAAGAACACCGCGTGGATGCCCAATGAAACCGTCTCTTATTGGCCGGGCGGCGAGATGACCCTTACCGTCAAGGAGCAGAACGGAAGTATGTTCTCTGGTGAGATGGTTCCAGAGATGAGCCCCGGGTCCAAGGAGATGGTGCTGGGTATCTTTAGCTCCGATAACCAGTCCATTGCCATGGTGGATGAGAATGGCTATCTGTGGGGCTACATGAATTCTCCCACCGAGATGGAGCTGTCCTATCAGGAAGTGGACATAGATGGAATGAGAGTAACAGTCGGCATATTAAAGAAAGTCTGAACATGAAGAAGCTGCGGCGAGATCTGGCCGCACTTTCTTTTGCGGGGAATCGCTTTGAAGCTGTGGATCATCATTCTTCTGGTGGCAACCTGAGCGTATCCGGTTCACTTTGAGTCATCCTCCTGCGGGCCTTCATTCTGTTTACTGTTTACTCTGGAACCTTACGATCTTTAACCGGATGATGATCTCAAAATTGTAGGCAGATGACAGCGTTTTCCTGCATCGGTGGCCGAGGGCGGCGGTGGCGGGCGCCATCGACTAGCTAACAGTGCGGGGGATGACGGGGCGCGGGTTATGCAGGGGATGACCTTTTGTCGTGAACCACCTGCCGGTAGTAGTAATATGCGCTGTGGACTCGCTCGTAAATGATTTGGCTTTAGAAGCTTGTCGCGCACGAAGCCATCAGGATCGTCACGAACTCGATACGGTAAAGCATCCATCAGCTTCGGTAGTGTAGATGCTGTGGCTCGGAACTGTGGGGGTTCGATGCATATCAAGAGATAATCAGGGATTCATCGAATATATTTTAAATAAGAATGGATATATAACTTAGAGAATCTTCACACAGTCTTACACCGTTGATCTATGCCCCACCAATTCTGTCTAAAAGAGCTGTTCCTTAATAGATTTATACATTAAACATATGAGGCAGTAAAGAACTGAAGTTTCAAGGTTATATACTATAATTGTTTTTCATATTGTTCGATA
>JAPKYD010000050.1 GCA_026394475.1 Methanothrix sp.
GTGGGCAAGAAGCACGAGTGGACGAGCGAGAGCGTGGAGGCCTTCATCTCTGGCTTTGAGCGGCCAATCAGCCCGGAGATATACGAGCTGCTGTTCTCCGATGCCGTCATACCCTTCAAGCTGGGAGGCTACACCATCCTCCAGACGGTCATGATGGTGGAGCAGATGTCCATGGGCGTTCCCAACTATGTGGAAGCGTACCTTCTGTTCTGTGGGTTCCCGCCGGAGAGGGTGCACAGCACTGTGGACAAAAATCTAGGCGCAGTACATGGAGTGTGGCCGGACAGGCTAAGCGCTTAAGGCTCAGACTGTCTCAGTTTTCTTTTAGAATCGCTCGATATATTTTTCCATTTATCTCATAGGCAACTAGGACATCGTGGCAAGAAGGGCATTTTGTGCGAATTCTATTTCCTGAATATTCGTGCTGCGGTGATTCATAATAACTCACAATTCCGGAAAGATTAAAATACGGTCACTTAGATTCCCAGTCAGGAAGTGAAGATGCTTGAAGTCCAATGCTGGCTTTGTAGGGTTTGCCGGAACAGAGAATAAGCGAACGATTCTCGCGCTGCAGCAGGTCAAGAAGGCCGCAGGCATCGAGGGCGACCTGAACGTGTTGCTTCGTCGTCCCCACGGCCGGGCCAGGTCCATCGTGGCCAAGTTCAACCGCATGTTTGGCGTGAAGGCTTTCGTAAGCGATAAGGCAGATAAAGAGAAATGGGAGAAGGCAGGCGTTAAGATCGAAGGCGTCTACGACGACTTCTTTGAGGCATCGGATTTTGTGATGGTAGGAACTCCCGGCGACGAGGAGCTGCCTTACGTTGAGGCGGGTCTCGCCCACGGCTGCTTCGTGTCCCTGATGGGCGGCGCAGACCGGCCAAAGATTCAGACGGCCCTGGAAGAGAACAAGAAGGTCAAGATCACCGACGAGCTGAAGGCCGATTTCGCCCGCGAGTTCTTCTTCGGCTTGGAAAATTATGAGATATTCCTGAAGGCCAAGCCCAGAGTGGTGCAGTGCACCAGCTGCAACACCACTGGACTTTCCCGTCTGGCCCTGGCGGCGAGGCCGCTGGGCCTGGTGGCGATCTTGGGCAACATCGATCGCAGGCATGGAGATCCCCACACCGTGGTCAGGGCTTCGCCGAGCGCCATCCAGTTCGGCAAAGGCGCTGGCCATCAGGGCACGGATGCTGGAACGGTCTTTGAGGAGGTCAAGTTCTCCGTTCGCGCCAGCAAGGTCCCAACGACTGTGCCGCACACCAACTTCCTCGGCATGATCTTCAAGGGCGACGTCAAGCCCGCACAGCTCGTCGAGCAGTTCGCCAATACCCGGGAGGTAGTAGTAATGCCCTACCAGGACGAGGGCAAGAAGCACGAGTGGACGAGCGAGATTCTGGAGGCCTTCCTCGCCGGCATTGAGCGGCCCATCAGCCCGGAGATCTTCGAGCTGATCGTCTCCGACGCCATCATACCCTTTAAGCTGGGAGACCACACCATCCTGCAGACGGTATCCATGGTGGAGCAGATGTCCATTGCTGTGCCAAACCATGTCGAGTCCTACCTGCTCTCCTGCGGCTATCCTGCTGCGGACGTTCACGCCTTCGTGGACAAGACCATGGGAGTCATGCACGGCATCTGGCCGGACAGGCTGAGCTGCTGAAAGTGCCCAGCACCGCCAACCAACGGTTTCCATGCTCGATGAGCTCCAAGGCCAGTTGAAGAACGAGAAAGTCAGGCTCGGTCCCGAGGCCGTGCCCGACCTCTACGAGCAGGGCTACTTCGGCCGGCCCAGGGGAAAGGGCCTGGAGCTGTCCCTGGTGGAGGCGGCCTATCTCCTGGACCGATCCAGGATAAAAGTATCAAGGGAAGGAAAAGAGCTGGACTTTAAGGCCTTTTTCCAGGCCGCTTCCTCTCTGGAGAAGGGCTTCGAGTTTAGGTACGTGGTCTACAAGGACCTGCGGGAGCGCGGATACTATGTTCAACCCGGACGGCCCGATTTTCGCGTCTACCCACGGGGCGGCCATCCGGGAAAGTCTCCGGCCGAGTTTTATGTGCTCGTCATCTCCGAGCGCATGCCCCTGCCGCTGAAAGAGATCATCGAGCCTGTCCGGGTCGCGGCGCAGATAAGAAAGAAGCTGATGCTGGCCATCGTGGACGAAGAGAGCGACATCACCTTCTACGAGGCCAGGGATAAGGCCATGTCTGGGAAGATGGCCGACCAGGAGCCTGGAGGATTGGCTACCTTATTGGAGGACCGGGTGGTGCTCTGGGACGCCGAAGCCTCACGGCGGCTGCACGAGCACGGATTTTACGGCAAGCCCGTCGGCGAACGCCTGCAGCTCTCGCTGGTGGAGTCGGCATACCTCCTGGAGAAAGGGTTGATCCAGCTGCAGGACCGCTCCGGGGAGCCGCTTGACCAGAGCGGCTTCCTGTCCAAGGCGCGCCAGATCGAGAGCGACTTCGACCTGAAGTTCAAGGTTTACAGAGATCTGCGGGAAAGAAAGCTGGTGGTAAAAACCGGCTTCAAGTTCGGAACGCACTTTCGGGTTTACAAGCAGGTAGGAAGCCTGCAGAAGGTTCCCCACTCCGAGTATCTGGTGCACACTGTGGCGGAGGACCACATTTTCTTGCCGCCCGTGCTCTCCCGGGCGGTGCGGCTGGCGCATTCGGTGCGAAAGCAGATGGTGTTCGCCTATCCGGACGGGGATGTGCACTACCTGGAGATAAAGAGGCTGAAACCATAGTTCAATAAATTGAACGATAGGTTTAATAAATTGAACGATCGTTCAACCTATTGAATGATGCTAGGAAAGTGCGTTGGTTTCAAGGTAATTGAGTTCTTCCTAATGCATCCATCTTCGGAGATTCATCTCACTGAGCTTGCCAGGAAACTGGACATTAGTCCTGGAAGCGCCAAGACCTACTGTGATGAGCTTTTGAGAAATGATCTGATTCTTGAGACGAATAGAGCCAATCTCAGGCTCTTCAGGCTGAACCGAGAAGACTTTGCTGTGAAAGAGATGATAAGAGCTTACCACATCATTCTGCTGAAGAAGCTGGGCATCGACGACATTGCAGAAAACTGCATATCCCTGGCGATTTACGGTAGCTTTGCCTCTGGAAACATGGACGAAAGGAGCGATCTCGATATCCTAGTGGTAGGAGAAGAAAAAGATGCCGATAGGGATCGTGTCTTGGAGCTTGAGGGGAAGCTTGGAAGGGAAATTCAGCTAACAGTCTTACCTTACTTCAGATGGGAGAAGATGAAGAAAGAGGGCGATAAGTTTGTTGAATCCATCCTCAGAAATCACGTCCTTGTGAAAGGAGCAGAGCTATGAAGCTGGAGCAATGCTTGGACGAAGGCCTCATTAAAAAAGACCCTCGGGCAGTGGACAGGATCGAAAAATCCTTGGAAATAGCGGAGAGATTTCTCAGGTCAGCAGAAAATAATCTGAAGATCGAAGAGAACGAGATGGCAGAGATTGCAGCATACAACTCTGCATTTCATTCCGCCAGGGCTTTGCTCTTTGCCAAGGGTTACGTGGAAAGGAGTCACTATTGCCTTGGTGTCGCTCTGAAATGCCTTTACGGTGGAGAGCTCCTTGATCTGATCAAAGTCTTTGACAAGATAAGAGTCTCCAGACACAATGTGCAGTACGGCGGCGCTCTGGTGAGCAGGGAAGAAGCAGATTTCGTAGTCGAGTTTGGGGAGGATTTTCTGAGAGCTGCACGTTCGGAGCTGCTGAATCAGGGTTGAGATTCAGCAGCATGGTCTATCTTCACCTTTCCGATTACGCGATTGTTTTCGATGGGCATTTCCTGACGAGACTCCTTCAACGCCCTGAAGGCGGGATTCTTCGCACTGGCTTTACAGCCCTACTTTCTCGCGCAGGATGTGCACTACCTGGAGATAAAGAGGCTGAAGCCCTGAGGAGATATTTATTTGAAATTGGACTGATATGGCCTCTTATTTGCCCTGCGATCGGGCAGGATCAAGGACAAAGCTATGGATGCCGCCAGCACGAGCATGATCACACCCAGAGCTATGGCCGCCGGGATCTCAATGAACCCTGAAGCAAGCATCTTGGCTCCCACGAATATGAGGATGAGAGTTACTCCTTGGCTCAGGTAGCGGAACATGACCATGCATCCCGCCAGGGCGAAGTAGAGGGCGCGCAGGCCCAGGATGGAGAAGATATTGGAGGTGTAAACGATTGTGGGATTGAGGGTGATCCCCAGGATGGCCGGAACTGAGTCGAAGGCGAAGAGGATGTCCGAGGTCTCGATTATGAGCAACACTATGAACAGGGGGGTCACGAAGCGCTTGCCGTCTATGGTGAGGATGAAGTTGCCGTCGCCGTATTGATCCGTGGTTGGCAGAAATCGTTTGCAAAACCGCAGCACTGGATTTCTTCCCACATCCATCGGCTCCTCATCCTTTCTCAATGCCAGCTTCAGCCCGCTCACGAATAGGAAAGCACCGAAGAGGTAGATTATCCAGTGGAACTTATCGATCAGCTCAATCCCGGCCATCACAAATATGCCTCGCATGACCAGGGCAGCTAAGATGCCCCAGAATAGGACCTTGTACTGGTGAATGCTTGGCACTTTGAAGTAAGTGAAGATGAGCAGGAAGACGAAGAGGTTGTCGAAGCTCAGCGTCCTTTCCACCAGGTAGCCTGCCGCGAACTCAATGGCCGCCTCCGTGCCCATCCAAAAATATACGAGCAGGTTGAAGACGATCGCCACTGCCAGCCAGATCCCGCTCCAGGCCAGGGCCTCTTTGATGCCGACCTCATGGGATTTGCGATGAAAAACACCCAGGTCCAGGGCGAAAAGGATCAGAATGACGACACCAAAAACAGCCCACAGCAGTGACTCGTGGCTAAGCAAATTTTTTGTCCTCCAAAGATCTCTCCCGGCGGGTTTCCTGTTGTTCTTTCTCGGTTTGTTCTGTCTTTTGTTCCGTCTCCCGCGAGAGCTAATCCATCCCTTGCGCTTCTTTGCTACAAGAAGCTTTCTCTGCAAATGCCGTGCCTTCTCTTAGATTATGTCGGCAAATGCAGACGAAGTGAGAGCCGAGAGCAGGAAGGATAGGCCGATCAGCAAGAAGACCGCTCCCGCCACCTTGGTGATCACCTTTCGGTCAACTCTGCCGGAAAGGAATCTGCCAAGCCATATGGCCATGATGGAGAGCATGAGTAGGGCGGTCATGACCCCGATGAAGACCATCCTCGGGTCGTACTCCGTGGCAAAGAGAGATGATGCAATTTGGGTCTTGTCCCCCCATTCCGAGAGGAAGATCATGGAGAAGCCGGAGACAAAGGCGTTTTTGGGAGACAGGTTGCCTCTGTCGCCCTCATCCCGATCGCCCTTCAGGATCAATATCCCGAAGAGGATGAAAAGAGTGCCGGAGATCAGTTTTACCAGATGAATGGGAACGACGCTCGTCACCCAGGAGCCCACCAGGATGGCAAATCCGTCTGCCAGCAGAAAGGCGAGCATGACCCCAAGGAGAAGCTGGATGTAATCCTTTGTTCTCGAAGATAGCAGCAGTACGGAAAGCTGAGTTTTATCGCCCATCTCTGCCAGGCCCACGGCGACCAGGGGAATCAGGATCTCGTTTAGAGTCTCTATGATATTAGCACCTTCCAAGAGAATGCCCTAACTTGGAGCTGATCCGAGAAAGAGCGGCATCGAAGCCCAAAAGCTTTTTGCTCATCGTCCCCAGAAGGCATCCTTCTTGCGCTTGATCTCCAAAAATTGCTCCAGCACCTCGCGCTCGTCCTCGGCGAGCTTGGGCTTCAGCTCCAGCTCGACGATGCGGGCATGCTTTTCTGGAATATTGATATAGAGGATGTCGCCTTCGTGAATCTGTCGCCCCACGGTGGGGCCGTCGATGGATAT
>JAPKYD010000048.1 GCA_026394475.1 Methanothrix sp.
TTTTGCTGGTCTTATTGCCATCCGTCGGCCTGGCCGCCAATGACAACGCTACAGGTGGAAACTTTTCCACCGATTCGAACGACGACCTCGCATTCTTCCTGCTGCAGCTGCAGGCAGATATCCAAGGCAGCCTAAGTGATCAGGATGTTCTGGTCGCAGATGCCGCAGAGCAGCTCTCAGCCGCAGGGCTGGAAGGAGAAAACGCCAGAGAAATACTTCAAAGTCTGAACGACTCCGGCTTCCTTAAGGCGGTGACCATCAGCCAGCAAGGAAGGATCCTGACCGCCGAGCCGTCCCAATATAACGCCTCGGAAAGGTCTGACATCGGCAGCCAGAAAGGCTGGGCTTCGTTCTTAAAAAGCAAAAACCCTGTTCTGAGCCAGATGTGCCAGTTGGTGGAGGGCTACGATGCTATCTCCTTTATCTATCCTGTGATCTCTCCGGCGGGTGAGTTCGCGGGCGCAGTGAGCGCCAGCATGAAGCCCGGCGAGTTACTAGGAGCTATTATTGCGCCAATGCTTAACGGCACGCCCTTCAACGCCTGGGTCATGCAGAAGGACGATCTGATTCTCTACGATGCGGACCCCAGCCAGGAGGGATTGATGCTCTTCCAGGACCCACTGTATCAGCCGTATCCGTCGCTATTGGATATCGGTAGAAAGATGGTCGCAGAGCGCTCCGGAATGGGAAGTTACTACTTCCTCAATAAAGAGCACAACCAGAATGTGACCAAAGAGGTTTACTGGACCACAGTTGGCTTACACGGCAATGAGTGGCGGCTGGCGATCATCCGCGTAGTGGGGTGAAGATCGGATCGCCACATGCAAAGGATGATATGGAGTGAAGTTATCTCTCCCCGAGAACCAGAACAGCAATGAGGCCCGAGATGCTCAATGTGACCTTCCTTGGAACTGCCGGATCGCTGCCCACGCCAGAGAGGAACCCTTCGGCCATTCTGATCAACCGCGAAGGCGAGATGCTGCTCTTCGACTGCGGCGAAGGTACGCAAAGGCAGATGATGCGCGTCAGGACGGGCATGATTCGCTTAAACCACATCTTCCTGACGCACCTGCACGCCGACCACATCCTGGGCATTCCGGGCCTGCTGGAGACCATGGCCTTCCAGGGACGGGAGAAGCCATTGATCATCGCCGGTCCCACGCATACCTTTCACCTGGTGGAGACCTTCAAGACCGTCTGCTACTTCTCCCGCGACTTTGAGGTTCAGGCAGTCGAACTGAAGCCGGGGGACGTGCTGCGCATGGACGGCTATCAGGTGGAGGCCCTCGAGACCAGGCACAGCGTGCCAAGCCTTGGCTACTGCCTGAAGGAAGACCTACGGTTGGGCAGGTTCAATCGCGATGCGGCCATGGACTTGGGCATACCGCCGGGGCCGCTCTTCGGAAGGCTGCAGCACGGCCAGAGTGTAGAGGTTGACGGCAAAATGATCCAGCCGGATCAGGTCATGGGGCCCCCCAGGCCTGGCAGAAAGATCGTCTATACAGGGGATACCCGCCCCTGTAGAACCGTGGAGGTAGCAAGCCACGGCGCAGACCTCCTCATCCATGACTGCGCCCTGGCTGATGACATGGCCGATTGGGCCAAAGAGACGAAGCACAGCACCGCCGGAGAGGCTGCCCAGGTAGCCAAATGCGCCAATGTACGCAAGCTTGTTCTGACGCACATAAGCTCTCGCTACTCAGAGGATACCTCCCCACTCTTGAGGGATGCAAGATCTATCTTTGAGAGAACCATGGTAGCGGAAGATCTGATGACTCTGGAAATTCAGCTGAGAGATGAATAAGTGGGATTGATGACAGATCACCCAGAGCTCAGCGATCTTGACCATCTGCTTCCTTATCCTTCTTGGCCATCTTTTCCCTCTCTTCATTCACGGCCTTCATGACCTGCCCAGACAGCTCATCATCCCTGCCGATGAGGGCGATCTCCAGGGACTCCATGGCGCAGTCGATCATGGCCCTGGCCTGGCCAAGGTCCATGCCTCGACTCTCTGTCTCGATGCCTCTCCTGAAGAGCACATCGATTTCGTCCGGAGGCAGCTTGAGGGCAGTCGCGGCAGAGACGGCTCGTCCGTACATCTCCATGTCGATGTAGTATGCCAGGCCATCCTGGTAGAGCCTGTTCGATTCTTCTTCCCTTCCAGCGTTCCTGGCGATCAAGGCCGCCCAGAGAAAGTCACCGGCGTCCACCAGGATCTGGATGGCTTTATCGATCATTCCTTTGTCTCTGGCCAGAACGGCGGCATACTCCGTCTCTCCCGCTTTGGCAAGAATCTCCACCCCCGGCTCGACCAGCTCATCGGGCAGGTCATTCAGGTTCTCCACCAAATATGATACCTTCTGGTCGAAGGGCATCTTCTGAAAGTCTTCCTTCAAACGAAATGCACCAAGGAGGATTGAATTATATCTAAAGATAAGGTTATGGGATGCGAACGCCTGTTTTTGAAAAATCTTTTTAGTATCGAATTCGACCCAGATCCGCTTCTTGCTGATCATCCATTCCAGCATAGGATGGAACAATTTTCGACAATTGCCCAATAAGTTGAGTGCGTCTCAAAATTTGATTGAATCACTTCAATTAGCGCGAGGCGATTCGGCAAGCGGGCTAAATCTGGGATCAACCTTACCCTCAAACGTGGATAAAAAGAAATCCAATATTTCTCTCCTTTTTGCCTCCAGTTCGAACCCAAAGATATCTTTTCTGTAAACGCTTTTAAAATAATCGAAATTACTAAAATCAATCTCTTTCTCGATCAAATGTTTAGTCATCTCATAAATTTCAGTGCCAGGGATTGGTGTAAGGAAGGATATATCTATCGATGATGGCTCCAGTTTCGCTATCATTCTCTTGGTCATTTCAATATCCTCTTGGACCTCTCCAGGGACGCCTATGATGAGATACATTTCTGTATTCATTCCCACCTTCTTAGCCAACCCGAAGGCATTCTCTATTTGTCCGACTGTAAACCCTTTTCCCAAGAGATCCAATACTTTTTGGCTTCCGCTCTCCACCCCAAAGAAAAGATCGGTGCAACCTGCTTGCTTCATCCGAGTGAGCATTTCCAGATCTAATGTGTCCACTCTGGAATGAGCTCCCCACCTTCTACCCAGAAGCTCTTTTCCCATTAGTCCACAAAAATCAAGCACTCTCTTCCGATTAACAGTGAATAAATCCTCCTCGAAGTAGACCATTTCGGTCCCGAAACTATCGTAAAGCAATCTCATCTCATCTATCATCCTAGGCGGGGACATGAACCGAATTCTTCCCCCAAAGGTCTTTTTATCACAGAATCTGCATGAGAACGGACATCCTCGAGAAGATATAATTTGAGTTACGGCAACCCCCATTCTTTCCTTCCATATTCTCAAATATCTTTGCATGTCCAAGAGTGACCTGGCAGGAAAAGGAATCTCATCCAGATTTTTTATCAGGTCTCTTGGAGGTGTCTTGATCTCTTTATCTTTAGAGCGATATGAAATACCTTTTATATTTTTCAGAGGTAGCCCATTTTCTAAGGCTTGAACCAATTCAACAATTGTCTTCTCACCTTCTCCATAGCATACAATAGAATAACCACTGTCGTGAAGCTTGTGGCTGGGTATGTTTACTACACCAGGACCGCCTATTATGAACTTAATGCTATCATCTTTTACTATGTGTGGAATTATTAAAGCCTCATTAAGCTGGGCCATGGTCGTCGTGACCCCAATGATATCGGCTTTTATTTTTGAGATTTTTTGGTAATATTCATCTCGTTCCAAGAGAAAGCCATCAATTATCTCAATATGTAGATCATTTCTGTATTGCAATAAGGATGATGCCAAATAAGCTAGGCCTAAGGGAGGTTCCGGGCATATAGAATATGGTGATCTCAAGATGGGCAAGATGAATACGATTTTCATAGAATTGGCGAGCAAGTATAAATTGTTATACTTTTCGGTGTACTAAAGAGGTTTTGGCGAGCGCCGCTGGTGATACTGAACAATAAATTCGATCTTTGGAGGAGAGGCAGAGAAGAACAACATTCTGAAAATAAACGCTACACTAATAATCATCCCGAGCGATGTTCCACTAGATTTAACAAGACTTCCAGAAGAAATTAGGAGATGTTGAGCGGTTCCTCGGCGGGCTTAAATTGGATTCAGATGAATTGAACCCAAGACGTTAGAGTTTCATTGTGCCTCGCGGATCTTAACCGTCTCGCAGCATCTATGATAATTGGTGATTTAGACATTCCGAAATGATTCAGCTCTCAACTCTAGTATTAACATTTTATAATAAGGAAATAACAAATCCTACCTTTATTTTTTTTTATAATTATTATATTTTTATATACTTTTCCACGGACTCAGTTTCAGAATGATGCCTTTTGCCTTTTTATATCATGCCAACAGTTTGATCTATAAAAAGATTTATAGTAATATCTGAGATCAGAATGATTATCCTGATCTTCGAAGAATCGAGGTGAATCAAAGCAGAAAGAGACTCCGAATGCCTATGGATTAAGGATATGCTGCTTGATGCCGCTAAAAGTGACGACGTACCTTAGTGGTCTGAGGCAGTATATGGCTCACAATAAATATGGTATGCGCATTAAGGATGCCATGTTACATGGAAAATGACGATGTGGAAATCGTCACTGCAAGATAACTACCCATCCTCTGGGACGAGTGGAGGTACTCAAGGCATATTTATGCAACGTTTTTCTCGCGCAGTGGATCAGGCCGCTCCATATCTGAACATTAGAAAATACCTATCGTTCCGCAATTCGCTGATTATTGCCGCCACAATCTTGATCATTTATATGGGGATATGGTTCTATCTAAGCGCTAACCCTTCAGATCTTACAATATTTGGTGATGTGGGCGGATTTGTGATCAATGCAATGGCTAGTCTATGCTTATTCTACGCTGCTATCTGCTCAAAAAGTCTTGGAAGAAGGATATACCTTGGCTGGATGATGCTTGCCATAGCGCAGCTATCCTTCGCTTTAGGTGATGCCGTATGGGCCTATTATGAATTACTGCTCAATGAAAATCCATTCCCTTCTCTTGCTGATGGATTTTACCTCCTTCGTTATCTCTTATTTCTGATAGGTGTATTCCTCTTGCCCTCGGTCCAGATCAAATCCGGCGAACGGCTAAAGATTATGCTGGATACGGCAATGGTAATGATTACTTCCATCGTCCTCTTCTGGGCTCTTATCATAGCTCCAACAATTGAGCAGAATATAAATACAGATAAATTGACTATTGTCCTCTCCGTAGCCTATCCAGTTATGGACTTGATGCTGCTATTTGCCCTGATAGACCTGCTCTTGAGGAGGATCAATTATCCATTCAGGAGGGCACTTCTTTTATTAGCAGCCAGTACTGTTTTATTAATTATTACAGATTCTGTTTTCAATATCCAGGCTCTTGAAGGAACCTACTTTTCGGGGGGGATGCTGGACAACGGCTGGATTGCAGCTTACGTTCTGATAGGACTTGCCGGTTTGTCTCAGGCTGAATCTGTTCAAAGCGATATCTTTCAGCAAGATTGGAAAATCCATGGCCATTATGTCCAACTCACCTGGCCCCTTTATCTGCCTTATATTGCGGCGGGGGGTGCTTTTGCCCTCCTGGTTTGGAGTCACGATCATCCCTTAGCATTGTCTTTCTCCACGCTTGCCTTGGCTGTAGGATTGATCATCTGTCTGGTAGTTACCCGCCAGGTTCTGGTATTGAATGAGAATGCTCGTCTTTTTTACGAGGCTCAGGAAGAAATAGTAGAGCGTAAGCTAGCACAGAAGGAGATCGTCCGCCTAAATGAAGAGCTGGAGGGCAGGGTAGTTCAGCGTACTTCCCAGCTCGAGGCTGCCAACACAGAGCTGCAGAATGAAATCTCCGAAAGGGTACAAGCCGAAACAGCTATGATGAACTCGGAGCGCAGACTGGCGGATATAATCAACTTCTTGCCTGACGCCACCTTTGTCGTCAACAAAGAGGGTGTAGTGATCGCCTGGAATCGTGCCATCGAGAAACTTACGGGAATCAAGGCCGAGTCAATCTTGGGCAAAGGCAATTACGAGTATGCATTGCCCTTCTTTGGTGAAAGAAGACCCATACTTATCGATCTAGTTCTGAAATCCGACCCAGAGATAGAGAGGACTTATGAGACCATAAAAAGGCAGGAAGATGGCACTCTGGCCGGCGAAGCCTTCTTGCCTAAAATGACGGGAGGAGCAGTCTATCTTTTGGGAAGCGCAGCCGTACTCTATGATTCGGAAGGAAATGTCTATGGCGCAATCGAGTCCATTCGAGATATCACCGAGCGCAAATTGGCCGAGGAGGATTCGAAGAGCGCTAAAGAGAGAGCAGAATCTGCCACAAGGGCCAAGTCTGAGTTTCTGGCCAACATGAGCCATGAGATTAGAACGCCAATGAATGCAGTCATAGGCATGACCGGGCTGCTTCTGGAGACGGATTTGAGGCCGGAGCAGCGTGATTATTTGGAGACCATCCGCAACAGCGGAAATGCACTGATGGCCGTCATCAATGACATCCTGGACTTCTCCAAGATCGATGGGGGCAAGCTGGAGCTGGAGAGACAGCCTTTTGATCTACGCAATTGCATAGAGATTTCAATGGACCTGGTGGCGGCCAAAGCCGCCGATAGGGGACTGGAATTAATATACTTCCTGGAGGAAGATGTGCCCCTGGTACTGGTTGGAGACGAAACCAGGCTGCGGCAGGTATTGATCAACCTTCTGGGAAATGCGGTTAAGTTCACCGAGATGGGTGAGGTGATATTATCCGTAAGCTCCTCCGCGGCAAAGAATGGTGGAATTGAGCTTCATTTTGCCGTCAAGGACACCGGGATAGGCATATCCCAGGAGAACATGAGCAAGCTCTTCCAGTCCTTCACTCAGGTTGATTCCTCGACTACGAGGTATTTCGGTGGCACTGGCCTCGGCCTGGCTATAAGCAAGCGCCTCGTGGAGATGATGGGCGGCAAGATCTGGGTGGAAAGCGAGCTTGGAAAAGGCAGCACCTTCCATTTTATCATGATGGCGGAAGTATCTCATCTCCAAGAAGCTTCTGTGCCTCATGCCTCTGCTCTTAAAGGGAAGAGGGTGCTCATTGTGGAAGGCAATGAGTCGTTTGGGAGAATGCTGGCCAAAGTAGCTCAGTCCTGGGAAATGAAAACAATGGCCGTGGCCCGTGGCAGAGATGCTGCGGATGTGCTGAGAAGAGAGGCATTTGATTTTGTGATTCTGGATGCAGTTCTTCCCGATATGCACGGACTGGATCTGGCCAAGGTGATTAAAACAGGCAAGAATTCGGATGCATTGATTGTAATAGTGAGCCCCATCGGAAACAAAGTTCAGCAAGAGCCATTTGTCTCCGGATTGTTGAGCAAGCCACTGAAACCACTTCAGCTTCGCAATCTCTTGATTGAGCTACTCTCGCCCCAAAACAAAGAGACGGCCAGTTTTGCGAGTGGTCCTTCTGCCGTCATATCGTCGGCAAGAGAACAAAGCCTTAGGATTCTGCTGGCGGAGGATAACCAAGTGAATAAAAAAGTAGCTTTGAGCATGCTCAAGCGCCTGGGATACAAGGCAGATGTGGCCTCCAACGGCTTCGAAGTTCTGCAAGCCCTTGAGCGGCAGCAGTATGATGTCATACTTATGGACATTCAGATGCCGGAGATGGATGGACTGGATGCCACGCGCCGTATTCGCGAGCGTTGGAAACCGGCAAAACAGCCTTGCATCATAGCCATCACTGCTTATGCTCTGGAAGGGGATCGGGAAGAGTTCTTGGACGCGGGCATGAATGAGTATATCAGCAAGCCAATCCAAATAGAAGAGCTGCAAATGGCTCTTGAAAGATGCAGCGAGGCCAAAAAGGCCTTTGGTTCTTGAATTTGGCAAATATTTGGAGATCAGATCATCCTGTCCTCTTCTCTCTCCTGTACATACAATTCCGGCAATGCGCCCATGTACTCCTTGATCATGACCGGAAAAGACCTGGACTCCATGAAACGCAGGCCGAGCTGCTCTGCCCAGCGCTGGATGCCCAGGTCTTGAGAGACCACGGCTGCATCCAACTCCTTGGCCAGGAGCAAGACGTCGATGTCCGGGGCGCTGTCCAGAATGCCGTAGCGCAGTGCTGCTCTGTATTTCTCCCTGAACTTGCGGATGATGCTGCCCACAATCTCCCTTTCTATCTCATCCTTCATCTCCTTCAGGCTCGCTCCTCCTTCGCTTAAGGATATGCATCTGGAGACCGATTCCCACACGGCCTCCTCGGAGATGTTCATTCCCTTGTTTATGCGGCTGCGCATATAGTCCACATACTCATAAAAGATCTTTGACGGCACCATGACCTTATACCTGTCCGGAGTCTTCTTGACCAGCCAGGTATCGACCTTGCTAAGGACCACAGAATCGCAGTTATTGTGCCTGGCGAAGTCCTTGATCTCATTGTAGACCGAAGGGTAGGGAATGTAGCAGCTTATTCCCAAGTGAAGCCTTCCTTCAGCCACGCGATCCAGGATAGCATTCATTCCCTCGCAGATGCTGGTGCAGCCCTCACTCTCCCAGGCCAGAGTGTCCGTGAGAGCCGTCGTATCCAGCACGAACCTTTGGCGCAGCATTGCTAATAGAATGGAATAAGTGATATAAGATAGCTTCTAATGGATATTTCTTCAGCTTCTCCAGAGATGAAAAGCTAATAAATCCCTTCGCATGATTAGATGATGTGAAATCCTCCCAACCTCTGGTCTTCACTCTAGCCAGGATAGAGAACCTCATGCAGCAGGTGAGCTTTGATCCGGCCGAGATGAAAGGCAGGATCATCACCAACACCTCTCAGGTCGAAAAGGATAGTCTTGAGGATACGCTCGCCGTATTTTACGATACCATACAAAGCGGCCTGGCTGTCTCTCCCATGATCAAGCTCGTGGAGGAAAAAGACCGGGTCAAGATCAAGACTGCCTGCAGTCTCACCATCTGTGGCGTCTTGCTCAAGCAAGGCATTCCCGTGCGGCCCAAAGGCGGCGGCCTGATCGAAGTGGTGAAACGCGAGCCGGCCAGGTTCACGGACATGGTCATGTATTGGGCTACGACCATAGATCCTATCGACGTCCTCACTGCCCAAGGGCTTACGGACATCATGGGCATGATGCAAACAGGCGATGGTCGTGTCCTGGGCAACTTGCACGAGGCTCCCATGCTGGCCAGGGATCGCATCGAGGAGGTTCTTGACCTGCTGGCTTCGGCGGAGTTCACCGGCGTCATGGAGCTGGGCGAGCCGAATATGAATGTACTGGGAGTCTCAGTGGAGCGCGACCACGTGGGGATAGCCCTAGTGGGCGGCACAAACCTGGTGGCTGCCGCCCGGGAATGCGGGATCGAGGTGGAGCATGAATCCATCAGTGACCTGACTGAGGTCATGGAGATGAAGCATATTGAGACGATGATCTGATAGTCCAAAGGAATGCAAGAGACGAAACAGAAGCGATTTACTTATACTACAAAGAATTATTTCTTTCTTGTGAACAATTCCGTCAAGAACCGCGAAATTGCAGGCGTTCTTTATGAGATGGCAGAGCTTCTGGAGCTGCATGCTGAGAACCGCTTCAAGATCATAGCCTACGGCAAAGCTGCCCGAGCCATCGAATCTATGAAGGAGGACATCGAGCAGGTCTGCCGCGAAGGGCGACTGGAGTCCATTCCCGGCGTGGGAAAGGCCATCGCCCAGAAGGTCGAGGAGTACCTTCGCACCGGCAAGATTCAGGCTCATCAGGACCTCTTGAAGGAAACGCCCGCAGGGTTGGCCGAGCTTCTCAAGATCTCGGGCCTGGGTCCCAAGACTATCTTCATGCTGCACGAAAAGCTGAATGTCTCCAATCTGGATGAGCTGGAGAAGGCGGCCAGAGAGCATCGCATCCGGCGGCTGCCCAGGATGGGTCCCACCAGCGAGAAGAACATCCTCAAGGCCATCGAGAGGTACAAGAAGCGCAGCAGCCGCATCCTCCTCAGTGTGGCAGAACCCGTGGTGAGCGAAGTTCTGGCATACCTTGGGGGAATAGAAGGGCTGGAGCACATCACCGCCGCAGGCAGCTACCGCCGCGGCAAAGAGACCGTGGGCGACATCGACATCCTGGCCACGGCCTCAAGGCCGGAGGGGATCATCGCCGCCTTCGTGCGCATGCCCATGGTGGAAACGGTGCTGGGCAGGGGTCCGACCAAGGCCAGCGTCATCGTCCTGGAGACGATTCAGGTGGACCTGAGAATTGTGGAGCACAGATCCTTCGGCACGGTGCTTCAGTATTTTACCGGCTCCAAGGACCACAACGTGAAGCTGCGCCAGCTGGCCCTCGATCGGGGCTACTCTCTGAGCGAGTACTCTCTGAAGCGTCTTTCCGATGGCCAGGACCTGTTCTTCGACCGGGAGGAGGATGTTTATGCCGCTCTTGGATTGCAGTACATTCCTCCGGAGATGAGGGAGGACAATGGGGAGATTGAGGCTGCCCTGAAGGGCAAGATGCCTGAGCTGGTCGAGCAAAAGGATATTCGGGGTGACTTGCACGTGCACAGCGACTGGTCGGATGGGCGGTCATCCATCCTGGAGATGGCCCAGGCGGCCAAGGCTCTTGGTTATGAGTACATAGCTCTGAGCGATCATTCCCCGTCGGTCGGCATCGCCGGTGGCCTTGATCCAGAAAAGCTTGAGCAGAAGATCGATGCCATAGCGGCTGCGAACGAGACCCTGGAGGGGATCACAGTCCTGATGGGATCGGAGGTGGATATCAAGGCCGATGGCAGACTGGATTATCCTGATGAGCTTCTGGCCAGATGCGATGTGGTCGTGGCCTCGGTGCATATGGGCCAGCAGCAGAAGGAGAGGGCCATAACCGGCAGACTGATCTCGGCCATAGAAAATGAGAACGTGGACATCATCGGCCATCCCACCGGCAGGATCATCGACCGACGTTTGCCTTATGAGGTGGATATGCAAGCGGTGCTGGAGGCGGCCTTCAGAACGGGAACGGCCATGGAGATAAATGCCTATCCGACCAGGCTGGACCTGGACGATGTCAATGCCAGGGCGGCGAAGGAGATGGGCGTCAAGATGAGCATCGACTCCGACGCCCATGAGCCAGAGCAGCTCAAAGTCATAAAGTACGGCGTGAATGTGGCCAGACGAGGCTGGCTGGAGAAGAAGGACCTGCTCAATGCCTTGAGCCTGCAAGAGCTCTTGAAGGCGCTGAAGAGATAGACGCGATTAGCTGTCTTGAGGCCGATTATTCTGGCCCCTGGGCCATGAAAGGCTTATAAATCAGGGAATGCAACCACGCTTCATGAGATTTAACAACCAAGCCAAGGTCGGCCTGGTGACCGTCCTCTGCCTCCTCTGCCAGGGATATGCCTTCACTTACCTCTTGAGGGTGGAGCCCAATCCCCTGCTATCCTTTGTGCCGCTCCTGCCCTACGTGGCCTATATCTATGCTCGCAACAAAAGAACCTGGTATTACCATAAGCCCCTCTACTGGATGGCAGCGGTCATTGCCCTGACCTTGATTGATATTATGCCCTTTGTCTATCTGGCTATGGGAAGGACCGGGATCAATTAAATTGTCTCAAAATAAGCCCAAATTTTATAATCTTTGCCGTGAGATTATTACTATTATGCGCTTCAAGAATAGAGCTGAGGCTGGAAGGCAGCTCGCTGCAGTTCTGGCCAAATACAGAGGAGAAGACATAGTAGTTTATGCTCTGCCCAGGGGCGGCGTGGTTCTGGGATACGAGATCGCAAAAAGCCTTGGCGCACCCCTAGATCTGGTGATCACCAGAAAGATAGGCTATCCGGGAAACGAGGAGTGTGCCGTCTGCGCCGTCGCTGAGGACGGTCATATGATATGCGATCGCGCTGGTTCCTCTCTCCTCGATCAGGAATGGCTCAATGCTCAGGCCGAAAAGGAGATGCATGAAGCAAAGAGGAGAAGACAGGTCTATCTTGGGGGCCGAGAGCTTCTGCCCGGAGAGGGAAAGGTGGCCATAATCGTCGACGATGGAGTGGCCACGGGGCTTACCATCCTGCTGGCCATCTCGGAGATGAGGCACAGCCATCCGAAAAGGATCGTTGTGGCCGTTCCCGTCTCCTCCCAGGATGCAGCGGAGAGAATCCGCGCTGACGCGGATGAGCTGATAGCGCTGGATGTGCCTTTTAGCTTTGTAGCCGTTGGGGAACACTATGAGCAGTTTCCTCAGCTCAACGATGAAGAGGTCATCAAGCTTATGAAGCAAGCAGACGACTTG
>JAPKYD010000060.1 GCA_026394475.1 Methanothrix sp.
ACAATGAGGCGGAGAAGGTGTATGCCGGAAAGTACCAGGGAGAGAATATCTGAGCCTGGAACGGCCAGGTGTGGCAAGGCAATAGGACCTAGAAGAGCTTCTTTATGCCAAAAATGGCAGGCCGTTTTGAAAAGCAATCTGAATTTATATAAAATAAGGAAGGTCACCGGCATAGCTGACGGCCAGAGTCTTGATTATCTGAGTAGTGTTATTTCTATCAAATAAAGATACCAGCACAACGTAGGTGGTCTGGTCCAGGTTCCAGATTGCCATGTCGTAGGTTGCTCCCAGGGGCTGGACGCGCTCATCCTCGGTGCTCAGGGTATGGACGGTTACGTTGTTCCCCACGTGGTCCGTGGCAGTCCAGTTTCCTATCTCCACGTCTCCATTGGATTCAACTTCCGAGAGGACTCCGATCAAGAACAGCTCCGAGAGCAGGTCGGGGCTCAGTCTCCCCATGATCTCATCGTAAATGCTCATGACGGAGAGGAATGCGACTTGCTCGCTGACGGTGTCGTTGATCAGGAAATTCTGGGAGGCCATGCCCGTTTGGCTGGTGTTAAATTCGCTTCTGTAAATCTCGAAGCTTGGACCCAGATCTACAGATAGGGTCTTCTCCGAGAGGGTTATTACCTTCGATTCCAGGGCCGTGCAGGGCAGGGCCAGACAGGCCAAGAGAAGGATGGCCGATATAAAGGCTGCAAAGTGCTTCATTTTATCCGCTCCATTTGACGTAACTTCGCTGGCGAAATATATGGATCTTATGACTCAGAAATTGATTTGTTAGCAGGGCCATTTTCTAAGAAGCTTTCAATTTCTTTGCAAAACGAGTAAAGATCAGTGTTTTCGATGTCTTTTATTGACATATTTTGTATTATTTTATGATTTTTTGGTTTGATACTACTATTCTCAAATCCCAATTGGTCATCGATATTCTTGTCATATTGCAATTCAATAGTGGTTTCAGGAATGTCCGTAATAACTTTTCGTATGGCTTCGAGGGTAAAGTAGTTTTCCAAGGAATATCGCTCTAGTCTATGACACGTGATCCCAAGATCTCTGCAATTTCTTTCAAATCTAGTTCTTGTTACGTTGCTTCCTGGATCCGAATCAATGAGCGCAAAAACGTTATTTTTTTCTGCGAATATAGATAGATCAAGATAAGCCATAATGTCACCGCCGAGCGGCCAAAATCTAATATTATATTTATCTCCTAAGCCCATCCAATCGAAAATTGTATTCAAAACAGGGATGTCGGAAGGACCTTCCGTTAAAATAACCGCATCTGCGACCAAATTGTCGGCAACAGAGTAACCTAAGTTATATAATATTTCTGACTTACTCGTCTCATCTGAAACAATTACAGTTTTATTAAAATACACGTAGAATATTTTATCGACAATATATGGATTTAAAATTATATTTGAATGCGTTGATAAAAGGAATTGTTTTGATTTTACGCTTTTAATAAAGCCTAAAATTTTTTTTTGTATCTCTGGATGTAAATGGTTTTCGGGTTCCTCTATGAATATGATAGCGCAATCGGAATCAATCGCGAAAGTTACCATTACTAATATATCTGATAGACCTAAACCACATGCATCTCCTCTAAGCCACTCTCCTTCGTCACTTTTAAAATATAAAATTATTTGATTTTTATTATTTGATATGATATTGAAAGAATATCCAGTAATCTGTTTGAAAGCAGAATATATCTTTTCAAATGTTTTAAAATCTGTCGAGCTCGGAATTTGATTTTTAAGAATTAATATAGTTTTGTATTTTGACAAAGCGAAATACGTATCTAATATTTTTTTAAAATCAATTAGACTAACTCCATAATGTCCCAACCCAGGATCTTTTCTCATGGATCGATTTATATCCTCAATTATTTTCTCGTATTCGTCGCTATACCATATTGTGTGTTTTTGAATAGTTTCAGATATATATTTTGAAAACCATCTTTTTAACATATCTGGATTCGGATCAGAGTAATTCATGGCTTCTAGCGCAAATAACTCTTCTAGCCAGTCCTTAGAATCAACTTTTTTCCCTAGCGCAAAATTATTAGGCGAATTTAATGCTTCAAGAATAGATGTCTTTCCACTATTATTTTTTCCACAAATAATATTGATATGTCCAAGGTCTCCTATTTTTAACTCAGAGATTCCTTTATGATTTTTTGCCTTTAAATTGGTGAACATCTGATTTCTCCGAGATATTCAAAGAACTATCGATCTGACTTATTCATTGGGATATTTAAATTATAGCACGAAAAAATCAAACAAACGTAAGCGGAACCGCTGAAGACATCGATGGCATATTCCCAAGGCCGCATTAAGACGATTTACGTTATCTGATCTACCTTTAAGTTGGATTTATGCCTCGTAATCCAATAGCGGCTGAAGGTATTACGGTCTAAAATAAAAATAGAGAAAAAAAGCGGCTTCAGGCTTAAATCGCCTGAATCTCCTCCATCGTCGCCATCTTCACACCCTTCTCGGCAAGCACCTTCCTGGCCTTGGCGATGTCATCCACCCGCAGGATGAGCATGGCCTTCTCTGCCTTGGCCGTGACGAAGGCATAGGCGTAGTCCACATTGATGCCGCTCTCTCCCAGGGTGTTCAAGATCTCGTACAGGCCGCCGGGCGTGTCCTTCATCTCCACTGCCAGGACGTCGGTCATGGAGACGGTGAAGGCGTTCTCCTTCAGGACCTTGTGCCCTTTCTCCGGATCATCCACGACCATGCGGATGACGCCGAAGTCTCCCGCCTCGGCAACGGTGAGGGCGCGAATGTTCACACTGGCGTCTGAAAGGGTTTTAGCGACCTTGGCCATCCTCCCCGGCCGGTTCTCCACAAAGAGCGAAATCTGCTTGATCTCTGTCATGATGATCCTCCTACACCATTCTGTTATCCACGATGATCTCCCAGTGATCGCCCACCTCGGGGATGTTCATCAAGACCGACTCCACTTGGCTGGGGAAGACGTTGATGCCGCGGATGATCAACCGGAGGCAATGACTGCCCGGCTTGAATAAAAAGCAATCGATTGCGGGCCAGGAGGAGCTTCAAGAGATGTCACAACCAAGGAATTAAAGCTACAGGGCAAGATCGAACGGTGTGAACTTGCGGCTTATGAGCCTCCATCCCCTTCAGGAAATAAAATGCTCCAACAGGAGAATCCATGACCATTAGGCAATAATCATGCAAAAGATTATATGGAAAACACACTATCTTTCAAGAAAAGTGTAGAGGTTCATCATGAAGCTGCATGCCATTATTGGATTGTTATTGGCTCTTTCGGCAATATCTATAGCATCTGCTACTACAGAGAAGGTATCCGCAGGGCCATACGAAGTATCTTTTGATCTGAATACCACAGAAAATCACACCATAGAGGCTCTCGGCCCAGCCGAGACCAATGCGAGCACAGGCTACACGGTGATGATCGACTTTCTAGGAAAGAGCACCCTGGGTATCTACATCAGCGAGACGAAAGAGCCAGATGATGCCACACTCAAATCCACAAAAAATGTGTTGCAGGCCAGATCTGAAAATAACCCCAAGGCGAAGGTCGAGATTGGCACTATCGATGGAAGAGAGGGCGTAATCGGCTTTGGACTGCCGACTTATGACGAGCAGCACAATCCTGTAGAGAATGAGAGCTCCTTCATGTATGTCTATTGGCTGGACAGCAAAAAGTGCGAGTGCGGCCCTGTCTACGTGGGCAAGACTCGGGTGTGGGGGGGAGGTCCCTGGACATCCGAGTGGGACGATGCCATTGCCAATAGCCTCTTGAACTCCTTGAATATCACGAAGATAACTTGAATCGTAATCCATCAAAGGTATCTTGCGGCCCATGTTCCTCTGGAAACGGGGCCGCGAGTCTCCTTTTTCAAAAAAGTTTATGCTGCCCCAACCGGATAAGGACGGCTAGACCTTTTCCACCTCAGCCTTGACCAGCCGGTGCACCTCGCCAGGGTCGGCCTTGCCGCGGGTCTTCTTCATCACCTGGCCCACGATGAAGTTCATGGCCCTCTCGCTTCCTGCCCGGTAGTCAGCTATGGCCGCTGCGTTCTCCGCCACCGCCTCCCGCACAGCCTTCTTCACCGTCTCGTCCCCAGCCTTTCCCAGGCCCCTGGCTTCGATGATCTCCTGAGGTGATCCGCCCTTATCCAGGAGGGTTCTGATGATCTCCACCGCTCCGTCCTCAGTAATCGCTCCCGAAGAGAGCAGATTGACTATCTCGACCATGTGTTCCGCCTGGAAGGCATCTATTCCCAGATCGCGGTAGTTCAGCTCGCCCTTCAGGACATCGGCAATCCAGACTGCGGAGAGCCTTGGCACAGCCTTCGCGGCCACGGCCTCGTAGAAGTTGGCCACCTTGATCTCCGAGGTCAGGGACTTGGCATGGTCATCGGTGAGGCCGTACTCCTTCACGAACCTCTCTCGCTTGGCGTCCGGCAGCTCCGGCAGCGTGGCCTTGATGGCCGGGACCCAATTGGCTATGCGCATGGGCACCAGATCCGGCTCAGGGAAGTAGCGGTAGTCATGGGCCTCCTCCTTGCTGCGGATGGAGACGGTGATGCTACGCAGCTCATCGAAGTGTCTGGTCTCCTGCACCACTTTGATGTTCCTGCGCTGCAGGTTCTTCTGGCGGGTGATCTCGTAAGATAGGGCCTTCTCCACTCCTTTGAAGCCGGAGATGTTCTTGACCTCAGTCCTGTCGCCGCCGCGCAGCGATATATTGGCATCAACTCGCATGGAGCCTTCCAGGGAGCCGTCGAAGACATCCAGGTACTCCAGAATGCTCTTCAGCTTGTCAAGGAAGGCGCGAGCCTCTTTCGGAGAGCGCAGATCGGGCTCGGTCACGACTTCCAGCAGGGGCATGCCGCAGCGGTTGTAGTCTACCATGGTGTACTTCGCCTTATCGATGGTTCCGGCGTGCACAAGCCTTCCGGGGTCCTCCTCCATGTGCGCCCTGGTGATGCAGATATCTCTCTCCAGGCCATCCTCGCCTTTGATGAGGATGCGGCCCTTTGTGGCCAGAGGGAAGTCGTACTGGCTGATCTGGAAGCCCTTGGGCAGATCGGGATAGTAGTAGTTCTTCCTGTAAAAGAGCGTCTCCTCCTCGATCTGGCAGTTCAGGGCCAGGCCGACTTTGATGCCGTACTCCACAGCCTTGCGGTTCAGCACGGGCAGGGAGCCCGGCAGTCCCAGACAGACGGGACAAGTATATGTGTTGGGCTCGGAGTTGTGATACTGCGTGGAGCAGCCGCAAAAGAGCTTGGACTGGAGGCGGTTGAGCTGGACGTGGATCTCCAGGCCGATGATGACGTTCTCCATTTAGACCACCTCCGGTTTCGCTTCATGAAAGGGGGTGGCCGCCTCGTAGGCATGAGCCGCCCGCAGCACTGTGGCTTCTCCGAAATGCGGGCCCATGAGCTGCAAGCCCACGGGAAGATGCCCGGCAAAGCCGCAGGGCACGGAGATGGCGGGAACGCCAGCCAGGTTGATGGGCACGGTGAAGACATCGGCCATGTAGAGCGAGAGAGGATCGTTGATGCGCTCACCGATCCTGAAAGCGGGAATGGGCATGGTGGGGCTGGCCAGCAGATCCACGTTCTTGAAGGCCCGCAGGAAGTCATCCTTGATCAGCGTTCTCACCTTCAGGGCCTTGAGGTAGTAGCGGCCGTAGTAGCCGGCAGAGAGAGCGTAGGTTCCCAGGAGGATGCGCCTCTTCACCTCCGGCCCAAAGCCTAGTGAGCGGATCTCGGAGAAGGTCGTATGCCAGTCCCTGTCCTCGCCCTGGCGCAGCCCGTAGCGCAGGCCGTCGAAGCGGGCCAGGTTGGACGACGCCTCGCTCATGGCTATGACATAATAGGCCGCCAGCGCGAACCTTGTATGCGGCAGGCTGACCTCCTGCCATCTCGCCCCCAGTCCTTCCAGAACGGAGACTGCATCCCAGACCGCCTTCTCCACTCTTTCGTCCACCCCTTCGCCCACTGCCTCGCCGAAGTACTCCTTGGGAATGCCGATCTTCAGGCCGCTCACACCGTCTTTGAGGCCGGGCAGATAGCTCCCCTTCTCAGCGGAGGTTGAGTCCCTCCTGTCGTGACCGGAGATGATCTCCAGGAGCAGGGCGGTGTCCTCAACGGTATGGGTCAGCGGCCCGATCTGCTCCAGGGAGTTGGCATAAGCGACCAGGCCGAAGCGCGAGACCAGGCCGTAGGTGGGCTTCAGTCCCACTATGCCGCAGAAGGATGCCGGGCAGCGTACCGATCCTCCCGTGTCCGAGCCTAAGGAGCAGGGCGCTTCATGCGCAGCCACGCAGGCGGCGCTGCCGCCGCTGGACCCGCCCGGCACACAGCCAGGGTCCCAGGGGTTCTTGGTCGGCCCAAAGCAGCTCGTCTCTGTGGAGGTGCCCATGGCGAACTCGTCCATGTTGGTCTTTCCCATGATGATGGCGCCCTCCGCCTTGAGACGCTCGATGACGTGGGCGTCGTAGGGCGGGATGTAGCCTCGCAGAATCCGTGAGCTGCAGTTGGTCTCAATTCCTTTGGTCGATATGCACTCCTTGATGGCGATGGGCACCCCAGCCAGGAGACCCTGGCTGGGCTTTTTATCAAAATCCCTGGCGTGCTTCAAGGCGCTCTCCCTGGCCAGGGTGGTAAAAGCGTTGAGAGAGCTCTTCTCGATCTTCTCGAAGAGCCTGCTGAGGTATTCCTCGGCAGATCCAGCCCGAAGCTGTTCCTTCAGCTCTGCGAGCATAATTACACGATCCTCGGACTCTTGAAGTAGCCGTTTTCTCGGCGCGGCGCATTCCTGAGTGCTTCCTCTTGAGAAAGGGACGGACAGGCCACGTCATCCCGAAAGATGTTGGCCAGATCAACCACCCGAAAGGTAGGCTCGACTCCTTCCGTCTCCACCTCGTCTAGCTGGTGGAAGTACTCCAGAATGGAGTTGAACTGCTCTACGAACTCGTCCTTCTCCTCATCCTCGATCTTGATGCTGGCAAGCCAGCTGATGTGCTCCACATCTTCCCTGGTGATCATTTCATCCCACGCCTCTAACTAGCAACCAATGACTTTCATTTCTTAGTATATGCATAAATATGACCCTTAGCTTTGGGCAGTGTCATATGCAATTTTGGCATGCCCAAGACCTCCTTATTGGATATAAAGGCTCTTTAGGGCCGCCCAGAGATCACCGACCAAGCAGCCTGAACTCAGATCCGGATTCATGCATTCTTGCCATGCTGCCGTTGTGGTCCGCCCATGAGCTGGCCTGCATGTTCCTGGAATTCCTAAATCGGTCGGCGCTTAAATGTGGCGATTATCGACACCAGTAAAGCCAGGGCCACTATTCCTTGCACCCATAAAAAGGATAAAAAATCGCTGTAGGCGCCGATGGGCGGCGTTCCGGGCAGAGAGTTGCGCAGGCCGTACAGGCCGAACAGCAGGGCGGCAAAAAATGCCGGCATGCGAACGTTGTACCATCCGGCGGGCATCAGGATGATCAGTGCAAAAACCCCAATTCCTATGGCCCACATTACCGCCATGCTGGCAATGGCCGCCTCTTGAACCGTCGAGGAGCGGGTCACGGTCATTTTCATGGCGTTTATGCCCCTGGGGAAACCCGTGATGGGCTCCAGCTCGATGTGATATCCATGGACGCCGCCCTTTATCAGAACTGTGGACGGCACCCGGAGATCGGGATCTGTGCGGTTGAGGGCTAAGATCAGCTGCGCTGAATGCTTGTCGAAGGGATAATCATTGACCTGTCCCAGCAAAACAAAGGAGAGATCCACGGAAGCAAGCGGCATTCCCCTCTCGAAGACCCATCCTCCTGAGCCAGAGCATATGGCTTCTGGAGCGATAAGCTTGAGATTCCATATGCTGCTCAACCCGTCTTTGCTGAGATCTCCCTCAGGATGAAAGGTTAGACGAATTTTGGCTTCATCTTGTTGCGGATCCACATTAAGAATGTAGGCCACCATATCCACACGGTCTGGATTTTGCGTGTCGCCTGTGACAAGAAGGGTGTCGAGGTCATCGCTCTCGCTCTGGTAGGCGTTCAGCGCCATACGAAAAGCAGCAGAGAATAAAATAATGGCTACCAGCCCAACGACCATTGCCGCCTTCACCTTAGGCATCCGCAATTCTCCATCATCCCGTCATACCGCCTTCTCAAATAAAAGCATTTATCAAAAAAACTGAATCGATCCGGGGTCCCGGCCATAATTCCTGCGCCTCATTTCCAGGACGAAGAAAGTCCTGTCAACAGTGCCGGAGCTTCCTCATAAAAGGCCGTTGCCTGACCAGGGGCTACGCGGGCCGGTTTGCTGTGTTTTGCCTGTTATTTTGCTTGTTATTATGTACCACATATTTTATGCATTGAACCTGCAAAGAAGACGAGTAAAGAAGGCAAGAAACCAGATCAAGAGGTGATGGGCATGAAAAGAAGATATTATTTGGCAATTTTCTTATCTCTAATGATAGGCCGCATGGCATTGACCGCATCTGCAGCCTTTGCGCGAAATGGTGGAATAGATAGTCCACCCCGTGCAAATGGCAAAGGAACGACCGGCTCAGATGGTGCAGCTATCTTCAAAGGGTAGCCGGGGACATGGCAGTTCGCCTCCTTCAAGGATGGCTATAAGTCGGACGGTATGGTTTACAATGTAACCGAGCCGCCCGAGGCCGCAGCGTACCACCAGTCATCCAAAGCTTCCCGGCAAGGATTCTGAAAGCTCGCCTGTGTCCCGGCATCCGCCCTGCCGTATCGTAGCTGAATTGCAGATTTGCAGGCATGGCATCTCTCCGCTGTTGCGTCGGCAAAAAAAAAAATCAAAGCGGAAGCAACATCTATGCTACATTTGTTGAGACTGAGTCAAAGATGCTCTTAGTGGTCTCCCATGGAAGATCAGATCCTACAATGCATACGATCCTTCCCAATCCATTCCTCAGATCGGGGCTGTAGGCAACGATGTAAAGGGGATTTTCCGGATCCTTGTTGATGGTCGCCAATAATCCCTGATGGCCGTCGATGGTGTAATTCTCAGTTTTCATGTCCTCGCCCACTGGCATCATTTCTGACTTTTCAATACAATGCTCCAGACCCGTCGCCGTGTTCTTTTTAGAGATCGACTCGTAAAGAGGCACAGACATGCTCATTTGATGGACCTCAAGTGACACTTGATTAGAGAAGCTGTCGCTGGTTATGCTGGCCGGAATGATCTCGTATAGAAAATCAGGCTTTTTATGATCCATGGAAGAGGGTGCTCCTTTCTCCACGGTGTACGATCCTATGCTCTCCAGGTCCAGGGAGATGCTGGCGGGACCAAAGTTTATCGTTTCGCTAGCCGCGAGGGCAACTGTTGAAGCTAAGCTCATCAGGCAAAGCGCAATAAACAGCCTCAGTATATTCATTTCACATTACACTCCGATTCTGTAATCTCGCATAGTTCAATGACGGCTATGGCGTAGTGACCAGGTCCAAGGATATCCAATATCTCAATTTCATAGAAGGCTGCATCACTTGTCAGATCCTTTGGCAAACCGCTCTGTTGAGCTGATGCCTTCGTGCCGTATTGCCATGCCCACTCTATTTTGAACGATTAATAAAGGTTAAACCGAACGAACGCCAAACACGATCAGAGACTCATGGTTCAAAAAAAAGCCAAGAAAGATCATGGACGTTCTTTTTTAGACAAAAACCACTTGGAAAGTTCTATTGAGTCTGTCCTGCCATATTCTTTCTTAATTATCAACTTATAACCTTCCAAAGAGGGCAAAATGCCAGAAAGCAAGGATGCTGAGTTCTCGTTTCATATTCGTCTGTGATTCTGCCATCATGTTCTATTAAGGGCCTTCATAACCGCACACTCACGGGCGGAAAGGGCCTCTCTTATGGCTTTTTTTTGGCCTGCCGGAATTCAGAAGCAAATTGATCGACACAGCATTGGTGAGGATAAGTTAAAATAATCAGAATTATCAAACACTGTACTAGTGGTGCATGATGTTTGAAAAGATCTTGGTGCTAACGGATTTCTCGGCTTACGCCCGCAAATCTCTGGAATACATAAGAGACTTTCCAGATGTGAAAGATGTCGTGCTTTTAAATGTGGTCGCCAAGGACCCTCAAGCCAAGGCTTGGGACCCCATCGCTGAGATCAAGAATGCAAAGAAGAAGCTGGCCAAAGAGAAGAAGCTCCTCGAATCGTCGGGCGTTAATGTAACCGTGCGGGCGGTCTCTGCGCGAGAGGGGGAGATCGATACGGAAATCCCTGCTGCCATCCAGAGTGTGGCAAGTGACGAGAATGTCCAGCTTGTGGTAATGGGAGCGCGAGGCAAGAGCCTCGTCCAGAGCATCCTTCTCGGGAGCCTCACCAGAAATCTCCTCCGCTTTGGAGATAAACATCTTCTGATCATGCGCTACAAGATGCCAGGAAACTCCGGCACTAAAGATAGATCGCTTAAGATCGCTGAGCCGCCAGATGGTCCTGAGATGCTGGAAAAGTTCGGCACAAAAATCTTCTCCAAAGTGCTTATTCCCACAGACTTCTCCCAGCCGGCAGACGCTGTAATCTCTTCTATTGGAAGCCTAAAGGGCATAAAAGAGATCGTATTGTTGCATGTGATCTCCAAGGGAGAATCTAAGGAGGAGATTGAAGCTGCAGTCAAGGATGCTACAATGAAGCTGAACCACATCAGCCAGGAGCTGAGCCAAGGCAGTGTAAAGGTAACGCCACGCGTCGCAGTGGGAAGTCCCACGGAAGCGATACGCTCCGTAGCCGAGGATGAAAATGTGTCATTGATTGCCATAAGTTCCGTTGGGAGAGACGCATTGAGGAGCGGCAGGATTGGAAGCATAACCTATGATGTGGCAAACACGGCAAATAGGCCCGTCCTTGTTTTCAGGCTGAAGCTGGTATACAATTTCGCGTTCTAACCGCTGTGCGTACTGCGGAAAACGATCGTCTCCCCAAAGGCCGTCCGCCTTCATCGGCTCTATTTTTTAAATCAAGGAGTCTCTTCAGCCATCAAGTTCCATTCCAAGATCAAGAATATCAAGGGGCTGGCCTAAGCTTTGGGAAACGCTCCATCATCCACCCTGGACAAGCTATATCAATTCCCAAAGCCGTGAGCCATTCTATGCTTATTAGCGAGCCCGAGTTTGGCGCCCACATCGGCAAATACGGAAACGTCCTCTACCTCTGCCACCGCAACGCCGATCCCGATGCCATCGGGAGCGCTTTTGCCCTGCAGCAGGCCTTCGGCGGAACACTTGCAGCAGTGGATGATCTGAGCCGGACCGGCGAGGCCCTGGCGGATGCCATTGGAGCCGCGGTCGAGATCAACCCCAGAGCGGAGGATTACGACCTGGTAGTAGTCGTAGACACATCGGTGCGGATGCAGCTGGGAGACTTCCACCTCGCGAGCTATGCCGTCGTGGACCACCACCTGGACAAAGGACTTCTGGAGGACGCAAAATTCTATATTCAGAAGCCATCCAAATCCGCAGCCGAGATCGTCTGGACGATCTTGAAGGAGAGCGGCCGCAGGGCAAGCCGCGAGATGGCCCTGGGTCTGCTGGTGGGCATGATCTCCGACACGGGGAGGTTCAGACGCGCCTCACCAGAGGCCTTCCGGACGGCTGCGGAGCTTCTGGATGCGGGAGGACTCGATTATGAAGAGGCACTGCAAGCCCTTTCCCTCCCTGCGGACATCCCTCAGAGGATCGCCATTCTCAAGGCCGCCGCCAGGGCAAAGGTCGATAGGCAGAGAGACTGGTTGATCGCAACGACGGTGATCAACTCCTTCGAGGGCTCGGCGGCCATGGCCCTGGTGGACCTGGGAGCGGATGTGGCCTTCGCCGCAGGAAAGCACTTCAACCTCTGTCGGGTCAGCGCCCGGGCCAGTCGAGAGGCGGCAAGAAGAGGCCTCAACCTGGCCGAGATCCTCCGGGAGATCGCCAGAGCCCACGGTGGCGAGGGAGGCGGCCACAGGGCGGCAGCGGCCATGGAGGCCAGGGGTGAGCCCGGCTCTCTTTTAGAGGAGTGCAAAATAAAAGTGGCTGAAAGCCTACCCTAAGCTTTTCGCGCCCGAGCTGCTGCCATCTTCAGGGCCTCGATGCCCGGCAGGGGCTCGCCCGAGAGGTAAGTTATGCTCGCGCCGCCGCCCATGCTCACATGGGAGAACTTCGACTCCAGGCCAAGCTGATCAATGGCTGCCACGCTGTGCCCTCCGCCGGCGATGGAGTAGCCCGACTCTGTCGCCGCTTTAAGCAGCTCTGCCGTGCCCAGCTTGAACTTCTCCTGCTCAAAGATGCCGGTTGGCCCGTTCAGGACGGTTACCTTGGCATCCCTTAATTCCTTGGAGTAGCGGACGATGGTCTCCAGGCCTATGTCTGCTATGGGCAGATCAGTGGGCAGTTTATCCACCGCGACCTCGACGCGTTCTCCATTCTTGTTGAGAGCCACATCCACAGGCAGGGCGATCTTGCCCGGATAATCCTTGAGGAGCTTGGCAGCAATGGGAATCTGGTTCAGGTACTCCTGATCCTCCACGAACTTCCGGTTGGCTTCGCCCACATCAATGCCTGCCGCCATCATGAAAACAGTGGCCACGACTCCAGAAGTCAGGATCTTATCGGCGCCGCCCCGGCCAAGCACATTCTTGGTGACCTTGATGGAATCGTCCGCCTTTGTGCCGCCCAAAGAGAAGACCGTGGGATGCTCATGCCCCTTCAGGCCCTTGTCCAGGGCCGTGATCTCCTTGTCCATGAGGAGACCAGCAATGCTTGGCAGTGCCTCGGTGAAGCCGACCACGGAGCAGTGAGACCGGTGGGATACGGCGAAGGCATCATTCATAAATAGATCGAAAAGGGGTGCCAGCTTCTTCACCATGTGGCTCTTGGCGTGTTCGCCAGGCGTTCTGTTCATGCTCTCTTCAGCATAAAAGCGGGTGTTCTCCAAGAGCAAAACCTCTCCTGGCACCAGGGACTTGATAGCCTCCCGGGCATGAGATCCGAAGATGTCATCCACGTAAGCAACTTCACGGCGCAGCAGCCGCGTCGCCAGGCGGGCATGAGCCTCCAGGGTGGTGTAGTCCTTTTTGCCGGCCCGGCTCTGATGCGCCATGAGGACCACCCGGCAGTCCTCCAGAGCTCGCAGCGTCTCTAAATGGCTTCTGATACGCTTATCATCCAGGATATTTCCGCTGGGGTCCATGGGGGAGTTGAAGTCCACTCTTACCAGGACCCTTTTATTATCAAGTATAGCGTCATCCATTATGAGATAATCCTTCAACTCGGTTCCTCCCGGTGGGTTGAGGGTTGACGCAAGGAATATATAGTCATTGCTAATTCGGGTTCTGTCAAATCTTCGGTATCTGACCTACCTCCAAATTGCTGTCAAAACTCGGTAGCTATTAAGGGAGAAGGTGGTGATTGAGAGAAAGATTTAAGAATAGATCCCTTCAATTGATGCATAAAACTGAAGGGATTGAATGGCTGATATAATGGGTATAGGTGATGCGTTAAATTCAAAAGTCGTGGAGAAAGCATATGATGATGCCATTTCAAAAGCGGCCAAGCAGTTTGGAGAATTTGGAGAAGATTTTCTTAAAACCGCTCGGTTAGTATTATTCCCTTTCCAAATGTTTGCAGCAATGCAAGATAGGCTTGAAAGGACATTAAAACGTGTTTGTGATGTAGTTCCTCCAGAAAGACGGATAACCCCACCACCACTTCAAATTATAGGACCCATTTTTGAAAATATCAAGTACATGGATGATAATAACATTTTATACGAACTGTTCGAAGAATTATTAGCTCATTCCATTGATTCTGATCGAATTGAGGAAGCGCACCCATCATTTATTCATATCATTTCGCAATTATCTCATGACGAAGCAATAATTCTTTTTGAATTAAAAAAGAATGATTTTGAAGTTGTTGATACACTTGATCTTGACCATGAGAAAAATCGTTTTGTTAACCGAAAAATTGAAAAAACCACTATTCCCGTAGATAAATTATTTTCTCCGAATAAGGCTGAAATGTATTATTCTCATTTAGAATCATTAAGCTTAGTCGAATGGCCCGTTATTAAGCAAGAACCTATTAAGGACGGCGACCGCCAAATTGGTATAAGACGCCACAGCAAAATGAATTTGACCGAATTCGGCAAATTTTTTGTAAATGCTTGCGTTCCAGAAGGCGGTTTTAGAAATAAATGAAGAGTGTAATAAATTATATTTATTCTTAGAATCTGAAAGTCCTTTTTTCAGTAAGTTATAAGTTTCATTCGCTTTATCATTGTATTCTGAAGGCAATTGTTCTATGAGATTTTGAGCCGACTCATTATTCCAAACTGCTTTCGTTTCGCCATCGTTTAACCGAGAAAGAGCTGCGCGTAATTGGAGTTGTACGATCATAACAACCACTCTGCAATATTAGAAATACAAGTCCTCTATTGAAAAATTGCATCTAGTCACGGCCAATTAAAAAGAGTTAATATATTTTTGATCTATGAATATATACTTATTATATCATTGAATAAATCTGACTTTTGCCTCAATCTCAACTCTTAATAGCTACCGAGTTTTGACAGGTGAAATGAAAAGAGGAGAGATACCGACAACTTTACAGAACCCTAATTCGAGCAAAAGAGGAAGCTTTCTGTTGCTGCATAATCGGGCAATTCTGCGCCACTGGCCTCCGAGTAGAACCATGATAAGCCAGCTTGGATCTGTGCTCATCATTTGCAGAACTGTTCTCCTTTTTGTATCTATGCCCTCATAGAAATGTCCTTTTGAGATCAATCACGGCAAACGTCGAGATAAATCCTTATACTGGTTCGCCAGAGCACTGGATGGAGATCGCAAAAGAGAACTTCATAGATCAATCACAGAGTGATAAGATGCATAAGGCAATCTTGATTATGATCGTGACGGCAGCGCTTCTCTTGGTTGGCGCTGCCAGCGGGGCGGAGTTTGGGAAAGAGCGCCCCATAGCCATCGTAGTAGGCTCAGAGCAAGTGCAGCCTGCCCTAGACGGGCATATGGTGGCCTGGGCGGATAACAGGAGCGGGAACTACGACATCTTCATGTACGACCTGGAGACCGGCCATGATAAATGGGTTTGCATCAACCCCTTCTTTCAGCTCAATCCGGCCGTCTCCGGTGAGCGCATCCTCTGGCAGGACATGCGTTCCGGGAACGCAGATGTCTATATGTACGACGTCATCAATCGCACGGAGTCTGCTGTCACCACAGCTCCAGGAAACCAGACTCAGCCGGATATCAGCGGCGATCGTGTGGTCTGGGCAGATGACCGGGATGGAGCCTACAAGATTCATCTCTATGACCTGAAGACCAAGAATGAGCAGACGATCTCCTCGGGAAAGGGGGAGCAGATTGAACCCAAGATCAATAAGGACAGGATAGTCTGGATGGACAAGCGCGCGGGCGATTTTGATATCTATCTCTACGATATAGGCAGCGGAAAAGAGACTCCCGTCTCCACAGGAGCAAACGACCAGTCGTTTCCTTCCATCAGCGGCAATATCGTGGCCTGGGCAGATAACCGTACCGGCGAATCTGATATTGCCTTTCAGGACTTGACGAATGGGAAGACCACCGTCCTCACCAAGCCGGGATCTCAGACCGATCCAAGGATTTATGGGAATTATATTGTTTATCTAAATAATCATACGGATATAAATCTCTACAATATCAATACTGGAGCGGATTTCGCTCTGGCTCCAGGATCCATCAAGATGGAGCCCTCCATCAGCGATCGAGGCGTGGTCTGGGCAGATTACAAGAGGGGTCCGAAGGATCCTGACATTCAGATGTACGACTTCAAGATCCTGGCCGATATGTCGATAACCAGCGGACCGTTCAATCACACCAACCCCTCCATCTCCGGGGATAACATCGTCTGGACGGACAACAGGAACGGCCACTTCAATGTTTATCTATTCAACACCACTACCCAAAAAGAGCAGAACATAACTAACAACGATCTTGACCACAGCAGCCCGGATGTCAGCGGAGACCATGTGATCTGGACGGATAAGAGCAAGGGCAACCTCAATATCTTTCTCTATGACCTGAAGACGGACAAGACCCTCCAGGTTACTACCGACGCATCCGACCACCTCTATGGAATGATCGACGGCAACAACATCATCTGGATTGACAGGCGCTCGGGCGGAGAGCAGATCTACCTCTACGACATCGCCACGGGGAAGGAACGGCAGATCACTACTGTGAAGTCTCTGAAGCTTTCCCCTGTTATTAACGACGACAAAGTCGTCTGGATCGATTCCAGAAACGGTCAAGATAAATGGGATGTCTACCTCTACAACCTCACCTCCCAAGAGGAGATTCCCATCTGCACCAACTCCGCTCGACAGGTCCAGCCCTGGGTCTATGGAAATACCGTGGTCTGGGCCGATGGGAGGAACAAGAACTGGGACATCTACACCTATGACCTCACCACCAAAACGGAGCGGCCAGTGACGACTAACTCCGCCAACCAGGGCAGCCCCGTGGTATTTGGAGACTACGTCGCCTGGCTGGATGTGAGACAAGGAGATCCAGACATTTACCTCTACGATCTGAAGAAGGGTGTGGAAGTGCCGGTGGCCACGCTGCCCCTGGAGCAAACGCCCAACGATGGAAGAGGAGATCCTGATCAGGTGAAGCCGCACCTCTCCTCCAAGATCATAAGCGGCAACAAGATCGTGTGGATGGACCGCAGCAGTGGCCATGATCAGATCAAGATGAGGTACATCCCGTCCGATCCGCTGCTGCTCCTGAACGCAGACTTCCCCAACACTAATGGCAGCCTGCTGGTTTGGAGCGACAACCGGGGAGGCAACTGGAACATCTACGGCTTTGACTTCTTCACCAGATCGGAGAAGCCCATCTCTCGAGGGAACTACGATCAACTCTATCCCCGTGCCTCGGGCGATAAAGTTGTCTGGTCAGACTACAGAAATGGCAACTCAGATGTATATATGAAGGATCTCACCACTGGCGTCGAATCGACTATTGCGACCGGCAAAGGCGATCAGATCTGGCCCTCCATCTATGGAGACAGAGTGGTCTGGATGGATAACTCCAGCGGCAACTGGGACATTTACCTGCAAGATCTGGCCAAGGGCAAGACCTTGCCCGTGTATAAGGGACCTGCCCAGCAGATGTATCCTGTCATCAGCGGCGATCTGGTGGTCTGGCAGGACAACAGGAACGGCAACTTCGATGTTTACGTCAAAGACCTGAAATCAGGAAATGAGACCAAGCTCACGGGCGATGGAGACCAGGTATATCCCGATGTCTCCGGAAATCTCATCGCCTGGGAGGATGGCAAGACGGGGGACATCTCCTATTACCTCTGGGATAAAAAATGGGGCAAGACCTATCCCAGGCCAGGGCCTCAGACCAGCCCTGTGGTCTCGGGCAAGTACATCGCCTACGTGGATGGCATAGGCACCGACACCTCCATCCGCAAGCTGGATACCAGCAACTGGAAAGACGAGCGGGTTCAGGCAGGTCCAGGGCAGGTCAAGCCCAGCATGGATGAGAGATTGGTCTGGCTCAATGCCCTGACGGGCAGGCCCAGGTCGGTGCCTGTAACCTCCGGCCAGACGAGCGTGATATGCAGGGCACCGGGAGATCAGAGCCATCCTGTGGTGGGAGGCAACGACCAGGTGGGATATTATGTGGCCTGGATGGACAATCGCACCGGAAATCCGGATATCTACGTCTATAGCCTGGCTCAGGAGATTGAGCTGCCCATAGCCGCCAGCCCGTACGAGGATATGTATCCGGATATCATGGGGAATATCATCGCCTGGATCGCCCGCAATCCATTGAATCAGTATGGGATCGAGAATTACTGGTCGATCAGGACTTTTGATATGGCCATTGACAACTCTACGGAGCTGGTTTATGGACTAGAGGATTCTGAGCCGATCTCGCTATCCGACAATTACCTGGCTTACCTGAGAAAGCCAGTGGCCAGCTTTGGCTGGATGGTCTATGTAAGGCCTCTCTTCGAAAAAGAGAAACAACAGGAGTATCCGCCCAGCGGCATTCATCAGCGTGCAGGCAAGGATATCGTTGTCTTCCAGGATAACAAGAAAGGGAGCTGGGACATCTGGCTTTGGAAGCAAGGCCAGAAACCAACTGCACTGATAACCGATTCAAGCGATCAGATGAATCCTGCTACTGACGGCCAAACCATCGTCTGGCAGGATAACAGAAACGGCAACTGGGACATCTACGCCTACGATCTGAACACCAGCCAGGTGATGCAGATAACCAGGGACTTGGCGGATCAGACCAATCCTGATGTGGAGAACGGAGTCATCGTATGGCAGGACAAGCGCAAGGGCGACTGGGACATCTATATCTACGATCAGAATGTGAAGAAGGAGAAGGCCATCTGCACGGACGCCGGTAACCAGACTGAGCCGCGCATAAGGGCGGGAAGGATAGTCTGGACCGACGATCGGAAAGGAGACAAGGATATCTACATCTATGAAAACTACATGCCTTAATTGGGCGGCTGAGCGCCGCCTCTTTGCTTTTTTTTCATAAATTTTCCTATAAAGATCGCCTTGCGCCGGGGCAAAGTTTATTTATTTCCGCCGCATTAGCCACGCACTTAAGAACGTTTGGGGCAATTCATGGAGCTGGAAAATCTTCGATTTGGTACGGAACTGCTCAAGCGCGGTTTCGCAAAGATGCAGAAAGGCGGCGTCATCATGGACGTCACCTCTCCTGAACAAGCCGTCATCGCCGAGGAGGCGGGGGCGGTGGCCGTGATGGCCCTGCACGCTGTGCCTGCAGATATCAGGAAGATGGGCGGCGTGGCCAGGATGGCCGATCCCGCAGTCATCGAGTCTATCATCGAGGCCATGACCATACCCGTCATGGCCAAGGCTAGGATTGGCCACTTCGTCGAGGCCCAGATACTGGAAGCTCTGGGAGTGGACATGGTGGACGAGTCGGAGGTGCTCACTCCTGCGGACGAGTTCCACATCGAAAAGACCAAGTTCACCATTCCTTTCGTCTGCGGCGCACGCAACCTGGGAGAGGCCTGCCGGCGCATCAAGGAGGGCGCGGCCATGATCAGGACCAAGGGCGAGGCAGGAACGGGAGACGTGAGCCAGGCAGTGTTGCACATGAGGATGATTCAAGGCCAGATCAGGAGCCTGAAGGGCATGGATGATCTGCAGCTTATGAAAGTGGCACGCGAGATTGAGGCAGACTTGGATCTGGTCGTGGAGTGCGCGCGAATGCAGCGTCTGCCCGTGGTCAACTTCGCCGCCGGTGGGGTGGCCACGCCAGCGGATGCTGCTCTGATGATGCAGCTTGGAGCAGATGGCGTCTTCGTGGGCTCGGGCATATTCAAGTCCGAGAATCCTGCGGCCATGGCCACGGCCATTGTGGAGGCCGTGCACCACTACGATGAGCCCGAGCTATTGGCCAGGGTATCCAAAGGTCTTGGGGCAGCCATGAAGGGGCTGGATGCCGCTACCATACCGGAGGCCGAGGCTCTGCAGACGAGGGGCTGGTAAGTGCTCTGCATTGGGGTCATCGCCCTGCAGGGGGACGTCTCGGAGCATGTCCTGGCCATGCAGAGGGCATTACAGGGAAGAGGTGAGGTGCTGGAGGTCAGGAGGCCCGGACAGATGGCGCAGTGTGATGGCCTGGTGCTGCCGGGCGGAGAGAGCACCACCATCTGCCGCCAGCTGGAGAGCTCCGGCATGGCCGAGGAGCTGCAACGAGCGGCATGGTCAGGAGTGCCCATCCTGGCCACCTGTGCCGGACTGGTGCTGGTCTCCAAGAGAATCGAGGGCGACGGCAAGGTCAGGCCGCTGGGGCTCATGGACATCAAGATAGGCCGAAACGCCTTCGGGTCGCAGAGGGAGTCCTTCGAGGCGGATCTAGAGGTTCAGGGCCTGGAGCAGCCCTACCGGGCGGTCTTCATCCGCGCTCCGGCCATAGTGGAGGTGGGCGAGGGCGTGCAGGTGCTGGCGCGAGTGGGCGAGGCCGTGGTGGCGGCGCGCCAAAAGAGCATCCTGGCGCTGGCCTTCCATCCTGAGCTCACCAGCGACATGCGGTTTCACCAAATATTCCTGAAGATGCTGGAGGCATGAGATGTTCTCGGAGAAGGACCTGGCGGAAAGAAGTGTGGAGGAGATGAGCCTGGAGGCAGAAGAGCTGCAGGCGGAATCAAAGCGGCTGCGGGAGAGTTACGAGGCGGCTCTGCTAAGGGAGGGGGAGCTGCGCCGGAAGTCGGTGGAGACCCGCCCCACCAACGCCGAGGCGGCAGAGGTCCTCTGGCAGGAGACGGAGAGGATCAAGGATGAGGGCCGGGAGATGCTGCGGATCTCTTTGGAGATGAAGCTGAGAGCGGCGGAGATCAGGCATCGTGTCGAGATCCATGATCAGGTCCAGTCGCTGAACAACTATGATGAGGTCTGGCAGAAGGCGGCGAGGGCAGGGAGGAAGTAGGAGACGTTTAGTTTCGCAGCTTGAGCAGGCTTTCCTGGCCCTGGGGTGAACTGACCGTACGTGTTTAGCTGGATAAGCTGGATCTCAGCATCTGGAGACTATCGAGTCCTCTTTGTCCCCATGTCGCCAGCATTGTCATGATACGTTCATGAATCGAAGTTCCTTTGCCATTTCGCAACGTACCCAAGATCTTCCTCAAAACGACATGCTCACGTAGCGCCCTTTCTGCTCTGTTATTGGTCGGCTCAACACCAGGATTAATGATAAACGTAAACCAGTACTCGAAGCCGTTGCAGATTTTGCCGATAAATTTCAGGACTTTCTCCTCAAAGTAGTCTTTGGCCATCCAATGCAGGAGCGCATCTCGCGCCAAGTTCCAAAGATACATTCGGACCTTTGGCGGAGGATCGTCTTCCAGAGCTTTGGTTAGTGATTCATAAATCTCCTTGAGCGCTTTGTGCAAAGGAACCGCTTCCTCAATCTTCTCGGCAAGATCCTTCGATTCTCGGAGCAGATGTGCCCAGCAACGCTGTATGCGATTTGTGAACTTAGGATAAGGTTTCCAGCCGTCACATACAATTATGCCCGTGAACCTTCTCGTCAGAACCTCCATCAGGACTTTCATGCCTCGACTTTTTCGAATCACGATAAAAGTCTCAGAAGGAGTAGTAAAAACCCAGATCCAGTGTAGCACTCCCTGGACATCGATTGATGTCTCATCCACGTACAGAATCTGTGCCGCGCGAATCCTGTTCAGAATCGCTTCGTATTCCGATTGAACCGCATCTGCGGCACGACGAGTTAAATCCAGTACTGTAGCAGGACTTATATTCAGCCCATACAGTCGCTTCAGTGTGTCTTGAATCTTCCTGTGAGGCAACCTATCCTCATATTTTAGGAGTGTCGTCTGTGCAATTGTGTTATTTCCGAATATGCCTTCATTTGGGCAATCTGCATCGTTTGCTGCGACTTCTCTATGGCAGCATGAACATCTGTAATGCGCGATTTTGTATTCGGTAACGATGATCGGTTGTGGCTGTGGAATTTCCTCGATGATCTTCGACTCGATTCTGAATGGATCACCAAGCTTTGTTCCGCAATCGGGGCATCGATCTGCTGTGACTTCAACTTGCCTATCTGGCTTAGCATGAGGTCTCGTTAAGCCTTTATGCCCAATTTTCTGGCCGGGCGTTCCTTTGCTGCCGTCATTCTGATTTTTTCTGCGATTGCGGCCACGTCTTTGGCTCGGCGGAGTATGTACATTCTCATATTTGGCTAGTCGGGCTTCGAGTTCCTTTATTCGTTCCTTAAGCAACTCATTCTCTTGTCTTAATTGATCGATCAGATCTAGAAGTTGCTTGATGATTTCTTCTTCGTGCATGCTCCCTAAAAAAGGGTATTAATATGATATTATATAATTTTTCTGGTCTAATGCGGTCTAGGTTGGTCAGCTTGAATTGTAATAAGAGCTAAACACATACAACTGACCAATTAAATTGCTGATGCAGCGTTTTTTCACCTGGGAAATGGCCTATTTTTTTAGCAGAATTGAATTGAGGGGCGCGGCCTGGAAGCTGCGGAGGCTCAGGAGGCGGCGACCAGGGTGCTCTCGGCGGAGTGGGGAGGGGGAGGCGAGGATCAGTGAAATTGGGACGTGGGAAGGCGAGGGCGTGTAAGAGTTTATTGCCTTTTGAATGCTAATTTTTAGATTGAAGGCCAAGAGCTAGATTATTCATTGAAATCACTAATTTAAAGCGGAGATCCATCTTATTCAAAAAGAAAGTTAATAAATCAAGACGGCAGAGCGAAAGCGCCTGCATCATAGCCATTCAGGACAGCCAAATGGCAGCGGCCAAGAAGAAATGGTTCTAAAATAGCCAAGGCAAGCAACCTCTTGAGTTCAATTGAATCTAGCTCATGTTCATCACTTGGTATGTCTGGTTCCATTACCGCCAAGTCTCACAATCCCCGGCCTGTCATACTTTCCGCCAAGTTGGATTATGCTGCCAGGTTTAGGAGGGAATCGTCCTTGCATAACCATTAACATTAGTGGATCCGGGTAATTAGGATATTTTTCATTGTATTTGGTTAATGTATAGTAATCGCCATTGCCGTCAGCAAATGTTATCCAGCCTTTGTCGATGTAAGCCCAAATTTCGGTCACAGTAGCCTTAAAAAGAATATCCGCAGAGAGGATAGACTGCCAGCCAGTTGGATAAGCCGAAACTTTCGTTGGAAAATGACATATTCCGTTTTCGTCAAGCCATCCTTTTCCCTTCAGATCCTCGATAAGTTCTTTTGGTAGCTTTTTTCCCAAAATAACCTGATCTTCAAGATGGGGCTCTGCCATATCCCCGCCACAGGTTTTTATCTCATCCGGCATTTTTTCACCATCGTTTAAGGAATAGTATAATACTTTAACAGCATTTTGAACTATATAAATAATTCGGTACTTTAATGTATTAATAATTAAAAAATAATAGATTACGATATTTGACCGCCATCTTTCAACGTTATATTATCATGTTTCGTTTGTTAGCAGTTTTAATTTTTATATTTTTTATGCTAGAGATGGAACAAAACGATAAATATATATA
>JAPKYD010000115.1 GCA_026394475.1 Methanothrix sp.
GGCAGAGATATCTTCCAATCCGAATTTTGAGAATACTTTCTGGACTTTTCTGGTTGATACTCCGTCTAGATACGATTCGGCTATAGCAACCCTCACAGAATTCTCCACGCGAGAATATCTCTCGAATACCTCGGTCTTAAAGGGAAACTCTCGGAATTGGGGCTTATCGAGTTCTACATCTCCGTGAACGGTCTTGAGTGATCGTTTTCTCGTTCCATTGCGGTGCGCTCTTCTCTTGCCAGTGCGTTCATAGGGTTGGGCCTGGATCTGATTTGCTGCCTCGAGCTGCATCACCTCGTTCAATAACCAGGCGGTCAGCTTCCTCATTCCTTCTTTTTGATCGACAAGATAATCTTCTGCAAAGTCCGATATACTCATGGCTCTGTGTCCCTCCTAAAGTTTCGACGACTTGGGGATACAGGGCTAATTATTATATCTAATGATGAAATAACGGTAGTGAATCATTTATAGGTTGGAATTTGGATCAAACAAAGGCACATAGCATTATTGAATACTGATTCATCCAAGGATGGTCCCTCACGGGGCGTGTTTGCAGGATCGCACGCCGTAGACTCGTTCCAAAAACTCCAACCTATTTCTGAATCACGACCGAAATAACTTGCTGCTTAAGTATTCGCAGCAAGGTTATTCCTGTCATTTGATACTACTACTATTTTACATCAAAACTGGCACGCTGCCTCGCTCTGCTTTTTAGATTGAGAAAATGTTCTCAGTATCTTTCATCCGATAAGTTTATGTTATATTGTATTTCTTAACAAGATTGCTGACTCAAAGCAAAATAGTTAATCTAGAGCAAAAAATAGAAACGACTCTGCATATAGAGGGAGATGTTATGAAAAGAAGTAGAGATCAAATCATATCGCAAATATTGGGTATCTGTGCCCACGGGGCGAACAAAACCAGGATAGTGTACCAAGCAAATCTCAATTTTAAAACTGTGAACCCCTACATAGAATTATTGACAAAGAATGGTTTGATAGATGTAAATAAAGATCTAAATGTATATGAGACGACTAAAAGAGGTGCAGAGTTGCTGGAAGATCTTAAAGCGATTCAAATAGAGCTCTATTATCAAGAGAATCTTACGCATAGCTATACCAAAGGTGTCAGCTACCCTCAATCTCTGGTCCGGTTTAAGCCGTAAAATCATCACGTATGTAGAGTCCTAAAAGTATTTCGCACACGCTTTGGCCCCGAGTGTCAATGGCAATCTCAAAATCCTCAATAGTGGCAAAATAAAATTCCCCACCTGCCAATTCCTGAGATCGAAACTCAGGAGTTGTGTAGATGCTAACCGGGAGGAAGTTCCACATGTTGAGAGATTCATTCGACGAAGGTTTAAGCATCAGCGAGATTGCCCGGCAAACGGGTCACGATCGTAAAACGATAAGAAAATATATAAATTCCGAAACTCCTCCAATGAGGAATAAAAGATCCCGCGATCCAGGGAAGATCGCTCCTTTTAAGGAATATATAATCAGCAGGCTTAATGAACATCCGCTATCAGCTTCTCGCATTTATCGTGAGATCTTGGAGAAAGGATTCACGGGTAAGTATGGAATAGTCAAGAACTTCGTCAGAGAAGTGAGACCCAAGATCGAAGTTCCTGCCGTATATCGATATGAGACAAAACCCGGTGTTCAGGGTCAGGTGGACCTTGGAATCAAAGGACTACCACGTTACGCAGATAAAGGATATAGTGGTGCCAAGACTCAAGGATACGATGCAGCAATGAAAAAAAGCTGCAAGAGGTCATAAGTTGGGAATCAAAGACATTCTGAGAAATAAGAGAATCAGTAGAAAGCGATCGCATATCGAAAGATGCTTTGCGGTTATGAAGCGTGCCCATAATGCAGGTCGTGTTTCTGTGACGACTATCGCTAGAGCAGGGATAAAATTCATGATGAATTCAATCGTTTACAACCTGGAGCAGTTGAAATATTTAGAGCGTGTTCCTTCAACCTAGCGAAGGCTATGAAAGTGCACAAGAGAAATAGAAAAAAATAAGGCGAAATGCCGAAAAAGAGGATAAATGGAGGAAGGATTGGTCCTAAAACGACTATAAAGATTGAAAATATTAACGTAGGAATTTAAAGCTCTGCTAATTGGTACTAAATCAAAACCCTCATTGGATTATTCGGCAAAAACAGAAGGGGGTACCTACAAAACAGATTGCTTTGGACATGAAGATATCGCGGAGGCGAGTGCAGCAGCTCTGGAAAGGCTATGTAGACACCGGGCGAGAACCTGCTATCGGTGAGAACATGGGCCGACCTAAGAAGCTCTTTGATAAGCGAGAAGCCCAGATCATGAGGATCCGAAGAAAAAGAATCGGCGCAAATGGGTTCGATACGAACGGGTGCACAGTCTTTCCGCAGGACATATCGACTGGCATGAATCGGGTTGGTCTGATCTCAAGGTCTGCGTTATCCTAGACGATGCATCCAGGATGATCCTTGCTGGCGGCGAGTTCAAGAATATCAATACCGAGAACAGTAAGCTTGTAGTGGATCAACTGGTTGAAAGATATTGGTGGCTCTGTCCTATGAGAGAGCTGATCATGGATCGCGGTAGCGAATTTGGTGCCCATCGAGTCAATGAAGACGGCAAATGGGACAGTGATTTCAAGCAGCACCTTGAACGGTATGGTATTAAACCAATCCTGGCGAGATTAAAGCATCCTCAGACAAACGGAAAGCTAGAACGATGGTTTGGCGAATATAAACTGCATCGATTAGCCTTTTCTTCATTTGAGGAGTTTAGGGACTGGTACAACAAGAGGCCACACGGAAGTCTGGAGTTTGAACACCTTGAAACCCCAGAACGAGCGTTCAGGCGAAAGATGCGCCTGGAGATGTATTCACACGAAATGAAATCTGGGCAAGTGCGGAATACTTTCGGGACTACACAGCCGCCTTTCTGCAAACAAAGATATGTCTGGTAAGGCTCCTATGGACCCGGTCCGTATGTCTCTGCATTATCTCGAAGCCAGCTTCAGTCACGGTGGCTTCAATGGGTCTGTCAGCCACGATGATCATACGTTTAACGGGCTTGATCACCCGATGCAGTTCATCCAAGCTCTCCTCCAGGAGAAGTTCCTTGGACTCAGCCTCGATCTTAGCCGACCTTCCGTAGGGCGTGTCCAGGACGGCGGTGTCAAAGGATGAATCCTTGAAGGGCAAGCGCTTTGCGTCTCCCAAGAATAGGGCGCAGTCCAGGCCTGTCAGGTTGCACATTGCGCCCTCTACCAGCCTGGCCTGAACTTCCACTCCTACGCTCTCGATGCCGATCAGGCAGGCCTCGATCAGAATGCCGCAGGTTCCTGCAAAGGGATCGAGCAGTCGCTCGCCCGCGCGAGCCTGGGAGAGGTTGATCAGGGCCCGAGCCATGCGGGGCATAAGCACACCGGGATGGAAGAAAGGCTTGAGGTGGGGCCGACGTGCCTCGAAAGAGCTGCGATCTGATCTTGCGACCTCCAGCCCCAGGACTATTTTCCCGCCGGTGATTATCGCCCTAAGCATCATTCCTGGATTCCTCAGGTCTGCCCTGAAGCCTCTCTGAAAAAGGAAGCGACCTACCTCGCGCTCCACTTCGTCGGCCTTTGGCATAGCGTCTTTGATGCGCCTGGCCCTGACCAGATATCTTTTCTGGGGTAGTTCCAGGTTGCTTACGACCTCAGCGAGAGCATCATGCCTGGCATCGCAGATCGCCAAGACCTCGATTATACGATGAGTCATGGCCAGGCGGTTTCCCACTGCCTCGACATCGAGACCTTTGGCTTCGACTATGAGGCACTGGTCCAGGAAGCAGAGCTCCTGGAATCCGGAAGAATAGATCTCCACCAGGGCCAGAGCCTCGCTTCTAGGAAGGGTCTCGTGCTCACCGGAGAGCTCGAAGGCGTAGGTCTTCATGCCAAATAGCTGTTCACGTCCTTGTAATTGAACTGCTTGCAGCCAAGGACATTCTCCAGGAAGTTGAAGAGCGTCCTTCTGACGTCGTCGGAGAGCAGGGGGTACCAGGTAGGACTGGCCACGACCACGGCCCGGAAGGCGAAGAACGGTGCAATGACCTCCAGCAGCTCTTCGTCGCCAGTCTTTTCCAGGTAGTTCTCGAAGAATAGCTCGAAGAGATCTTTCAGGTCACCTGTCAGTCGCAAGCTCTTCTGTACAGAGTAGAAGATGTAATTCATGGCCATGGCCGTGATGTCATCTGCTGCCTCCCCCCACTCCCCCCTGCTCCGGTCCAGCACCGTGAAGTTCGTACCCTCTCGGAACATCACATTCCAGTGATGGAAGTCTCCGTGCACCTGGCAGAGCCGCCTCTCTTTATCGCGCAGAAGCCAGCGCCAATCCACGCAGATCTTCTCGATCTCGCGCAGCTCATCAGGATCCAGGAAGCTGGGGTTATCCGGGTAGTCATCCAGGATGCCAAAGATGCATTCTCCATCTCCCACTATCTCGCGGATCTTGCGCTGGTAGAGCGGTGGGCAGTCTTTCTTGGCAGAATGAATCTTTGCCAGATAATTGGAGAGCGCCACCACTCGGTCATGGTCCAGGTCGGTGGCTCCGTTCTCCTTGACCCTTTCCAGGTCGAAGAAGTACTCCTTCCCTTCTACCTTGGGCATAAGCAGAAAGTACTCGCGGGCGTCTCCGGCGGAGACCAGCTTCCCCTTGTTGGAGAAGTAGCCCACATCCAGGGAAGGGACGTGGTCGGGAAGCTTGGCGAAGGTCGAGTTCTGCCAGATCAGTATCCTCGCCCGGTCGGAGAAGTGGTCGTGTCCAAAGCCGTGCTGCACGCGCATGGTGGAAATGACGGCCGAGCCCTTCTTTCTTTTTGCCTCATACTCCACCAGCAGCGGCGATCCGTATCCGAATCCTTTGACATCCTCGGTGGTGGGGATGGTCTCGCCCATCTTGCGCACGCTCAAGAGCTTCAGGTCTTTCCCGAAGAGGCTCTTCAGGTACGCCTCTAGATTCTCCTTCTTCAGATCCAAGGTCCTCACGTCCCCATCTGCCAGCTGTGCAGGTATCTATCCTGCTCCGGTGTTAGCTTCTCGATGGCCAAACCCATGGCCGCCAACTTGAGCTCCGCCACCCTGCGATCGATCTCGACGGGCACGGCGTAGACCTGTCTCTCCAGGCTTCTGCCGTGCTCGACGATGTAGCGCACCGCCAGCGCCTGGTTGGCAAAGGACATGTCCATGACTTCCGGAGGATGTCCGTAGGCTGCGGCCAGGTTGATCAGTCGGCCCTCCGCCAGCAGGTAAAGCCTTCTGCCGTCTTTGAGCTTGTACTCTGTGACGTTGTTTTGCATCTCATTCTTTTCAGCCGCCATCTTCTCCAGCGCCGGAATGTCGATCTCCACATTGAAGTGGCCGCTGTTGGCGAGGAGGGCCTGGTCCTTCATCAGCTCGAAGTGCTCTTTTCTGATTACGTTTATGTCGCCGGTGAGGGTTACAAATAAATCCCCCAGCGATGCGGCCTCGCTCATGGGCATGACCCGGTATCCGTCCATGGCCGCTTCCAGGGCTTTTCGCGGCTCGACCTCTATCACTATTATGTTGGCGCCTAGGCCCTTAGCCCGCATGGCAAAGCCCCGGCCGCACCAGCCATAGCCTCCGACCACGACGGTTTTGCCTGCAAAGAGGAAGTTGGTGGCGTTCATGATGCCGTGCAGGGTGCTCTGGCCCGTACCGTACCTGTTATCGAACATCATCTTGGTCTCGGCATCGTTCACGGCAATGACAGGGTAGCGCAGAGCCCCGTCTGCGGCCATGGCCCGCAGGCGCACGACGCCTGTGGTCGTCTCCTCGCAGCCACCTAGCATCTGCCCGGCCAGGTCTGGATGCTCCTTGTGCACAATGGCAATGGTGTCTGCGCCGTCGTCCAGGGTCACATTGGGCTTGATATTCAGAGCTTTCTTTATGCAGTCGTAGTATTCCTGCTCGTTCTCGCCCCGGAAGGCGTAGACATGCAGGCCCCGCGCTGCCAGCGCCGCGGCCACATCATCCTGCGTGGAGAGCGGGTTGGAGCCCGTAACTGCCACCTCTGCACCGCCTGCGACAAGAGCAGTGATCAGGTTGGCAGTCTCCACAGTGACATGGAGACAGGCCACGATCCTTGCGCCCTTCAGGGGCTTGGTCTTCTCGAACTCCTGCTTGATGCTCTCCAGAACGGGCATGTGGCGCCTGGCCCATTCGATGCGCTTCTCTCCGACCTCGGCGAGGCTGGGATCTTTGATGATGCTCTTTTGCAAAACTCATCACCTTGAAATTTAGTCAAATCATGGCATGAGACCATTTGCAGATACTTAAACCCAACCCCGGGATTCATACTTGCCTCGCCTGGCTTTTCGCACCTTCGGACGTGTTGTTATCTCATGAGGAAGGTTGAATGCTTCCTGGACGACCGAAGCGAGCTTTGGGCCTATTCCGTTGCAGTCGTTGAGGTAGGTATCCGGCTTCTTGGATTCCAAAGTCAGATTGAACTTCTCCAGAATGCTTTCCGACCTTGCGGGACAGATGCCGTTTCCAATCAGCAGGGATAGCCCCACGAATTTCCGCTCGCCGTCGGCTGGACTGGGACGAAAGCAGGACAGATCCCCGCCCCCCAAGATCTTGCGGACCCTGAGGAGCATACGCCCATAGGGGTTCTCCTTCAGCCTCCATACCCGGATATTGCAGCCCTCGCAGTTGGCCTCGAAGCTCTCGACCATATGAGTATATTCGATGATCTTGTCTTCGGCCTTCTGTCCAAGGAAGCCTCTTGAGAAAACCGTCTTGGCTATAGCCGAAGCCACCTCCGTATCTCCACCCAGGACCATAATTATTAGAGGATCTTGGATCTCTCGACCTGTCAAAGCCTGATGATATAGTCGGCCTTCCGAATTGATGATCGAAGCTACATAATCGCTCTGGCAATCGCCGGTGAAGTCTTTGAGCTCGACGTTCAGAGTTTTATCTTTCCATTGGAAACGTATGTCGTGCGACAGGTTCTCGACCTTCCATAGAAGGAAGTGCTCGTCAGCCTCGATCGCTTTCTTGAAGCGCCCGGCCCTGAGGCGGTGAGCTTCGTTGGTATCGATAGAAGCGAGGATGGGGAAAGGCTTAGCATTTAAGCCTTCACCTTTATACTTTGATTTTATAAGGGCCATCTTGACACCTTGGCGCTTCTTCGCCTTAATGCTTCAAGATGTTAAAAGTTTGCGATGTTTCATATCAGATGTCATGAATATCATTATTTACCATTGGGTTCGAATCGGAACAGCATGAGCCTGAAGGTCACGCTTCTCGGGACGGGCGTGGGCATTCCTCAGCCCGGCCGCTCTCAAGCAGCGATCCTGATCGAGAATGAAAAGCCGCTGCTACTGGACTGCGGGGCGGGCACTCTGCTGCGCCTGGACCAGGCTGGGGTGAACATCGAGGCGCTGGACACGGTGGTTCTCACCCATCTGCACCTGGACCACGTCTCCGATCTGCTGGCCCTGGCCAACGCGCGTTACCTCTCGCAGCTTCCCCGGCTGGAGATCTCTGGACCTGAGGGTACGGAGATCTATTTCAAGATCGTGCGCAGCGCCTACCCCAACCTGGAGAAGATGGAGGTTATGGTGCATGAGGTGCGGCCCATGGATTCTTTCTCACTCAAAGGCTGCGACATCTTCGCCGAGGAGGCCATGCACAGCGTCACCGCTCTGGCCTACCGCATCGAGACAGAGGATAAGGTGCTGGTATACTCCGGCGACACAGAGCCCTCGCCCCGGGTGGCCGCGCTGGCGGAGGGAGCAGACCTGCTCATTCACGAGTGCTCTTTCCCAGAGCCGTTTGATGTCACTAACCACAGCACACCCCGAAAGCTGGGGAGAGTGCTTCGGAATGTGAATATAAGGCACGTGGTGCTCACGCACCTCTATCCGCAGGCGCAAGGATGCGAGGAGGAGATGGCTGAGAAAGTGGGCGAGCTGGGGCAGGTGCCGGTGGTGACGGGATGGGACATGATGACCGTGATCCCTTAGGTCTTGTTCATCAGCGACATGAATCGCCTGTATTCAGCATCGGCATATTTTGGAGCTCAGTAGGTGCTGAGCTCTCCCCGGAACAGCATCAGCTGCAGCTTGGGAATGTTCGCCAGCCACTCGTCCAGGACCTCCATGGCCCCGGCCTCCACCGTCTTTATGTCCACGCCTTCCCTCGGCACGATCTGCACACTGGCCATGTGTGGCTGGTCGATGGGCTTGCCGATCTGCGATAGGATTTTGATATAAACCTCCTCGATGCCCTTGACCTCGGTGGCGATCTGCCTGGCCGCCTCCATGGAGAGCAGGTTGTAGATCTTGCCCACGTGGTTGATAGGGTTCTTGCCGCAGGTCGCTTCCAGGCTCATGGGCCGGTTCGGAGTGATCAGCCCATTGGCGCGGTTGCCCCGGCCTACCGCTCCATCGTCTCCCATCTCCGCCGAGGTGCCGGTGACAGTGATGTAGACCGATCCTTGCTCGATGTCGTCGGCCACGTTCATCTGCGCCTTTACTTTCCGGGAGGTGAACTGTTTGGCGTATTCGGTGATGTGCTCCACGATGTCGTTCTTCGTGTCAGCGTACTCCTTGAGGTTCGCCACATATTTGTCGATCATGGCGCAGGCGATGGTCAGGTTGATGGTGTCCCCCTCCCGCATGCCCATGACCTTGATGTCCTCGCCGATGGCCGGTATGCTCTTCTTGAGGCTCATCAGCTCCCGCTCGGTGTTGTAGACGATGCGCTCCGTCTCGGAGAGGGGCGCGTAGCCCACGCCAAAAGAGGTGTCGTTGGCGCTCGGGACTTTTCTGCCGAAGACGTCCCTCAAGTCCGACGAGCCCATGCCGATCTTGGCGTCGAGGATGATGTGGTTGTTGACGTCCAGATTCGATAAGGATTCCTGCAGGAGCTTTCGCGCTGCCCTGATGGCGATAGGGTCCACGGGAATCTCTTCCCCCTTGAAGACCCGCGTGGCGCGTCCGGTGAGCAGAATGTAAAGCGGACAGATGACCTCGCCACCGCCGAAGGCAGGATGCGATCTTCCCGCCACGATCTGTGTCTTGTCAGTGTTGTGGTGCAGCACCGCTCCAAATCTATCAAGGTACTCCCGGCAAAGAGCCCGGCTGATGGACTCCGCGAGGCCGTCCGCGACGCTGTCCGGGTGGCCTATACCCTTGCGCTCTACCAGCTCTATCTCCTGCTGCTCTAACGGTCTTTGATTGAGGCGTTCAACCTTGATGTTTCTCTTCATGACCTTTCCTCGACTGCAACCTTGATTGCGGCAACCTTGGGCTTTAGGAGAAATCCAATGCCTTATTAATGCTTTGCATTTTTTAGGAGCAGATTCACTGCGTCAGCCCTACGCGCCACTTGAGCATCTTCTCCTCTACCACATACCGGAATGATCGGTCGATGAGCAGACCCAACAGACCCAATATGATCATGTACAGGAGAACATAATCCATCTTGTGCAGATAATAGTAAGACCAGATCTTGTAACCTAATCCGCTGGTGCTGACTCCAAACATCTCAGCTGCAACCAGGCACATCCAGGCTATGCCCATGGCGATCCTTATGCCTCCGGCTATCGAGGGCAGGGAGAAGGGGAAGGCGATGTATCGGATCAAATCCACATCCCTTGTGGCCCCCAGCACTTTGGCTGACTCCACGTAGACCTTGGGAAGATTTCGGAAGCCGACATAAGTGTTGATGAGTATCGGAAAAACTGCACCTACGAACACTATGAAACCCGCCGCTTCGTTGGTGAGTCCGAACCAGATGATGGCGAAGGGTATCCAGGCCAGGGGAGGTATGGGCCTTAAGATCTCCACTATGGGATCTGTGATCAGGTCAAAGGTCTTGAACCATCCCATGCACATGCCCAACGGCAGAGCCACGATGAGCCCGGCAGCCATGCCCAGAATAAAGTGAAGGAGGCTGGTGGGAATATCCTCTGCCAGGATCGTCTGCCAGCTCCGAAAAAGGGCATTCAAAACCTGAAGGAAGCTGGGCAGGATCAGAGTGTCGTTCACCAACATGGCAGCCGACTGCCATAAGCCGATCAGGGCCAGCAGTGACAGCATCGCAGCCCATTGTTCACGAACCAATTTAATGATCCTGCCCATTCCCATCTGTCTCAAACCTATCTGACCTTGTCGTAGAAGCCTGTGTCGAAGAGATCCTTTTCGGTCAGCTCTTTTTGAGTGTAGTTCATCTCATAGTCGATCCTGGCATACTCTACAGTCGACGGGATTTGCAGGTGCGGATCGCTTATCCACTTGCCATCCCAGGTCTTTATGGAGTATTCCACGGTCTTCAGATCCTGACGAGTCCGGTTGGAATAAATCCTTGCTGCCTCCTCGTGATGGGAATTGACGTAGTTGGTCGCGTTAATATGGGTTTTGATGAGCTGCTCCACCAGATCCGGATAGTCCCTCATCAGCCTGCCGCTGACGACAAGGCTGCAGCAGGCGTGATTGGGCCACATCTCTCCCGAGGCTACCGCAGACTTGCCCTTTCCATCCAGCTCGACTATCGCCGGATAGGGATGCGGTAGGAAGACGCCATCCACCTTTCCTGCTTCAATGGCCGTCACTGCATCTCCTGGTCCCATGGGCAGGATCTTCACCTGGGATATGTCCACGCCATGGTCATTGAGCCACTTCTTCATGACTGTGTCCTGAATCGAGCCGGGCGGGTAGGTGCCTATGGCTAGGCCCATCAGGGATTGTGGTCCACTATAAGCTACATCTGGCTTGAAGACGAGGTTTGAACCGTTGATATTCACGGCGGCCACTATCTTGGCGTCAAGGCCCTGGGATATGGCCGTTATAGGTGGTGCCGTTCCTACATAGGCAACATCCAGGTCTCCGGCAAGCATTGCCTGCATCTCCGGCGGTCCGGAGGGGAACTCAAACTCTTTAATCTCAGTTATTCCAAAAGACTTCAGGTCCTCAACCCACCAGCCCTTCTCCGCCGCCACCATTTCGGCTATTTGATGCGTACTGGGCTGGTAACCAATCTTCAGCGTAGTGATCTTCTCCGCAAGCTTCTTCTCTGGCCATGAGATGCATCCTAAAGAGACCAGCACCACCGCTGCGACCAGGATCGCTATGAATATGAATTTCCTCAAATATGGTCACCTGTGCTTATCTTACTAGTTCCAAGGAGAATTATCGGTATAAAGCAGTTTCCAGCCAGGGGGATAAATTCTCCTCAAACGGATAAACTCTCAGATGAATCCTACAATAGTATTAAGATTAGACGTTTTGCGTGAAGAAGAAGAGGTTCAAGAATTAGAATGATTAACCAGGAAGGTTATGTTTTGTGTGCACTCTCAGATCAAATTAATTCGGTGATCCTAATAGTATAAATATAGATGAGTCTTGGCAAAATAATGCTGGAGAATTGATCATGAGTCGATAGATTGAAACGGCTTCAGTTCGGCATAATAGTCCAGATCTTTATGGTGAGATCCTATTCTGAGATTCTGGAGCGCATCGAGCGCGGCGAGGCCGTCGTCATGACCAGTCAGGAGGTCTGCGAGCTGGTGGAGAAGGGCGAGAAGGCCAGGCTAGAGGATGTGGATGTCGTGACCGCAGCCACCCGAGCAGTGATGAGCGGCACTTACGCAGTCTTCTCCTTCTCCGTGGCCAGTCCCGGAACATTCCTGCGGGCAAAGAAGGTCTGGATCAACGGAATTGCAGCTCAGGTGGGGCCTTGCCCCAACGAAAATTTGGGAGTCCTGGATCTTATAGTATTCGGAACAGCCCACAGCCGTGACCGATCTGGCTATGGCGGGGGGCATCTCTTCCGAGATCTGGTGGAGAGAAAGCCGGTGCAGGTGGAGGTGGAGACCGACGACGGGAGGTCTCTGCAGGCCGAGGTCGGGCTGGATGAGATGCCTTTTGCCCGGCTCTTCGGATCGCGCCATGCCTTCAAGAACTACTCTGCCTTCGTAAATCCCGGTGAAAAGCCCGTCTTTACCATCTTCCATGCCCGCGAGTTTGAGCCTCGCTGCCGGGGCGCAACCTTCTCCGGATGCGGCCAGATAAATCCAGTGAAAAATGATCCCCTCCTGGAGACCATAGGCATAGGCACGCGCATTCTCCTCAACGGCTCAGAGGGCTTTGTAATTGGAACAGGAACGAGAAGCTGCCCGGAGAGGCCGAACCTGGCAGGCTTTGCAGATATGCATTCCATGGAGCCGGAGTACATGGGCGGCTTCCTGACATCGGCCGGCCCGGAGTGCATCTGCTCCTGGGCGGTGCCCATCCCCGTGACCAGCGAGACGATACTTGAGGAGATAGCCCGACTGGACAGGCAGATCAGCCTGCCGGTCATGGATGTGAACACCCGAACGGCCATGGGCCATGCCGACTATTCTGATGTCTGGGAGGGCGTGGACCTGGAGGTGGAGTTCGATCCAGAGAAGTGCCGGGGCTGCGCCCGCTGCCTGGTGGAGAAGGTATGCCCTCTGGAGGCGGTTCACTTCGATGGCCGAGCCGCTAGCCGCGACGATGAGCGGTGCTTTCACTGCGGGCTTTGCACCACGGAATGTCCCTCCGGAGCTTTCCGGTGTTATCTGGGGTCACTCCAGCTAAAGACTGATGACGGCGCTATTAATGTGATACCTGTAGTTCTGCGCCAATCGGATAAGCTCCGAGCGCTGAAGCTGGCTGAAGACCTCAAGAAAAAGATACTCGATGGCTCCTTCAAGATGACCCAGAGGGTGGAGCACATCTAATATCCCTGATTAAGCCCGCGATGCTAGTCGCTTCCTGAGTCCCCTCCTGCATCTGCGTCGCCATCCGAACCAGTCTCTGCGCCACTTTCTGTGCCGCTGGCATCTCCCTCATCGGCTTCAGCCTCAGTCATCTGGTTATTTTCGCTAGTGACCTCCCCAAAGGTGCCTCCCTCGTCCGCCAAGTCGAAGGCTTCATCGACTGTTCCATCATCATTCTCGTCTATGGTGATGGTCATGGCATGGCCCTCGCCCTCCCAGCTTGAATAGTCCACTATCATGGCGGCCCCAGCATCAAGAGCGATGTCACTATGGCTGAATACCTCTGGACCTTTTTTGCTCAACCTGGCCACTATTAGGTCGTACATCTCTCTGCCCTCGAGTCCGTTGGATTTGATCTTGAGCCTGTTCGACTTGCGGTCAATGCCCATGCGAGTCGCCTTACCGGATGCATTGCTAACTTTGTTGATGCTGTTGTTGATGCGGTTTTTCGTCACAAGGAACTCGTAGGCAGGGCCATTTTCGGTATTTATTCCTGCTTTGAGTCTGGGTGATGCATTGCCGTCAAATAGGTAGCTTACTTCTTCGTAGCCCTTCTTTGGAGAAGAGAAAATTACCTGGCCCAGGGACCCCGGGGTGAGAGCAAGGCCCTCCACCTCCGTGTAGTAGCCGGGCCCTATCGATGTTACCTCTTGCTTTTCCGTCTTCTTCAATTGAGCACCTTCGAGGGAGACTGAGTAGTTAGTTCCGGAGGGCAGTAGGTAGAGATATTCGGACCTGTTGCCTTTTGCGAGGTCTCGGCTTTATCAATCCGGAATCCGTGTACTTTGGCGCCGGGTATCTCATTGACGAAGGTTCCATTGGCAAGCTTACCAAGCCTTCGACCCTGGTCATCTTTGATCAGCATACTTGCGCTGCCGTCGTGCCAGACCTGGGCGTACCTGGCCTTGGCAGGCTTCGCGGTCTTTTCAGAGGCATCGTCATCCGTGCTGTTATCCTCCTGGCAGAAGTCGCATTTCTGCTGCACCAGCCTGCCATTGGTGCCTGAGAGGTTTAGGCCATGTCCTGTGTACGGATTCGACCTCTTCCTCCGGATTGGTCGATGTCTCATAGGTGAAGGTATTATCATTGCTGTCGACATTGATGACCTTAGTCTCGTCTGGGTAGTTATTGTCATAAACCGAGATTTCATAAATGCCATTCCCCCTGTCCTGCACGGCGAAGGGTGTGACCGCATGGTCGCCGCTGCCATCTTCCATAGAGACGCCAACGGTCCAGGTATCAGAGGCATCTTCACCAGCCTGAAACGTCTTTTCCAGAGCTTTGAGAGCCTCATTGGGTCCATCTACGGAGTCCTCTTGGGCGGGCGAAGTCGTCTGCGTGGCCCACCAATATGCGATCTCCCTCTGGAGGAGCTCGTTCCCTTCAATTTTCAAATCGTGAGTTGTAGCCCCGCCAAACTTCTCAGGATCTGCCAGGCCAAAATAAAAGAGAAGGCTTAGCACAGCCATGCCCTCACAGTGCCCTCCTGCCATCTCCTTGTTATTCTCCTTCATCCATCTTCTGGCATTGGGGATAAGGGTGCACTCATCATCCCCAGCGCACACCGAGTTCCCGAAAAGACGCTGCATCTCCACAGCGGTCAGATCAACGGGCCCAAGCTCATCACCATAATTCTCAAAGCTGAAGCCGTCCTCTTCAGGGCGAAAGCCAATATCCAAGCCGGAAATATCCGGGCCGGAATCATCTTGAGAGTCGACACTGACGGTAGGGTTCGGTAACCAGTCGCCCAATGCAGCAAATGCATTTACAAAGACTATGGCCGGCATAGATATGGCAAATAGGCAAGCCAAGTTGTGCGCATCCCTTCGATACATTTCCATTAACTCCTTGTTTCCAGAGATTCTGGATACAATCTGCTTTCGGTGGCAACAAAGCTATCGCTTACTGAAATGGATATGATTGAGACAGCAACTGATATAAAATCTTGGGTTAAAGAGGTTAAGAAGTAAAGATTGTACGTCAGGCTTGGCGCATGCTCTGGTTGGAAACAGTTGAGAGGGCAGCGCCCATGAATTTGGTCAATATCTCACGGGGAGAGAGGCTGATCACAGGAACGTCGGCGTTACCGGGCTCCACTTTTGCTATTACCACCCCATTACCTTCGAGGGCTAGACCCAGGTCCTCAGCATTTGCAGCCGTTCTCGCGCTGGTCACTCCCGCACCGCTCGCCATCTTCTCCAGGTCTGTGCCAAGGCAGGTGCAGGTGGGTTGAGAGCCAGTGGAGCCGTAGCAGCAGTTGTCCAGGATCACCAGCAGATAATTCTCGGGCGCCTGATGGGCGATGGTGGCCAGCGTCCCCAGGTTCATGAGCACTGCCCCATCTCCGTCCAGGACTATCACCCTTCGCTCAGGCCGGGCCAGGGCCAGGCCCAGGCCGATGGAGGAGGCCAGGCCCATGGAGCCGAGCATGTAGAAGTTCTCGCTTCGGTCCTGGACAGCGTAAAGCTCCCGGCTGGGAAAGCCGATGTTGCACACCAGCAGGGCATTTTGCCCCTGGGCAGCTTTTGCGGCCAGGGCGATGGCCTCGATGCGCTTCATCTGCCCCTCCAGAACTGCAGATCCAGGAGCACGGCAACGGGTTTATGCTCTGCTGCGGCCAGGCTCCAGGCCCACGCCACCGTCTCCTCAGCCTGGTCGGGGGCAGGCGAGAAGCGAGAAATCTGCATGGCCTCCAGCAGCCCAGGGGTAAGCCTGCCCATGGGCACCTGGCCCACGATGGGCTCGCCCTCGCAGCCCCGGTGGCTTATGATCATGAGCAGGGGAATTTTGTAGAGAAAGTCCAGCGAGGCCAGGGCGTTGATGCTGTTTCCAAGGCCTGAGTTTTGCATGAGCAGCACAGGCCGCCGCCCGCCCATCCAGGCCCCAGCGCACACTCCCACGCCCTCCTCCTCGCGGGTCACGGGGACGTGGATGATTGCCGGGTCTTCGCTGACCATGGTCAAGAGCTGCTGCAGGTTGACGCAGGGGACCGAGGCAGCGAAGTCGATTCCGGCGCGCTTCAGGCCGCGAAAGACGGCGAGGGTAGGGTCCATCTCATTTCTGGTAGTGCCTCAACGGCTAAAATCCTTTTGCAAAAAGAGCGGAGGACTGAATATTGGATGAGCGGAGAGCAGGATGCAGCCAGCCGGGGCCAGCCGGTGGACGGATCGCCTGCATTCCGGTCGAGCTGGATAGCCGGGAGCCCCGCCTGTACACCCGCGAGCCCGCGCGTGGGGGGAAGGTGCGGCTTGGCGGCGCGGGTGGAGCCTTGGACTTTATGCGAAGATAGCCGCTTGGTTCTATGACATTTTATTGGAAATCATACAGAGTGTCATAGGACTACCTTTGGAGAGCAAAACTGATGTGGCCTAAGCCAAAGGATGTCTACCCAGACAGGGAGGTCGGGGCAGGGGTAGCTATTCCCTTTTATCGCGTCTTCCAGTTTTAATGTCAGCTAACCTGCTGACAGCCACTCATCTCGATCGATCCCACCCTCACGGAGAATCTCAGAGATCAGTTTTACGCCGATCTCTCGCCGATGGGGGTTTGGTAATCGCACGAAGTTATCCCCTCTAACCATGAAATCATGATCCGAGCCGGGATACGGTCCATCAAATCCGATTTTCTTTAATCGCCTGATCAGCTCGCCCCGTGAAACCGGAGTAATCCTACTCAACAATGCTCACCGGTTCAGTAGATGCTGTTATCGTGTGGCCGCCTATCGATGGTATCGACCGTCCCATTCGGAGCCTAAGAGCTATCCAGCCTTCGATAACCGAGATGAGCTCCTTCCTGGCCTCCTCGATGGTCTTGCCCGTTGCCCACGCGCCAGGAAGCTCGGGGACAGAGACAAAGATAGGCTCTTCGTCTTCGATGGTCTTGTACACCGCCCTTTCCAAGGCGGCTTCGATATACTCAGAGAACATATCGAGATTCTATTGGTAGCCTTTGGAATATAACGTTTATCTGCACTGGGCACAGGCAGGCCACTGGCTCCAGAGATAGTATGCTGCTACTTCGTCGCTATCATTTGCTGCGGCGCGTGCCGTTCATGAATCCAGCCTTTGCGGAGCTTATCATGCGTTCTTGCTCCAGGTCCTCGATGATGGGGCCCAGGCCAAGGCTAGGGGCTGGAACTCGACCGGATACCTCGGGAGTCCTGGCCGAGGTCGCTCGTCGCCTGAATTCCGAGCATGGATGGCCGGGGGCCCTCGTCGCCTGCACTCCAGTAGAGCGGGATTGGTTCACTTCCTTTTTCTAAGAGATTTCACAAAGTGGATGTATTCTTCTGGCGTGACCCCGGCGTTCTCCAGGGCTTCAATTGTCCGGGGATCGTTTAGTAGGGTATCCAGGATTTGAGGAGTTACATCATAGGCTTCATCATGGTCATCAAAGTTTATTAATAAAACTATATCTTTAATTATAACCTTAACTCCGGTTTTTAGGGAATAAATCAAATCCTAATTTGGCGTCAAGCATCTCTAATTTTCTAGGTATTTCTGAAATTATATTGCAGTCATTTAATTCTACTAAATACACCTTGCTCAGATCAAGCAGGATGT
>JAPKYD010000073.1 GCA_026394475.1 Methanothrix sp.
TTTATTGATGCTGATTGAAGTGAGCTAAACACATACTTTTAATCTATGTATATCGCCTCCCATCCCGCCTCCGCCTGCCTGCCCTCGCCCTCAGCCTGCGCCCCCACAGGTACGCGCGCGCTCGCAGAAGAGCGCCTGGAACTCGCCCAGCCCCAGCGTCATCTCCAGCATCTCCCGATTCCGAGCGGACGCGGGTGTTGAGCGTGATCTTCTTGGGGAATTCCGCTTAGCAAAAGATGATCATGCAATCGAGTCCGCACGCTGGGGCTTGAATACGATTTCCCCCGCCGCCAGGGGCTTCGCCAGCAGCCGTCCCGCGAAAAAATCCTTCATGATCACATCGATCTCTCGTGATACCTCCAGCGTGTATTCGACCTCGCCACACGTATCGCAGATAAGAGCCGGAACATCCTTGATGACTATTATCTCATCCCCAACCATGGCCATGAAATCATGTCTGCCTTCACGCATCTTGCCTGCACAATAGCAGCAATCATGAGCATTGGAACTCATTTGCACCTCCTTTTTCGTGATTCCAGCCATTCTTCTTCACGCTCCGGCCAATAAACTGTGACGATCTAACACAAGAACGCACAAAGACCTTTCGCAAGGACTCTTTAAGGTCTCCAGCTTTGCGATCCGTGTGGTTGCTGTCAGCTTCGCCCAAGCAGCCCAACGAGCGCGTTGCGTTTGCCGGTCCCGGTTGCGCTCTGGCTCGCCGCCCGTGGTCCGGGCCGTCCGGGCTCGCATCGCTGGCCGCCATGCGGGGCCCGCCTGCCCGGTCGGGGCCCTCGCCCGCGCGCGCCTGAGCTGCCTCTGAAGGCCGCCTGGGCAGAGCTGGGGGCTGCTCCTCCCGGGGCCGGACCGCCGGAAGAGCTCGCGCAGGCTGAAACCCTTTCCACAAGTTCATTTAGAGCCAAGCCACTCCTCCCGAGAGAGAGCAGCTTGCTTCAGGATTCTTGCGAGCAGATTTACTCCTATGTCTTCACCACGATGTGAATTGGGAACAATGATAGAAATATCTCCCTTAGCCATGACATCGTGTTTCGATCCAGGGAAGGGACCATCGAATCCCAATTTCCTTAATCGCCTGATAAGCTCTCGCCGTGAGACTGGGGAGATCTTATTCGACAACGCTCACCGGCTCCGCTGAAACCACAATGGAAGCTCCGCCGATCGAAGGAATGGATCTTCCTGTTCTGAGCCGGAAAGCTATCCAATCTTCGAGAGCGCTCATGAGGTTATCTCGGCAGGCCTCCAGCGTCTTTCCCGAGGCCCAAACACCCTGAAGTTCAGGGATCTCGCCATAAAAGGGCTCTGGGTCATCTATGATCTCGTAGACTGCTTTATCCATTGCTGCTTTAATGTACTCTGCAAACATTGCCAGAATTATTATCGTGATGAGATATAGCCTTTCGCTCCCGTTCGGTTCTTGAAACTGCTGCCAAGCCTCGGGTCCCCTGCTCGCGCGCGCCTGAGGCCGCCGAAGGTCGCGTGGGCAGGGCCGGGGGCTGCCCCCTTGGGCCGGACCGCCTGCTGTAGGAACTCAAGGTTGCATCAGGCGAGTCGGGACTGAGCCCTCAGATGGAAGAAAAGGCTGACATAAACCTTTAATAATCATAATAGGAATTTATAAATCCGTGGATGGAAAAGGTCGGGTGGAACTTGCCGACATCATAGAAACTATACAAGCAGGCCGAGTAAGAATAACCGATCATGCCTATGAAGAGGCCAATGCAGATCGACTCAAGTTCGACGAGATCTACTTTTCGGCTCTGCACGGAGTTGTGATTGAGGAATATCAGGATGATTCGCCCTATCCAAGCGCTCTTATATTCGGTCAAACCTTTGGCGGCGATTCGGTCCACAGTGTTTGGGCGTATAATGAAAAGAAACGGTGGGCTGTCCTGATCACAGTCTACCGACCTGACCCAAATCTATGGATTGACTGCAAAGTGAGGAAGAGATGAATACGATGCCCTTTGAAAAGTGTCCGGTCTGCGGTGGCGATCTGGTAGAAAAGGAAGTTGAGAAGGTATTACGTGGAGGCGTCAATACTGCAGTTCTGAAGGTCTGTGCTGAGGTCTGCCTGCGCTGCGGAGAGCGGCTGTACTCACAGGAGACTGTGAGAAGGTTCGAACAAATCAAGGCAAAGCTGGAGCGCCAGGAAACTGGGGAGTTTCAGGCTATCGGAGTTTCATATCAAGTCGCGTAGTTCTAATAGCATAGCCATTCGACCGCCTGCCTTTTGGCCTACCCTCGCTTGGCCGTCGATGGCCGCTTGGGCTGGTTGGGCTGCCCCTCGGGCCGGGCAGCATGCGTATGCCCTCGCACCCCGAAGTGCATGAGACGCGGCATTTGCCCAGAAAAAGGAGAAGCGGTTGGAAGAATTGATCTGGCTGCCTTCTGGAGCTGGCGGTATTTTCTGCAAATTTCATTCGTGCATCATAAGG
>JAPKYD010000119.1 GCA_026394475.1 Methanothrix sp.
AGGAAGATCTTGGGTACGTTGCGAAATGACAAAGGGACTTCGATTCATGAACGAATCATGACAATGCTGGCAACATGGGGACAAAGAGGACTCGATAGTCTCCAGATGCTGAGAGCCAGCTTATCCAGCTAAACACGTACCTGTATTTAAATCGATACAATTGATCCCCAATTACAAGAATATCTGTACCCCACCGGAAACCTGTCTATCATGGCAGTATTCCTGCAAAGACAAATGCTGCTACCAACAATGTAATGAATATGGGTATTGCGATTGAAATGAGAGGATTTCCAAATATAATTTTTGGGTCATAAATAGATTGTCCAGGAATGTATACTTTAGAGTATATGTTTCCAGAAGATTAGAATGGCATTGGAAATAGCTTAAAACAATTTCTTTTGGAGGAAAAAAATAATAACATGCTAAAGCCCAAATCCCAACCCAAGAAGATTACGGATAAATAAATTCAATGACATTATTTTAATAGCTTATTTTACTAATCCTCCTCTGGAGTCCGATGTAATTTACTTTTACATGAAATTCTCAAAGACTTATACAGTAAAATTTATATATGATAGGTGATAAGTTTGAACTTGGATCCGGGATCGTTTAATGACTTTTAAAGTCATCCATCCCCTCAAGATGAATAGACCCGGATCCTCCCCTCGATATCTCTCTCCATAGATACGCTTGGCAAAAATTCATACCAAACCAAGGAAGACTGGTAGACCATGATCGAGATTGATTCAGGAAAACCAGTGGAAGTTATGGATATCACGCCTTCTGTGCAAGAGGCTCTCAGAGAAAGCAAAGTTATAAACGGGATCTGCCTGGTTTACACCCTTCACACCACCACGGGATTGACTGTCAATGAAGCTGATCCGGCTCTGATAAAAGATATCTTGAATCTCCTGGAACGTGTGGCACCGCAGGGCGCTGGCTACCTCCATGATCGCTCTGACGGCAATGCCCACGCCCATCTGCGAGCCGCGCTTCTCGGCAGCAGCGTTGTAATTCCCGTGGAGCAGAAGAGGCTGGTCCTGGGAACCTGGCAAAGAATTCTCTTCTTCGAATTGGATGGCCCAAGGAGACGCAAGATTTACATTAAAGCCGTACCGGACTGATATTTCCAATAAAAAGAAAAAAGAGAGGAAATATTGTCTCCTAGTAGATCGGCGTGCCTGTGGTCTGGGTCAGCTCTTTGAAGGTCGCCATGAGATCTCTGGTGACAGGTCCGGGCTTGCCATCCCCGATTATTCTCCCATCGATCTTGGTGACAGGCGCCACCTCGGCGGCCGTGCCCGTGACGAAGACCTCATCTCCCGTGTAAAGGTCGAAAAGCCCAAGGTCCCTCTCCAGAACCTCGTAGCCTCTGGCCCTGGCCAGCTCCATGACCGCCTCACGGGTAATGCCTTTCAGGTTGTTCATGGTGTATGGCGTGTAGATCTTCCTATCTTTGATGACGAAGATGTTGTCGCCGCTTCCTTCCGATATCCTTCCCTGGGAATCGAGGATTATCGCCTCGTTGCCTCCCTTGATGTTGGCCTCGATCTTGGCCATGATGTTATTCAGGTAGTTGAGGCTCTTGACATTGGGCGGCAGGGCATCGGGAGAATTACGACGGACGGCAACGCTCACTGCCGTCAGGCCAACCTCGTAGAGGTCTCCATACATTGCACCCCACTCTGTGGCTATGATGATGACCGTTGACAGGCTGCATTTTCTTGGATCCAGGCCCAGATCGCCGACGCCTCTGGTGACTATAGGACGGATATAAGCATCTTTCAGGTTATTCTGGCGCAGCGTCTCCAGGATGGCTTGGCCCATCTCTTCCTGAGTCAGAGGAACGCGGAGCATGATGGCCTGGGCGGAGTCGAAGAGCCTCTTGACGTGCTCCTTCAGCCAGAAGACGCGCCCACTGTAGGCCCGAATACCCTCGAAGACGCCATCCCCATATAGAAATCCATGGTCGAAGACCGAGACCGCGGCCTCCTCAGCCGGGACAAACTTACCGTTGATATAAATAAGATTCATGATGCATCTTTTTCCCGGACAATTGCCAAGGATAAATGCATTTTGATCCATCGATGGGTTTATTACTGAAGGAGGGTAGGTTGATGCCTACTCTTCACGGGGTTTGGAGCTTATGGCTAGACTAGGTTTCGTCGTCTCGGAGTTCAATAGGGATATAACTTATCAGATGGAGCTGCTGGGCAAAGAGCACGCCCAGTTCCTGGGAGCAGAGGTTGCGAATGTCGTTTATGTTCCGGGGGTATACGACATGCCCATTGCTGTCAAGAAGCTGCTTCGTCGCGATGATATCGATGCGGTGGTGACCATCGGCTGTGTGATTCAGGGAGAGACAGCCCACGATGAGGTCGTGGTACAGCAAGCGGCTCGCAAGCTGATGGATCTCTCCTTGGAGTTCGACAAGCCCGTCACCTTGGGAATCACCGGCCCCAAGATGTCCCGGCCGGACGCGCATCAGCGCGTGGATTATGCCAAGAGGGCCGTTGAGGCGGCAGTCAAGCTCCTGCAGAGGCTGGGAGGCGATTAATTAATGGTATCTTCGAGGATGGCCTCCATCCACGAGTCGACCACCCTGAAGATCTCCGCCATGGCTAAGAAATTGACCGCCTCTGGGGTAGATATCATCGACATGGGGGTAGGTGAACCGGATTTCGATACGCCGAAGAATATAGTGGAGGCGGGCTGCAACTCCATCCGGATGGGAGAGACCCACTATGCTCCGACCGCGGGCATACCGGAGCTTCGGCAGGCCATAGCAGAGAAGCTAAGCCAAGAGAACATGCTAAAGGTAACAGCCGACGATGTCATCGTAACTCCTGGGGCCAAGATGGCCATCTTCGCTGCCATGCAGGCGCTTCTCCAGGAGGGTGACGAATGCGTTCTGATCGGACCTTCCTGGGTAAGCTACGAGCCCTGCGTGGCCTTCGCAGGCGGGCATGTGGTCTGGGGAGACGTGGATGAAAGCTTCCTGCCCTTAGAGCTCGCCAGGACCATAACTCCTAAGACCAGGCTGATCCTCGTTAACTCGCCAAGCAATCCCACCGGGGCTGTATTCAACCAGAAGGTGCAAGAGGAGATTCGAGACTTGGCCTGCGACCACAACCTTTTCGTGATCTCTGACGAAATCTACGAAAAGATAATTTACGGCCACGATCACATCAGTATCGGCTCTCTTCCCGGCATGGAGAATAGGACCATCACCATCAATGGCTTCTCCAAGGCCTATGCCATGACCGGCTGGCGTCTGGGATACCTCACCGGTCCTAAGGAGACTATGAAGTGGATCACCAGGCTGCTGTCTCATTCCGTCTCCCAGGCCACGACCTTCGTTCAGCGTGCCGGTGTAGCCGCCCTGCGCGGGCCGCAGGATGAGGTTGCCGCCATGGTGGCGGAGCTCAGGGCACGCCGGGATCTGCTGGTTTCAGGCCTGAGAGATTTGGGGATATCCTGTAATACTCCAGGCGGCGCCTTCTACGTCTTCCCGGATGTCTCACAATTCGATAGCGGTGATGCCTTTACGGATAGGCTCCTCAAAGATGCCCTCATCGCGGCCACGCCAGGGTCGGCCTTCGGGCCGGGCGGAGTGAACTATGTCCGTCTCTCCTACGCCACATCGCAGGCCAGGATAAAAACGGCCCTGGAAAGGATCGAGAAGATGCTGGAGTGAGTATCTCATTGAGCCTGGGCCGGGGCTTTCGCCCTCAGGTCCATCTTGTCCTTCTCGGAGAGCAGGCAGCCGCAGGTCATCTCTTGGGCCAGGGCGCAGTTGCAGGGCTCAATATGGATGGTTACCGTCGTCCCGGGATAGTGCTGTTTGATGGCGTCTGTGATCATATCTGCAATGCGGTGCGATTCGTCCACAGACATGGCAGCATCGACCCGCACATGAAATTCCACGAAGCGGCTTGCTCCCGCCTTGCGGGTCCGCAACCTATGAAATCCTCGCACCGTTGGTGCAAAGACCATGATGTGCTTGCGGATGTCCTCTTCTTCATCCGCAGGCAGGCTCACATCCAGAAGGTCCTTGGCCGACTCCACGGTGAGCTTGTAAGCAGTCTTGAAGATCAGCATCGCCACGCCGATAGCCACCAGAGGATCGATCCAGTGCAGATCTGCGGCGGGAAACAGCATCTCTCCCAGCCAGATCGTGGTCAGGCCCGCCATGACCCCTCCAGAAGTGTAAACGTCAGTGCGCAGGTGCCAGGCGTCAGCCTGCAAGGCGACGGAACTGGTCTCCTTTCCCACCTGGAATAGCTTTTGCGATACAAGTAAGTTAGCAACGGATGAGACGAGCATCACCGCCACGCCAAAGCTTGCTCCCTCCATGGGCTCAGGGTTCATGAGCTTCTTTGCGGCCTCAAAGACGATCCAGCCTGCTGCCAGGAAGATGAGCAGCGCTTCCACCGTTCCGGAGATGTTCTCCACTTTGTTGTGCCCGAAGGGGTGATCGTCATCTGCCGGCCTATCCGCCGTCTTGACAGCGAAAAAGGCAATCAAAGCCGCCAGCAGATCCACGCCGGAGTGGATGGCCTCGGAGATCACGGAGACGGATCCTATCATCATGCCTACGACAAGCTTGAGGATCACCAGGCATGTGTTAGAAATGACTGATAGCTTTGCCACCGAAGCCTTTCGTTTGTCTCTCTCATCCATGCGTGAACCTTTTCAAATTTCGACTGACAGTCAGTCATCTCTGCTCCTATTAATAATCTTCCCCACCAATGGGAATCAAACCAAAAAAATCGGGCTTAAGGGTCATCCCCATAACCCCCTCTTCACGTCCTTTTGTAGCCTCTAGATCCTTCTTTGCAGCACATAGATCGCCGCCAGGAGTCCAATCAGAGCCAGGGTGAACTCAAATCCCGGCGCTTGCATCTTCTGCGCGACCTGCTTCTTCAGCTCCTGCTCCGCCCTTTGCGAAAGCTGCTCCGGAGTGAGATTCAGACTCTGGTTGAGTTTTTGATCGAGCTCTTTGTTGAGCTTCTCTTTTGCCTGCTCTGTCAGATTCTCCTTTGTGGCATTGAGATCCTGAGCAATGTGCTCCGTGGTGAGATTTCCCGCCAGGATATGCTGAACCGCCTTCTGCTGAAGCTCTTGTCCGGCAGTATTCACCTGCTCCTGAAGGGGCGCTGCAATCGCGTCAATCGGACTTGCTGCCATAGCCATTGGAATCAATGCTGAAAAAGCCGCCACGATGATCATGCACCAAATCTTCATATCTCTTATCACCTTGTGTCCAGGAATTCTGGATCAATCCGAGTAACCATTGTTAACCTATAAGATTTACGATGCCAGGCATAGAGATTTTAATTCCCGCCCCCTTAGGTTCTCAAGATGTCTGTTGCGTCTTATGGGATAAAGGTCCAGAGAAGCCGCGGTGAAGAGTTCCGCAAGGTCCTGGTGGAGATGGCAGCCTTCGACCGCAGCCGAAAGATCATCTCCGACGAATCCAACGTCTATTTGCCTGTCCTGGAGATTGACGAGCTTGCAGCCTCCCGGCTCCGGCAGATTGGGGATTTCGAACGGATTGAGATGGATTTCCCGGTTGAAGAGCACTCCCCCAGCCCAAAGGATCTCTTAGGCTTTCAGCCCAGCTTTGAAGTGGTGGGAGACATAGCCATCGTGGAGGATATCGATGCCGAGCGTGTGGCTTCTGCCCTTATGTCCGCCAGCAAGAACATAAGAGCCGTCATCGCCCCCCTATCGGATGTGGAAGGAGAGTTCAGGACTCGTAGGTTCAGGCACGTGGCGGGAGAGGCGCGGACAGTTACCACTCACAAAGAGCACGGCCTGCGCTACCGTGTGGACCTGGAAGGCGCCTACTTCACTCCCCGCCTGGGCACAGAGAGGCTCAGGGTCGCCGGCCTGGTGAGACCCGGCGATGTGGTGCTGGATATGTTCGCAGGAGTGGGGCCCTTCGCCCTGCTGATGGCTAAGAAGGGGGCCAGGGTTATCGCCATGGACAAGAACTCCGTCGCCGTGCAGTATCTGAAGGAGAATGCGCGCCTGAATAAAGTCGAAAGCATCGAGATCCTGGAAGGTGACGCTGGCGGTCTTGCTCTGGGCTGCGAGAGTCAGGCCGATCACGTGATCATGAACCTCCCCCACAGCGCTTCTCAGTTTCTCATCCCGGCTATGAGGGCGGCGAAGCCCGGAGGGATAGTTCACTACTACGCAATAGCGCCCGAGAAGGATCTTTACAGGGATCTGGCTCTGATAGAAAAAGCGGCAGATCAGATGAGCGCATCGGTTGAGGTCATCTATGAGGGCGTGGTGAGAAGCTATGCTCCTCACAGATACAATGTGGTCATAGACTTCCGGGTGCGCAAGTCCCCCTGAAGGGCTTTCCACTATCTTGGGCATCATCGTAAAATTAATATTCCGGGCAGATAGTAGTAGTATTAGCAAAAGTCGGCCACACTTTGATAGTCTACCCCCCATACATCCTGGCGGCTTTTGCCTCATCTTTTTATAGCGCGGATCAGAGAGGTCTTTTAGTATCCATCTCCTGCTACAAGAGTCAACGGCTAAACCTTCACCGCCCGGCAAATCAAAGTCGCAATTTGGACGCAAGATTAATACCCGAAATCAACCTACAGATATATAGAACGATTTAGAAAACAAATTGCAGTTACTCATAGGGGATGTACCTCCTGGCAGAAGACTTCGATATAACAACAGCTAAGGGCCTCTCCGAGGCCGAAGCTGCAGGGCTGCTCAGGCGGGAAGGGTATAACGAGCTGCCTTCGACCAAGCCTCGCACCATCTTTGCCATCTCCCTGGAAGTGGTTAAAGAGCCCATGTTTCTACTCCTGGTTGCCGGAGGCCTGATTTATCTTCTGCTGGGTGCCATCCAAGAAGCTCTGATGCTTTTGGGCTTCGTCTTCGTTGTTCTCGGCATCACCCTTTACCAGGAGCGAAAGACGGAGCGCGCACTGGAGGCCCTGCGCGACCTCTCCAGCCCCAGAGCCCTGGTGATCAGGGACGGCGTGCATAAACGCATCGCTGGGCGAGAGGTTGTTCCCGGAGACCTGATAGTTCTATCCGAGGGGGATCGCGTGCCTGCCGATGCAGAGCTGCGATACTGCGTCAACCTCTCGGCAGACGAATCTCTTCTCACAGGAGAATCCGTCTCCGTGCGCAAAGTCTGCTCCGACGGAAAGTCCGTCATGTCCCGGCCGGGTGGCGATGAGCTGCCCTTCGTTTATTCCGGAAGCCTCGTGGTGCAGGGCCAGGGAGCAGCCCAGGTGAAGGCCACAGGAACCAGCACGGAGATCGGCAAGATCGGACGGGCATTGCAGAAGGTCAAGACTGAGAAGACGGCACTGCAAAAAGAGACCTTTGAGCTGGTGCAGAGGCTGGCCCTGCTGGGACTGGGCCTTTGCGCTGTGGTGGTGGTAGTCTACGGATTGACCAGAGATGACTGGCTGCAAGGATTTTTGGCAGGCATCACCATGGCCATGGCCGTCCTGCCGGAGGAGTTTCCCGTGGTCTTAACCATCTTCCTGGCCTTGGGTGCCTGGAGGATCTCCCAGAGCAATGTTCTCACCCGCCGGATTCCTGCGGTCGAGATGCTGGGCGCGGCCACTGTTCTTTGCACGGACAAGACCGGCACCCTCACACAAAACCGCATGACTGTGACAAAGATCTTTGCCGGCGAAAAACTTTACGATCTCGACGTAAAGCAGGGCCCTTTGCCCGAGGGCATTCATGAGACAGTAGAGTACGGCATCCTGGCCTCGCAGAGCGATCCTTTCGATCCCATGGAGAAGGCCTTCAGGCAGCTGGGCGACGACTACCTGAAGAAGACTGAGCACATGCATAAGGATTGGATTCTGGTTTTGGAGTATCCTCTGTCCAAGGAGCTCCTGGCCATGTCTCGCGTTTGGAGGTCTCCGGAAGGCACGGATTTCATCATCGCATGCAAGGGTGCGCCGGAGGCCATTGCAGACCTCTGCCATCTGGATGCGCTTTCTCGCCAACAGCTTTCAGAAAATACAAAGATCATGGCCAAAGAAGGCCTGCGCGTCCTGGGCGTGGCCAGAGCAAGGTTCAAAGAGACGGCCCTGCCGGTCGGCCAGCACGACTTCCAGTTTCAGTTCCAAGGTCTCATCGGCTTGGCCGATCCCGTGCGCCCTGGCGTGGCCGATGCCATCAGGGAATGCTACGATGCCGGGATAAGAGTAATAATGATAACCGGAGACTATCCGGACACGGCTCAGGCCATTGCCCGCCAGGCTGGGATCAGATCTGCGGATAAAGTTCTGAGCGGACCGGAGCTGGAAAGGATCTCCGATGCAAATCTGCAAGAGCACATCAAAGGCGTTAACATATTTTCTCGGATGGTGCCGGAGCAGAAGCTGAGGCTGGTTTTGGCCTTGAAGGCCCAAGGAGAGGTGGTGGCCATGACCGGCGACGGCGTCAATGATGCGCCTGCCTTGAAGGCGGCGGACATCGGCATTGCTATGGGTGGCCGGGGCACGGACGTGGCCCGCGAGGCAGCTTCACTGGTGCTTTTGGATGATGCCTTCCCTTCCATTGTGCGGGCGGTTCGGCAGGGGCGCAGAATATTCGACAACATCAAGAAGGCCATGGCCTACATCCTCGCCATTCACGTGCCCATTGCGGGCATGTCTCTTATTCCCGTGCTACTGCAGTGGCCCCTCGTCCTCCTGCCTGTGCACGTTGTCTTCTTGGAGCTGATCATCGATCCGGCCTGCTCCGTTGTCTTTGAGGCTGAGCCGGAGGAGGAGGATGTGATGCAGCGACGACCGCGCGATCCACAAAAGCCTTTGTTCAGCAGACGCACCGTGACCCTGAGCCTGCTGCAGGGCCTAAGTGTTTTGATCATCACCCTGGCGGTCTTCGCGGTCTCTCTTTACCGTGGTCAGGGGGAGATGGAGGCTAGGGCCCTGAGCTACACCACCTTGATCGCGGCCAACCTGGGTTTGATATTGACAAACAGATCCTGGTCACGCACCATGCACGAGACTCTGAGCACGCCCAATGCCGCCCTCTGGTGGGTGATAGGAGGAGCCTTGATCTTTCTGGGATTGGTGCTCTACGTTCCTTTCCTCAGAGATCTCTTTCAATTTGCCTCCCTCTGCGTCATCGAAATAGCCATCTGCCTCCTGGCAGGGATGGCCAGCATACTCTGGTTTGAGGCACTAAAGATCTGGGATGGCAGGAATATGTGATATTACAGACGGAATTATTCATCCCAGTTCTTCGTCTCCGAAGGCCGAAGGATCTTTTGGGCGTCTCCGCGCAGGAGCATGTTGGTGAGCGCGGAAAGCGAGCAGAGTGTGCCCCTCCCTTGGATCTCCTCGCCCTCCGGACCGGGTATGCGGGCCACGATGCCGCCCTCGGCGGTGACCTCGATCTCGGTGCCGATCTCGCTCAAGCGGTGCAGAATGATGTTGCCCGTCGCGCCCATGGACTTCTCCATCCAGCAGTGCTTGAAGGGACAGAGGTTGCAGTAGTTCTTGAAGAGCTCGGCGCTGGCCTCCGGGACGAGCCCGGCCACGATCTCCGCCTTGGCGGTGCCGTAGGCCATGCAGCATCCCCGTACGCTGCGCGCCAGCAGCTCATCACCTTTGGCCAGAGTTACCTTCACATGACCGCCCTTGACCTCGTAGCGGTTCTCGATCCCCTGCTCGAACTTTTTCAGTCCCGTGTTCGGGGAATCCTTCAAGGCCTCTTTGATCCTCTCCGCCAGCAGGGGCGTCTGCGCCGCGCCTATGGCCACGGCGCAGGTGGGGCAGTAGGAGGGCGGCGACGTGGCGATCACGCCGCCCTCCCTGTCCAGAAAGGTGGCCACGACGCCTAAGCCTTTTCGCCTGATCAGCGTTCGGCCGCCCAGATCCTTGACGGCCACCAGCGCCAGCGCGGCTGCAGTGAGCACCCGCCCGTAGCCCTGCAAATATGCTACCTTTTCGATATCCTCCGGGGTGTTGATGCCTTCTTTCTTCAAGCCCTCGGCCACGTCCTCCTGAATCAGCCCAGCATCGATCTCGGCCGCGAGCACGGCGGGCGACCAGACCACACCGAAGCCCTCGCCGATGACATTTCCCTGATCATCGAAGATGCGGGCCAGGATGCCGCCCGGCCGCTCGTAGGCCACGATGCGACCTTTGGCGCGGCAGATCTCCTCGGCCACGCCGTGGCAGATGCCGCAGGCACCCTCGCGGGGGTGGACGGCGGACTGGACATTTTTAATAAGCTCTTCTTTGAATGTCATAATTGATATCTCTATAGATTCTTCATGATCTATATACGTTTCCAGAGATTGAGATTGCAGCTCAATTTCATTTCGATATCTTATGCTATTGACAGAGGCAGTTCAAAATCTTAACGTCAGCAGGACTCAGCTCGGCTATACTCTCAAAGGGATTTAAAGGATATCACCAACAATCTGCAAAGGCCCTGTAAACAGATCTAGGCCCTGGGGAGACGCAGGTTTTATGCTGGCCCTTGAGATTTCTGAATCCATCGCCATCCTGGATGATGACTTGCACGCCGCATCGCTGAAGTGAGAGGTGTTCCTGTAATTGACACCCTTAGCATGCTCTTAAACGCTAAGCGTGCTTGTATCTTCCTTAAATTCACTCATAACGCAAGAGATACCGTCTTGCTCGGGGCGTGCCTTGGGAGCCCCGCCGCGTCGGCAGCGGCTCCTTCGGCTTCCTGAAAGCTGATGTTGCCTTACCTGAGGCGCTGCATCAAGCTAAAGGGTTCCTCCTGATCAATTTCGCTTCATCAAAGACCTTCAGGATCAAGGGCCTTCTTCCCTTTGATTTAGAAGAATCCGCCATGGTGAGATGACCAAGACCAGCTGCTGTAGTAGGTCGCTCCACCCGGCCCGTAGACATTGGCCGCCCACCAGGGGTCGTAGTTGTACACCGCTGGATCATAGTAATAGGTGCTGTAGGCTACAGGCGTCGTATAATAGTATTGGGTCGGATAATATGAATAGGTGTATGTGGGATACCAGGTATAATCGTAGTAGTATGGAGTCCACCAGGTGTATGAATGTGAACCTCCTGGATTCAGCCAGTCGTATCCGCGATCATGACCGTTGAAACCATGATGATCGCCACCAAAGTTATGCTCATGGTCATATGCTCCATCATCTGCAGCGCTTGCACATACTGCCATCAGCACAGCCAGCGTCATTACAGACAACATCAGTTTGATTGTATTGATATTAATTCCTCCAGATGCCATATTCTTCGGCTTAATATTAAAGCCTGATTTTTATGTAGATTTCATCTAATGTCTATATGAGTCCTCCATGAATTCGTGCATGCCAATAATGATACCAACAAAGAAAAAGATTTTACGACTGTATCCAGCCTTGCGATCATGGATGAAGAACATTTTTCAGAGGCAAAAAAAAGCCTGCAGTCGCTTTGTGGGCCCTGAAGCCCAAGAAGGCAAAATCCAATGCAAACCCTCATGCTCGCCCCGAGCCCAATCCGGCTCTCACGACTGATTTCCGGGAATGCTCTCCTCTTTTGGCACCTCTATATGCAGGGTATAAAGCAGATCCCTGATGATCTCCCAAGGGTAAGTGGATATGACACGGCAGTTGGTCCTTCCGCGATACTCGCCGCTATCCTGAACAGCCCCGTCCGGCGAGTAGCTGGCAGCCACGACGATATCCCCCTGCTGGTAAGTCTCTGGACCCGTGTACTGGTTTTCGAACCTGAAGCTGCCCAGCACGCCCGGCTGCCCGTCTATCAGAGGCTGATAGAGCTTGGGCTGATCGGCCCCCGAGCCCTGCAGGGCCGCCACTACAATATCTTTATTGGCATCGATGCTGGCCAGCATGGGCTTTTCATATTCAGTCAGGGCTAACAAGGCAAAGTACTCTGCGCTATCCACAGTGAGGTAGTACCTGGTGAATTTCACTCCGGACGATGTGACATCGCTGGAAGGGCCTTCAACGATGACGGAGTACTTCGTTGTGGTATTCATATCGAAGGATATGTTGAAGGGCCCCACCATTCCGGCCTCGTGGGCGGCCCAGGCTGGGGCCACCAGAAACAATATCAGGAACAGGATTAATTCAATGCGCATTGCTCTTGCCACCGAAGTCATTGCTTTGCTCTTGTCTCATGATCATTTCATCTTTTTGGTGATATCGGCCTCGTGGATCATAGAGACCGAGGTCTAAGGCACCATCTCATTGGCATACCTCAGAGCATCCCGATAGAAACCAAGAGCGTACTCCTTGACCATCCTGCGAGAGCTGAACCTGGGAGTCGCGTTCTTTATAGATTCCTTCATGATCTTGACCCAGCCCTGTGATACTCCGGATTCATCTTTATCGTAATAAACAGGCACTATTTGTTTCTCAAGGATAGTATAAAGTTCTTCAGAGTCCGTCGCTTCAGAGCCATCTCCAGAGCCATTGAAGGCCCAGCCGTTTGCTCCGTTGTATCCCTCGATCCACCAGCCATCCAGGACGCTCAAATGAGGCACTCCGTTTATCCCGGCCTTCATGCCGCTGGTTCCCGAGGCCTCGAAGGGCGGTTGGGGATTGTTGAGCCAAACGTCTACTCCATGGACCAGATACTGCGCCAGCACCTCATCGTAATCCTCAATGAAGGCGATCCTGCCCTCGAAGGCCGGATCTTTGGCCGCATTGAAGACCTGCTGGATGAGCTGCTTGCCTGAGTTATCGGCAGGATGCGCTTTTCCAGCGAATACGATCTGCACCGGATGCCTGGGATGGTTGAGAATTCCTTTCAGCCTCTCCAGATCGTGCAGAATAAGGTTGGCCCTCTTGTAAGACGCAAACCTGCGTGCGAAGCCGATGGTCAGGGTGTTGGGATCGAACATGATCCCCGAGGCCATGATGATATTGGGATCAGCACCCTCTTTCCACCTCTCGCGGGCCCTCTCCTGCATCACTGTTATCATTATCATCTTCAGCAGCCGGTGAGTTCTCCACAGCTCCTCATCGGGAATGTCGTCCACCAGCTGCCAGATGGAAGGATTATCGTGATCGGCCAGCCAGTTCGGGCCCAGATATCTATTGAAGAGCAAAGCCATGCGTGAGTCTATCCAGGTGGGAACATGTATGCCGTTGGTGATGTAGCTTATGGGCGCTTCGCCCTCGGATAGCTTCGGCCAGAGGTGATGCCACATCTGCTTTGTCACCTCTCCATGCTTCTTGCTCACGGCATTGCAGTGGGTTGCCATCCTCAAGGCGAATGCGGTCATGTTGAATCCGGCAGCTGGATTATGGGGATCTACGCCCAGCCGGTAGAACTCGTCTCGGTCCATCTCCAGCAGAGGGATATAAGAGCCGAAATACTTGTCCATGAGGGCAAACGCAAAGACATCGTGACCCGCGGGAACGGATGTATGAGTGGTGAAGATGGTGGTAGCCCGGACCTGATCGGCCGCATCCCTGTAGCCGAAACCCCTCTCCACCTTCTCCCTGATCCTCTCCAGGACGGCGAAGGCAGAATGGCCTTCGTTCAGATGAAGGATGGATTGGCGAACGCCTAAGGCATTCAGAAGCTGCGTTCCGCCTATCCCCAAGACGATCTCTTGAACCAGGCGCTGCTCTGGATCGCCTATGTAAAGGCGCGACGACATGCCCCTGTTCCAGGGATCATTGGCCTCGATATTCGTATCGATGAGGTAGAGGGGAATCCGGCCTATCTGAGCCTTCCAGACCTCGAAGTAGATGGGAAGCTCGCTGATGGGCACCTTGATCGCCAAGGGTTGCCCGTCCATATCTCTGACGCGGCTGATGGGGGCCCGGGTCCTGTCTAATGTCTCACTCTCATTCATCTGCCAGCCGTCAGGCGAGACTTTCTGGTGCAGGTAGCCTTCGGGATACATGAATCCAAGTCCAATCATGGGAACCCCCAGATCGCTTGCTTCCTTGAGGAGATCTCCCGCCAAGAAGCCGAGTCCTCCCGCGTAGAAAGGCAAGGAATGGTGCAGGCCGTACTCTGCTGAGAAGTAGGCGATAGGGTACATTCCAGGATTGGGAACTTTGGAGTTGAACCAGCTTTGGTAGGCGTTCACCTCTGCATCGAACCTGGCCATGACCGCATCGTAACGCCTTAAGAATCGTGAGTCCTTGGCTACGGCATCCAGCATGGACCGGTCCAACTCGGAGAGCAGTTTCACGGGATTCTGGGTCTTGAACTCAGCTCCATTTCCGGCGAGCTTGTAGAAAAGAGCTCTGGACTCAGGGTGCCAGCTCCACCAGAGGTTACATGCCAGCTCCCCGAGACGAAATATCCTTTCCGGAATGTAAGGAAACTTGTCGCCGAAAGATTCCATTCTGCACCTTCTCAGGCTCCTCAAGGGGATAGGTCTTATTTAAAGCAGAAGGCTCAGGGGAGGCAGATAAACGC
>JAPKYD010000082.1 GCA_026394475.1 Methanothrix sp.
GCGCTGGCAGCGGCTGAAGCAGGCGTTGGATTCGCCATACTGATTGCGCTGTACAGGTTGTACGGAACCATAGACCTGGACAATATCAACGCCATGAGGTGGTGACGAATGTACGCCGATTACGCTTATCTGATCGTGGCACTGCCGGTCCTGGCCTTCGTGCTATGCATCTTTGCAGGATGGCATCTTCCTAAGGGAGGCGGGTTCCTCACGGTCCTGGCGACCTTTGCAGGCTTCATTCTATCTTATGGGATCTTAACGGAGATCTATCCTGATAAGATAGTGCATCAATCGATGCCCTGGTTCGCCAACTTCAACGTAGGGATACTGATCGATCCCCTGGCGCTCGTGATGCTTTTGATGGTAACGTTCGTGTGCACCCTTATTCACACCTATGCGTTGGGTTACATGGACGGAGATCCGGGCGGGGCCCGCTATTTTGCCGAGGCAGGACTGTTCACAGCGGCCATGCTGGGTCTGGTTTATGCTGATAACCTGCTACAGCTCTTCATATTCTGGGAACTGGTGGGAGTGTGCTCGTACCTGCTCATCGGATTCTGGTACAGGAAACCGTCCGCAGCAGCGGCCGCCAAGAAGGCTTTCCTGACGACCCGTGTGGGGGATGTTTTATTCCTGGCGGCCATAATTCTGCTCTACAACAACCTGGCCAGCCTGAACATCGCTCTGAAGCCGGGCGAGTACCTGCTTCAGTTTCCGGTGATCTATGCTCATATTGCTCAGATTCCGCCGGCTCAACTGACGCTCATTGCCCTGGGTCTCTTGGGCGGTGCTGTTGGAAAGTCAGGTCAGTTCCCCCTGCACGTCTGGCTTCCTGATGCCATGGAAGGTCCTACCACCGTCTCGGCCATGATCCATGCGGCGACGATGGTTACCGCTGGTGTATATCTTGTAGCCAGGATGTTCCCGCTCTTCTACGCCGCTCCTCACGGATTGACGGCCGTAGCCGCTGTGGGCGCATTCACAGCTCTGTTTGCAGCCACGATGGGCTTGACGGCCTTCGATATCAAGAGGGTGCTGGCTTTTTCGACTGTTTCGCAGCTGGGCTTCATGATGGCCGGCCTGGGAGCGGGCGCGGCTGTCGGCACCGTGGCTGTAGGCGTGTCGATATTCCACCTCATCGGCCATTCTTTCTTCAAGGCACTGCTCTTCCTCTGCGCCGGCTCTGTCATCCATGCGGTCAACACCAACGATATGCGGGAGATGGGCGGCGTGGGGAAGTACATGAAGTGGACCATGTACACCATGCTCATAGGCTCCCTGTCCCTGGCTGGATTCCCCTTCTTCACGGGATTCTTCTCCAAGGATGAGATCATAGTAATCGCCTACGAGTACGGTACGCTGATCAATTTCCTACCCTACATATTCCTGGTACTGGCAGCAGTTCTGACTGCTATCTATTCCTTCAGGATGTGGTTCTCGGTCTTTACCGGAACGGCCAGGTCTGACTACAGCAAGCACGAGTCGCCATGGGTCATGCTGGGGCCGCTGGTCGTATTGGCCGTGTTCGCCTTTGGATTCGGTCTTGCCGCCCAGGGAAGCTTCTATGAGTACCTGGATACCAACTTCGAACACTACAGTATCGACTTCGAGGAGCTGGCCGTAATAGGAGGCCACGCCGTCGAGGGCGAGCATGGAGCTGAAGGAGCGGCTGAAGCAGAGAGCGGCGCCAAAGAAGGGCCTGGTGAGCCCTGGTATATCCAGATACTGCCCATCATCATTGCCCTGGGCGGAATTCTGACGGCCGGGCTGTTCTACTGGGATAAGATCAAGAAGTTCGATCCCGACCAGGTCACAGGCGACAAAGATCCCATTCGCTGGATGCTGCTGAAGGGATACTACCAACATGAGATCCTCACTGCCTGGTTCGCTGAGACTGTGGTCTACGGCTCATCGTTGATCTGCAACATGATCGACATCAAGATCGTGGACGGTTGGCTGAACTGGCTCTCCGCCTGGGTGCTTGGCTTCGCCGGACACGTGAGAAAGGTTCAGACCGGTGTGATACAGAACTACGTCGCTGCTTTAGTGCTGGGGATAGTGATACTGGTGATTGTGATTACTCTTGCCAAGGAGGTGGGCCTGGCATGATCTCGAACGCGATCTCATTGATGATTGCCATTCCCCTCCTGGGAGCGGTGATCTCCTTCTTTGCGGGATCCAAGGCCAAATTTGTGGCCCTTATCGCCTCATTCATACCCCTGGTCCTCTCCTTGCAAATGTACCTGGAGTTCGACAAGACCTCTAAGATGATGCAGTTCGTAGAGAGCTACAATTGGATTCCATCCTTGGGAGTAAAATATACTTTAGGCGTTGACGGCATAGGGTTCCCCCTGCTGCTGTTATCCACGATTGTATCCATATTAGTGATAATATACTCCTGGGGAGAGCACAATAAGCCCAACCAGTACTTTGCGCTGCTTCTCTTGAACGAGGTGGGAGTGCTGGGAGTCTTCTCTGCCTTGGACTTCTTCCTCTTCTACATCTTCTGGGAGATAGTGCTCATCCCCATGTACTTCCTGATTGGGGCCTGGGGTGGGCCGAGAAAGGACTATGCAGCCATCAAGTTCTTCATCTACACTCACGTGGCCAGCCTGGTGATGCTCCTGGCGATCTTCGCCCTGTACTTCACCTACCAGCTGCCTGATGGGTCCAGAACCTTCGATATGCTGACCCTGCTGCAGGCTACCTCGGACAAGACGGTGTTCCCCACAGGGCTGCTGAACATCATCTTCGCAGGGCTGCTTCTCGGATTCCTGGTGAAGATGCCCGCCTTCCCCTTCCATTCCTGGCTGCCGGATGCCCACGTCGAGGCGCCCACAGCAGGTTCGGTGGTTCTGGCGGCATTGCTGCTTAAGATGGGCGGCTACGGCATCTTCCGGATCATCCTGCCCATGCTGCCCAATGTGGACAAGGCCTTCGTGACCATCATCGCCGTCATCGCCGTGCTCTCCATCGTCTACGGAGCCTTGATGGCGCTGGCGCAAAAAGACATCAAGAAGCTGGTGGCTTACTCATCGGTCAGCCATATGGGATTCGTAACCCTCGGAGCCGTTGCCTTCACCTGGATGTCCATCCAGGGTGCCATGTTCCAGCAGTTCTCCCACGGCATCATCACCTGCGTCCTGTTCAGGTCCGCCGGTACCATCCAGCACGTGGTCGGGACCAGGATCATAGCCGATCTTGGAGGTCTTGCGGACCGCATGCCTAAGTTCGCAGTCATCATGATGGCGGGCTTCATGGCCTCGCTGGGACTGCCGGGCATGAGCGGCTTCGTGGCCGAGTTCATGGTCCTGACCGGGTCCTACGCTACGCTGCCGACCTACACCATGATAGTAGTCTTCCTGAGCATAGTCATCACTGCCGCTTATCATCTCTGGGCCATGCAGAAGGCCATGTTCGGGCCGATACTGAAGAAGTACATGGATGTTCATGATCCGCATGCCTATGAGCTGTTCTCCATGAGCATGATCATCGTGCTCACTTTGCTCTTCGGCCTGCAGCCTGGCCTCATAACGGATATCATGGGCACGGCCGCCTATCAGGTCATGGAGCCGGTCATGACCCTTTCCCAGATGGGGGTGATCTGAAGTGGACTTTGGACACTACGCGCCCCTCTGGGGAGAGGCGCTTCTCACGGTCCTGGCAGTGCTGGTTGTGCTGCTGGGCTCCCTGATGAAGAATAGCGGCAGGCTCATGGGCTACTTGAGCCTGGCCGGGCTGGCAGTGGCCTTTGGGCTGGTGGCAAGCAACTTAACCCTCGCCAAGCCTGTCATCTTCTTCTTCGATACGATCTCGGTTGACGGCCTCTCCCAGTTCTTCAAGGCCGTCTTCCTCATTGTCTCGCTGCTGGTAGTGATCGCCTCCCTGTCGAAGTATACAGGAAAGGGTGCGGAGGATTACTACGCTCTGCTCCTGTTTGCCACGGTGGGCATGATGGTGGTCGCCAGCTCCATAGATCTCGTCACCCTCTTCGTGGGATTTGAGCTGGCCAGCCTATCCACCTATGCTCTGGCGGCGTTCGACAAGAGCAAGAAGAACCTCGAGGCAGCCATGAAGTACTTCATCTTCGGATCTGTCTCCTCTGCGTTCATGCTCTTCGGCTTCTCGCTGCTCTACGGAATGGCGGGATCGACCAGGCTGGCAGATATTGCCGCTGCCTCTTTGGCCAACTTCGGGCCGGCCACCCTGGTGGCTCTGCTCTTCGTGATCGCAGGATTTGCCTTCAAGATGGCCCTGGTGCCCTTCCACATGTGGGCTCCCGATACCTACGAGGGCGCACCGGCGCTGGTTTCAGCGCTTCTGGCGGCAGGCTCCAAGAAGATGGGCTTTGCAGCCGCCTTCAGGGTGATGCTCATAGCGCTCATCGCTCTGCGCATGGAGTGGTATCTGGCCTTTGCCATCCTGGCGGCCATAACCATGACCTTGGGGAACTTGGCGGCCTGCTGGCAGAACAATGTCCGGCGCATCCTGGCCTACTCCTCCATTGCTCAGGCGGGCTACATAGCCATCGGCTTCGTAGTAGTAGGAGCGGCCTATGGAGCGGCACCGGTTACGACCTTCAACGGCGTCGCCGTCCCGGCAGCTCAGCTAGGAATAGCTGGCGCACTGCTCCTCGTTCTGGGACATGCCCTGATGAAGACCGGAGCCTTCATCGGCACAGCTCTGGTGGCCTCAACGGTGTCCGGCAAAGGACAGGATAACGACCCGGATGACATATCCAACTATGCAGGTCTGGCCCGCAGGGCGCCCATCACAGCGTTCTGCATGCTGATCTTCATGTTCGCCCTGGCAGGCATACCGCCTACGGCGGGGTACATCGGCAAGTTCGTCCTGTTCAGCTCGGCCATCTACTCCGGGCTGGTCTGGCTGGCAGTGCTGGCCATTCTCAACAGCGCCCTGTCGCTGGTCTACTATTTGAGGATCATCAGCTACATGTATCTGAAGGAGCCGGCAGGTCCGAAGATCTCTGAGCCGAAAGGGTATGTTGCAGCCCTGGTCCTGGCGCTCATCGCCGTGGTCTGGATAGGCGTCTTCCCGCAAGGATTCATCGATTGGGCACTGCAGGCAGCGGCGGTTCTGCTGCCGCAGTAAAACATTTTTTTAACATTATACCTTAAAGTTCCCAGACGCCGTTTCCGAGGGCTAAAGCTAAATGCCTCTATTGAAGCACTCTATAGCTTTCTCAATCATGTGATGAGGAAGAAGCAAAGATAATAATACTAGTATGTGAGCACCAGGCAAAGGTGATTCATCCTTGAGCATGTGCGAGTCCAGGACCCTCTGGTGGGACGACGGCCTCTGGCTGATCGACCAGAATAAGCTTCCGGGGGAGCTTGTGCCCATCCGGATGAAGAATGTCAGGCAGCTCATTGAGGCCATCAAGACTCTCCGCGTCCGCGGCGCGCCTGCGCTCGGGTCTGCCGGAGCCTACGGCATAGCCCTGGCTGCGCAGCTTTCTCATGCTGCCAACGCCTTCGATATGATCCAAGAGCTGGAGATGGCCGCAGATATGATTAAGAGCTCAAGGCCTACGGCGGTCAATCTCTCCTGGGGGGTGGAGAGAGCTCTTCGGGCAGCAACCAGCCAGGAGACTGTGGAGGACATTCGAGAGTGTGCCCTGCGTGAGGCAGAGGAGATCGCAGAGGAAGATATCCGCATAAACAAAGCCCTTGGAAAGAACGGGGCCAAGCTCCTGGAGGATGGAGATAACGTTCTCACCCACTGCAACGCCGGCCGACTGGCCTGCGTTGCTTGGGGAACCGCCCTGGGAGTGATTCGTTCCGCCATCTCGGCTGGCAAGCAGATCCATGTCTATGCCTGCGAGACCCGGCCGCTCCATCAGGGCTCGCGCCTGACGGCCTGGGAGCTGGCCAGGGACGGTATTCCCGTCACCCTCATCTGTGAGAGCATGTCCGGCAGCCTGATGCGCAAAGGAAGAATCGACAAGGCCATCGTGGGAGCGGACCGCATCACGAAGGACGTCGTCTTCAACAAGATCGGAACCTACAACCACGCCGTTTTGGCGAAGTACCACAAGATCCCGTTTTATGTGGCTGCGCCGCTATCCTCGTTTGACCTGAGGCATGAGGAGCAGGATATCACCGTGGAGGAGCGCGACCCGGAGGAGATCTGCGCCCTGGCGGGCGTTAGGCTCGCGCCAGAAGGCATCGACGTGTACAATCCGGCCTTCGACGCCACGCCCCTGGAGTTGGTCACGGGCCTGATCACCGAGAAGGGCATATTCAGGCCGCCGCTGATGCCGCCGGTTTGATCTTTCTTTGTTTACATGGGTCATTTCGAGGATAAAGTGCGCTCTCGGCTGGTCCTCCAAGAAGGGAAAAGAGATTAAAGGTTCCATACATCTCTCCTCCCATGAACGCTGAGCTGGCAGTGATCGGTGGATTGGGCTTCTG
>JAPKYD010000102.1 GCA_026394475.1 Methanothrix sp.
GAAAGCAGAGTTTCAATCGTGCAGATCAAGGGAATCTGGGCAACGAAAACTCGACGATTTCTGAATTCCCGAAAACCGAGCGTGCGGCCCGAAGCATACCCCGTCCTTTAGGGCGGGGTGGCCGCACGCAATTTGATTTGAAATCTTCCCGGCGGCAATCAGCTCTCCGGTTTGCCGAATCGTTTGGCTATTTGATTCAAATGTGACAGCGCCGGCAAGGAATGTATAAAGCTGTTTATGTGGCGTTCATATTCATAAAGAGTATGGATCTAGAAACTTGATAAAAGTAACAAATGCAGAGGATAATAGTAATAGCTATATGAGATCGAATCCAATATTTTGCTGAGGAGAGCATGAGAGTTCTAGTGCCCCTGGCAGAGGGCTTCGAGGAGATCGAGGCCGTCAATGTAATCGATATCTTGAGAAGGGCTGATGTGCAGGTGGTGACGGCAGGGCTTAAGGGAGGGCTGGTGGAAGGCTCTCATAAAATTAAGGTGCTGCCCGATACCAGCTTGGACAAAATTGACTTCAGAGACTTCGATGGTCTGATCTTGCCCGGCGGCTCTCCCGGCTTTGTGAATCTGGGAAACGATGAACGCATCCTGAATATGGTGCGAGAGATGGATCGAGCCGGAAAATACGTCGCGGCGATATGCGCAGCGCCATCGGTATTGATCAAGGCCGGAGTTCTGCAGGGCCGCAAGGCCACGGTCAGCCCCTCGGGCAAGGCCCAGGTGGAGGCCTGCGCAAAGTTTTGCGAAGACAGAGTCGTGGTGGATGGAAACCTCATCACCAGCCGGTCTCCGGGTACAGCCCTGGAGTTCGCATTGAAGCTGGTGGAGGTCTTCGTGGGCCCGGAGAAGATGAAACAGGTCAAGGCCCAGACGCTGGCGATATGTCCAGGAGATGGAACGGAATTATCAGAATCGAGTTGACATAAAGCCTAAATCAGAGGTTCCGGCTGCTTTTCCTCGGGTGCCAGCGGCAGGCCTGCCCGATGCAGGACCAGGCTTCCTTGGAAGTGCTGGGCCCGATTCAGAATCAGCCGCTTTCCTTCGTCCGTGAGGGCGAAGACGGGAATGGAGATGCCGATCTGCAGCCTTGATCTTCTTCCCACGATATCCCGCACCGCCTGGGAGGCGCAGGACCAGACGATGTCGCAGCTCTCGGCCAGCTCTTTCGCTTGCGCTTCGCTTATTCCCGTAGTGTGAACGGCGAGGAGAAAAGGCCTCTTTCCCATGCTCACCCCAAGCTCTCGCAGCAACCTAGCCTCGGAAGCCTTTGTCCCGGCCACGGTCACGCCGATCTTCTCGAATCCCGCCGCCGCTGCCCTCTCCAAGCCTCGCACCTGGTCAATAGTTCCCATTCTGTCCACAAGAATGCAGCCTCGTTTCTCCAGACCGTCCTGAATCTCTGCAATCGGCATAGTTTTGATGAGACCGGTCATGTGCGCTCCCACGGCCTGCAGCACCTCAGGCCTCGCCACCACCGCCGTTCCCGCGCCCTCGCAGACCACCACGGCGGCATCCATCAGGCCTTCGCTAAGGGCATCTGCGAGGAGCTCGGAGGCTCCGAAGCTCACCGGCTTCTCTTGCAGCTCCAGGATACGCTCCGGCCCGTACATGCCGAGCTCTTGCATGTGCTCTTGCAGGACACGCTCAACGGTCTTGCGGCTCTCCGCCTCGATGCCGTAGAGATCTCTCCTTAGAGGGCAGCGGTTGATCTTGGGATCGGATAGCACCTCAACTTTTCAGTCTTTCACTCTCACCAGGGCCTTGGCCATCTCCAGAAGATGCTCGGACATTCTCGTGACCATCAGGCCTCAAACCTTCGGCTCCAGCCTTCTTCTCACCGATTCTGCGTGGCCTTTCAGCCCCTCCGCCTCGGCCAGGGTGGTCACTGTCTCCTCCAGACCCAGCAGGCCGTCATCGGTGATCATCTGCACCGTTATCTTTTTGGTGAAGTGGTCCACGTTCAGGCCCGAGAACACTCGGGCATAGCCGGAGGTGGGAAGCACATGGTTCGTACCGCTGGCGTAGTCGCCTGCAGCCACCGGCGTGTAGCGGCCGAGGAATACGCTGCCCGCATGGCGTATGAATCGCAGCATTCCCATGGGATCGCTGGTCATGATCTCCAGATGCTCGGGAGCAAAGGCGTTGGAGAAGTCCACAGCTTCGTCGAGGTCGCTGGCTACAAGAACTGCGCTGTGCTCCAGGCTCTGCTCCACGATCGCGCGGCGATCAGCACCCGCCGCCTGAATCTTCAGCTCTTCCGTTACGGCGCTGGCCAAAAGCTCATCCGTGGCCACCAGGACGGACAGGGACTTGGGATCATGCTCTCCCTGGGCGATCATATCTGCGGCGATGACGCCAGGGTCCGCCGTCCGGTCGGCTATGATCAGGACCTCGCTTGGGCCCGCCGGGAAATCAATCTCCACCGTGCCCCTCAGGAGCATCTTGGCTGCCGTCACGTAAACATTGCCCGGACCAACTATCTTGTTGACTCGGTCGATGGTGTCAGTGCCGAAGGCCATGGCGGCTATGGCTTGAGCTCCGCCCAGCTTGTAGATCTCGTCTGCTCCGGCCATATCAGCGGCGATGAGGGTGAGAGGCGTGACTGACCCGTCCGCCTGGGGAGGCGTGCATACCACGATCCTGGGAACGTCCGCCACCTTGGCCGGTATCACAGTCATCAGGGCTGAGCTGGGATAGGCGGCCCTCCCGCCTGGAACATAGGCTCCCACTGAGTCCAGGGACACTACCTTCTGGCCCACGGCCACCCCCGGCGAGACCTCGGTCATCCAGAAATCGTGCTCCTGCTGCTTATTGTGGAAGGCGAAGATGTTCTCCGCCGCCTGGATCAGGGATTCGAGAAGCCGCTCGTCCGCTGCCTCGTAGGCGGCGTCAATCTCCTCCTGGCTCACCCGCAGGTCATCCAATTTAGCGCCCTCAAACTTCTCAGTGTACTGGAAAAGAGCCTCATCTCCCTTCGATCCTACCTCCATGAGAATCTCATTCACCACGGGCAATACATCCTGGATACCCGTTTCCCGGGAGAAAAGGGCCTGCAGATCCTCATCTTTCAGCTCTTCCAGCCTCTTGAATATCATCTCAAAGCCTCCTTCCTAGCCATCAGACAGAGGAGCTACGGCCCCTCTGCACTCTGTAAAGCGATACGACCCTCTCCAGGGTGTCCGCCTCCTCCAGAGATTTGTCATCGCGAACGTTAACCAGCCGCGGGAAACGCAGAGCGTATCCAGAGGAGTAGTTGGGGCTCTTCTGGATCTCCTCGTAGGCCACCTCGAAGATCACAGCCGGCTTCAGCTCCACCTCCATGCCCATCTGCACGACGATCAGATCCTTGAACATCTCCGTGAGATCCGAAAGCGCTTCGTCCGTCAGGCCCGTGGCCACCCAGCCGATATCCAGGAGCTTGCCCGTCTCCAGGTCGAGGCATCCCAGCCGGTATGAGCCCAGGAATCTGGCTCTTCTGCCCTCGCCCCATCTCGCTCCTATTACTACTAAGTCCAGAGTCTCCATCACCGGCTTGATCTTCAGCCAGTTCTTGCCGCGCTTCCCCGGCGCATAGACCGACGAGGGATTCTTGATCATGATGCCCTCGTGGCCCGCATCCAGCGCCTGGCGGTAGATCTCCTCCGCCACCTTGGGCCTGTCGGACAAGACCTGATCGGCCAGCAGAGAAGGATCGGCCACCTCGACCAGAAGGGCTCTGCGATTGGTCAGAGGCAGATCAACCAAGCTCTTGCCGTCCAGATATATCAGGTCGAATAAGAAAAGGTGCAAGGGAATCTGGGCAGCGAGCTTTTCCACGTCATATTTCCTTCGAAAACGCTTCAGGATCTCCTGGAAGGCCATCGGTCTCCCGTCCTGGCCGATGGCCACCGCTTCTCCATCCAGTATGGCGCTCTTGGCCTTGACCTGCAATGCGGCGCGGACAACGTCCGGCAGAGAGCTAGTCACATTATCCAGCTTGCGGGAGAAGATGCGCACCCTCTCCCCTTTTTTATGGATCTGCACGCGAGCGCCATCGTACTTCCATTCGATGGCCGCCGTCCCCAGCTCCTGCAGCGAGGCTGATATCCCCTCGCCCAACTGGGCCAGCATCATCTTGATGGGATGGTTGAGGGTAACAGTAAGCTCCGAGAGCGTACCATGCCTGGCGCTCACCGCCACCAAGCCCATGTCTATGGTGAGGTTGTAAGCCCTCTCCACTTCCTCCTTTGGCCTGGCAAAGGCCCTGGCGACGGCGTCCCGCACCCCGCCCTCGCCTACCCCGATCCTCATATCCTCGATGGCCAGCCGGGCAATGTACTGAGCCTCCAGGGACGATGCCTGGCTGAAGAGGAAACGCAGATTTTTGACTTTTATACTTTGGCTTTTCTTACCAGAGGCTCGTGCTATGTCCTTGAACCTTTGATAAACCTCGGAGATTGAGAGCGCTTCTCCGCCCGCAAAAGCCGCAAGACCACTCTTGTCGAGTGGCCTGATAATCATCGTCCTGCTAGCAGGGTCCCTTTTTATGACTTTCACCGACGAGTATCCAAGCTCATTCTTGAATGCGATAAGATCGTTCTTACTTGGCTCTCTAATGAATTCGCGAGTCGTTTTTGAGAGTGCATCTTTAACTATCCACCTGTAATCTTCCGGAACGAAGGTGTCTGCATGGGCATCTTCGATAGCATTTTTAGCTTCCACAAGTTCGATAGATATTAGTTTTTCCACCGACTTGGCTGCTACAAGACCAGGATCACCCGTAGTACGTAGCATTTCAGAAATTTGCCCGATCGGGCAATTACAGGCGAGCGCTAGCGCTTCGTAGAGGATGCTCGGCCCCACGCCCATGACCAGGTCCGAGCTGGGCGGGAAGATGGTGCCCATGACGAAGTTGGTGGCCACAGAAAGATCGGCTTCGTTTAGCCCTGCCAGGAATGCCGCGACTAGATCGATCTTCTCCAGGGAACTGCTTCTTCCCTCTACCTTCTGGCAGAGCTCTGCGAAGCCGAGAAAGCCGGTCATGGTTATGTCTTAGAATATGGCGTCGATGCGTTTGGTCCTGTAGATGCTGATGATGTCCGTCAGGATGGCTGAGGCCGTCTCGATGGAACCGGCTCCAAGACCGGTGACGGTTATGGTTCCGGACAGATCCGTATAGATCGCTGCCGAGTTCAGCGTTCCAGCTACAGCTAGGGGGCTGTCCACCGGCACCAGCATAGGCCTGACGGTCAGAGCCGGTACATCTCCTATAAGCTTTATCACGTAGCCTCTCTTCCTGGCCAGGGCCAGGGCCTCGGGTGTGACGCCAGTGATACCTATTACATCCACATCGCTGTACTTGATGTTCATGTCGAAGAGAGCGTTGGCCAGGATGACCACTTTGCCGGCCGTATCCACGCCCTCCACATCGTAGCTGGGATCGGCCTCGGCCATCCCCAGGTCCTGGGCCTCGCTCAAGGCATGAGTGTAGGGAATGCCCTCCTCCGCCATGCGGGTCAAGATATAGTTGCAGGTGCCGTTGAAGATGCCCCTGATGCCGTAGATGGTGTTGCCACCAAGCGTTCGCTCCACCAGGCTGATCAAGGGCATGGTGCCGCCCACCGTGGCCTCGAACTTCAGCATGACTCCGTTGTCCTCGGCCAGCTTCTTGAGCCGGCCGTAAGAGACCACTAGCGGCCCTTTGTTCGACGTCACGACGTGCTTTCCGCTGGAGAGCGCAGCCTCCATATGCCCCAGGCCGGGCTGGCCGTGCACTATGTTCGTGGGGGTGACCTCTATCACCAGATCGGAGTCTATGGCAGACACGGCTTCCTTGCCTTTCATGCTGCAGGTGGCCACATTTTGCAGCGTTCTCTCGCCTAAGATCTTCTCTGCATTGATTCCGTCCTCGGCAAAGACGGTGCCAGTGTGATCGGAGACGCTTATCAGCTTCAGGCTCAGCCCCATCTCTCGGAGCATCTTCTTCTTGCGATTCAGAACGTCGACCACGCCGTGCCCCACCACGCCATAGCCCACCAGCGACACCTTGACGTCTCTCATACCGCCTCAGCCTCGATGGGCTCGATCACGAGCAGCTTCTTCTCTCTACCCACTTCGCGCAAGATGCCAAGAGCCTTCTGGATCTCGGTCTTGCCGGTGGCCCGGATCTTCAGATAGGCAGACGATGGCTCATTCACTCCCGGCATGGTCAGGGCCAAGTCCATCACCTCGGCAAATCCGGTGGAGTCGATCCTGCTCACCGTGTCACCGAGGTCGCTGTCCAATACATGGCCCACCAGAACCACGGATACGGCCTCGATGAAGCGATCCTCGCCGGCCCTCACCACCGATATGCCGCTGTTCTTAAGCTGGTTCTTGATGGTGTCCAGCTTTGATCGGTCCGTCTCCACCACGAGGCGAACGGGGATGGTTCCGCGTGGTGTCTTGCGATCCCGGTGGTGTACCACGCTGATGATGTTGGCTTTGTTCTCTTTCAGGGGCTGCAGCGCCAGCAGCAGCTGCCCTGGCACATCCTGCAGCTCCAAGTCCATGGAAAGTCGCATAGCATTCCTCATAAATTGCTGGACGTTTCCAGCCCCCTGAAAGGAAATAAACCTTTGTGCAGAAGGATTTTTCATCATCGAGAGGAAAGATGCCTGCCACAAAGGCTGGTGGTCGTAGCGCCGGCAAGCAATATCAGTGGTTGCCGGTGTATCTTCCTAGCCTCTTGATGGCCTCATATTTTTCTTTATTCTCGATCCTGGCGCCCTCTACCGCCTCCTGCAGGGTGCGGATGGATTGATCGTAAGTATCCCTGTCCACAGGAAAGGGGGTGCCATCCTTGCCGCCGTGAGCAAAGCTGAATCTGGCAGGATCGCGCCAGCTCGGGCGAGCTCCGTAGATCAGCTCCGAGATGAGCGCCAGAGCCCGGATACGCTTTGGCCCCAGGCCCTTCAGGGCCACCAGCTCCTCGTAGCTGGCGGGCTGAAGCTCATAGGCCATCTGCAGTGCCTTTCTGCCTGCATCGTCTATGTCCAGGAGGGCCACGAGCTCGTGGCGCCTGGGCAGGGAGAACTCCGGGACAGGGCTGGACCCACAAGAGGCAAAATCCAGCAGACTGCGCTGTGCGAAACGCAAGTGTGAAGGACCATCTCTTACCAGGTCCAGAGTGACTTTGCGGTTCTCGCGGCTCGCCTGGGCAGTCAGATCCAGCACTGACCTCTCCTTCTTCTGGGAACAGATGGCGCTGTGGGGCTCCTCCACATAGCTCTGGACGTGGTCAGATAGCCAGTGGTAGCGGCGGGCAAAGCTTTCGTTCATTCCCTGCTGCACCACCGCCCAATCACCCCGCTCGGTGAAGAAGAAGGCATGGTGATAAAGCTGGTAGCCGTCCTGCACCAAGGCGTTATCCACCTTGGCAGACATCCTGCTCGCTCTCACCAGTTCGTTTGCCTTGCAAGACGGCAGGGAAAAGCTTTCAGCACATGCCAAGATATCCGCTGGCGCTTTGCCTGAGGTCTTGCCCTTTCCTCCCGCCACGGCTAGGCCGTGCGTCTCTGGCGATAAGGCCATCTTGAGTGCGCCAGTAGTAACCGTAGTGGCGCCCGAGGAGTGCCAGTCGAAGCCCAAAACACAGGCGAAGGCCTGGAACCAGTACGGGTCGGCTATCCGGCGCAGGAACTCCTCCTGACCGTGCTCGTAGACCAGAGCATCCACTATCTCGCCCGCCAGGCGCGCCATGCGCCTGAAGAGCCAGGGAGGAGCAGAGCCGCCGTGCAGCGGCAGGTTGACGACGCCGGTTCTCATGATCAGATGGCCCTTTGCAGATCGCCTTTTTTTTTAACAGAATGGATTATAATTTTATGGAGCGCAGCGCGAAAGTAATGGACCGAGATGCCCGCACGCCCGTCTAGAGATAGATCTGCGATCTCTGACCGAGGAGAGACGAGATTGATGCGGAAAATGACTCATATCTTCCTATGCCGAGGGTGGCCATCTGAGAAGATCGTCTTTTCAGTTGGAGCGCCCCTCCGGCCTTCCCAGGCATCTGCCCGTGAAGGCTCTGGGCAGGAGATCGGCCAGAGATGCCATCGCTGCCTCGCCTCGCAGGTTGGCCATGATGACCTGGATGTCCCCTCCGAACTCTATCAGGCTCTGCCGGCATATGCCGCAGGGTGAGATCGGCTCGGGAGCGTCTCCCACCACGGCAATGGCCAGAAACTCGCGCTCGCCTTCGGCCAGCGCCCTGGCCAGGGCGGCCCGCTCCGCGCAGATATCGGCACCGGAGGAGGCGTTCTCCATGTTGCTGGCCATATAGATCTTTCCGCTCTTGGCCAGAAGTGCCGCCCCCACCTTGAATCCAGAGTAAGGAGCATAGGCGTTGGCAAAGGCCTTCTTCGCCTGATCGATCAGCTCGTCGTATCCGCCGGTGTAATGGCACGGCCCCGAGCTTAGCGCGCCGATGTACATGCATTCTTGCGGTGCGATGGTCGGGATCTCGCCTCTCACCTCTCGGATGGGTATTGGCGCGCCTCTTATTATCACCGCCGGGATCCCCTCATCGCCTTCGCCCATGATGATCTGGGCCGCAGAGACCAGGTTGTCCGCCACGGCCTTGCGGGTGATCTTCAACTCCCTGCCGAAGAGGTCCTTCTGGCCCCGCGCATCCTCCACGGGCTCCAGGCCTGCGCAGGCCAGGGCCACGCCGACGCATCCCAGCCGCAGGGGATGAGTGCGGCTGTCACCGATGATGATGCCGATCTCTTTTCCCTCGGCCATGCGCCTGCGAATCTCAGACGCGGACTTTTGCGCATCAGCCGGAAAGAGCACCACATGACCAGGCGGAGCATTGGAGTTATCTATTCCCGCATTGGGATAGAGAAAGCCCTTGTTCATGGTGAGGACCACCCCTGGTATGCCTCCTATTATCTCGTCCGACTCGCACAGGATCAGCTCCATCTCTCGCGGATCCTTGCAAAACTTCGCTGCCAGGGCCAAGGCCAGATCGCTGGGTGTGACATCATCCAGAGCCACTACGCGTCCCTCTGCTGTGGCGACAGTGCTCTCCGAGACCACGAGAATGTCTCCATCCTGGAAGGCAAGGCCTGCTTTGGCCATGCCTTTCTTCAGAGCCTCCACCAGGTCGTCACCGACTCTTACAATGTCCGTATTTATGCCCAAAACTTCCAAGAAGCTCACCTGTAGCGCTCAGGGCTGTCAAGCCTATCCAACGCATCCTGCATGGCCGAGGCCACCTGGGAAAGGCGGAAAGGCTGGCCCTTGAGGTTCTTCACCAGGCCGGCTATCTGGGAGACGGTGCCGAAGATTAAAACATCTTCCGGCCGGGGATCACAGCGCAGGGCAAGCCTGGGAATGGCAGCGTCCCCACCGCGGGCCAGCATCTCCTGCTTGATTATGAGGGCCTCCATGGAGCTCAAGCCCCGCACGGCCAGGATGCGAAAAGAGCTCTTCTTGCAGAGGATTCCCATGCCGCTCTCGTCCACCTGGGTGCGCCGGAAGGTCTGTGCGAGATCTTCTCCCCGGCCAAGATAACCTAAGACCTCCGCATCGATGGCGTCATCCTTGGCCTTCGCAGGGCGGCCCCTTATGGCCTGGGCCATGCGGACGGCATCCAGGCTGGCCGAGACATCGTGCGTCCTGACCAGGTGCGCTCCCAGGTAGACGGCTATGGCTGTGGCCGCCAGAGATCCGCCGAGCCTCTGGAAGGGATCGGGCAGACCCAATGTGGCTCCGATGAAGGATTTCCGGGAGAGGGCGGCGACGATTGGGCGATCCAGGCTGCGCAGCCTCTGGAAGCCGTCCAGGATGGCCAGATCATGTGCAGGAGTCTTCTCCGGTATCCATTTGCCCACGCCCGGATCGACGGAGATCTTTGACAGGGACACGCCCTCCTCAACGGCATACCTCAGCCGCTCTCCCAAGCGGGGAATTATCTGATCGAGATTTAGCAAGTCGCCCGGTCTCTGACGCGAGGCCATGATGATCAAGGACCCATCGTAATTTGCCACGGTTCTGGCCATCCCCGGGTCTTGCAGGCCTGAGACGTCGTTTATGCAGCCAGCGCCAAGCTTGATGGCATCGTCGGCGATGCCTGCCCTTTGTGTGTCCACGGAGACCTCGATCTCCAGGTTATCCAGAACCTCCTTCAAGACGGGAAAGAGCCGCTCTCTCTCCAAAGCCTCGCCCACCGCAGGCGACCCGGGAGCGGTGGAGACTGCCCCCAGATCGATCAGGTCCGCGCCCTCCTCCTGCATGGCTTGGGCCAAGGTTAGAGCCTCATCTGGGCCAGCCACAGAGCCCTTGTAGAAGGACTCACGGCTGAGATTGATGACGCCCATCAACCGCACGGGCTGAAGGTCTCCCGCCTGAACCTTTCCCACCATGCCTTGTATCATTCCGACAGCCTCAACAGAATGCCAGTCCTCCTGGCCCGCTCTATGGATCGATCGAAGAGGATCAGGCCCACGGACAGGTACAGAGCTGCCAGCACCGCTCCCAGTGCTAAATTATGCGGGCCGGGAATAAATACCGACCTGTAGTATTCCAGGAAGTAGGTCAAAGGAATAGCCCTGGCCAGCATCTGCAGCGCGGGAGGGAGCACCTCCGCCGGATAGTAGATTCCGCTGACGAGCAGGATAAGCCCACTCAGGCTCCAGGCCGCCACATCCGCCTTCTGGCCAAAGGTGAGGATGGATATGCAGACAGTGATGCCGATGACTGCGGCCACGGAGAATACCCCCGCCAGGAATATGAGCACCGGCAGTGGGCCTCCCCTCAGGAAATCGAAGCCAAAGAGGTAATGGCTAACGATCACCAGGATAGCGAAGACCACACTCCCCCGGACGATGCCGAAGAGCAGGGCCCCGAAGACCAGATGGTAGCTCTTTATGGGAGCGATGAAGGTGTTCTTGATGCTCTTGGACCACATATCAAATAAGAGCACATAGGCCACATCAATCTGCGCCACCTGCAGAATGGTGAGGGCAATAGCGCCCACCAGCAGAAAGGAGACCATGCCCGGGCCCACGTTCAGAAATCGCGTGAGTAGGCCGATGGAGAGCAGGCTGATCATGGGCCAGAAGAAGAGCTCAAAGAGGGTGAAGACGTTCCTCTTGGAGATTATCCAGTTCTTGTAGGCTGAAGCCAGGTACTTATTCAATTCACCTTGCCAGCTCAAGGAAGACATCCTCCAGATCGGGCTCTTTTATGCTTATATCCAGAATATTCGCCCTGGAAAAGAGCTTAATGATCCTGTCCAGGTTCTCTGTGCTCCTGTCGATCACTATCTCCGCTCTGCCTGAAACGGCCGTAACGCTGAGAACCCCCGGCACCTCCTCCAGCTTTGCGATGTCCATCGGCCCAACATAGCGCACCACAACTCGCTCCCCCAGGCCGAGATGGTTTTTCAAGTTCTGGGGCGTGTCCAGGGCCACGATCTCGCCCTTGCGCAGGAAGGCGATCCTGTCGCAGAGCATCTCCGCCTCGGGCATGTAGTGGGTGGATAAGACCACGGAGACGCCCTGTTCGTGGTGGATCCTCTGTATCAGCAGCCTGGTCTTCATGGACATATCCGGGTCAAGGCCTGTGGTGGGCTCATCCAGGAATAGTAATCGAGGGCGGTTCAGCATGGCCTTGGCCAGGGAGAGCCGCTGCTTCAGGCCGGTGGAGAGATCCTCGAACTTCATGTCCCTGTACTCGCCCAGCTCAAAGGCGTCTATCTGATCTTCGACAGTCTTGGCAAGGGTCGAGCCATGCAGACCGTAGAGCATGCCGTAATGGCGCAGGTTCTCCTTCACCGTCAGGCTCCAGGGGAAGTTGGGCTTGGCGGAGCTTATGTTTATCAGTTTCCTTATCACGTCCTTATCCCGCTTTGCGTCCAGGCCCATGATGCGCAGGTGTCCTTGCTCGGGATAGATCAATGTGGAGAAGATGGAGATGAGGGTGGTCTTGCCCGAGCCGTTCGGCCCGAGCAGGCCGAAGATCTCTGCTGCATCGATATCCAGGGAAATATCCTTGAGAACCATGGTACCGCTGCCGAAGAGGCGTTGGTAGCTTTTGCAGATTCCTTTGCACTCTACCGATTTATCTGCCATGATCACCTTATCCACCTCTTCCGACGCCAAAGCCCGCGCCTTCCCAGGAGCCAAAAAGCCGCCAGGACCGCGATTATCAATAATGCCGAGATCAGTGCGGCAACTGTCCAGAAGGAATTATCTGCCTCGGTCAGGGCCAGGGGCATGGCGAGCACGGTCTGTCCCTCCTGGGAGCTGACCTCACAGCCCAGCTGGTAATCCTGCAGGCTGGCGTTGCCGTCCACTCTGACTGGAAAGCTGGCAACAGCCAGAGCGCCAGGGAGCAGATCACCCAGAGAAGAGGATTCATCGCCCTCGGCATGGAAGGGGGGCGCGGCTATGAGCCGGGCTGTGCAGTTGCGAAGAACCTCTTGGCCGTCGTTTTTGATCACAACCATGATGGTGCCGCTCTTCCCTGGGAGAAGCTCAGATTTGGTTCCCAAAATCTTCAGAGGGCCAGAGGATCCCTTAACAAATACCCTGATGCTGGTGCTGAGGTTTTCGGGCAGGTAGAGGGGCGAGACCTCTCCATTGCTCACGCTCACATCCACCTGGCGCTCATAATCCAGGCGGAGGGGAAGCTCATACCAGCCGTTAGCTCCGTTCTTTATGGAGAGATTAAATTGCCGCATTGCCACGGCGCCGCAGGGAAGGGACTCGATCTGCATTCGCCCGGAGGTCACAGTCAGGGCCCCCGTCCCGGCCAGAGATGCTCTGACGTTAAGCGCATCGACGCTATGCATCTCCTCTTGCCTCTCCAGCGATATATCCTGGCCCGAGCCGTTGCCGCTTATGGGCATCAGCTCTTCAAGTCGGCCGCTGTTGGCAAGGGCGATCCGGAGGGCAGAGTCGCCCGGCTCTAGATAGGGAGTCATGACCGAGGCGTTGAGCAGGGGTAGACCAACGGCCTTGTAGTGGTCGTCTGCAAAAAATATGAGATCTTCTGCAGGGCATGCCGAGCAGAGAAGCAAAAGAATGCAGATGATCCCGATGAGCCTCATATTCCCTAAAGACTAACTTGCATCCTTTAATTAAGTCTATCTGGTGATGACCGTGCTGAGGAAGAAGGTCACGGCAGCGGTCAGAATTATGGTCGCCCCGGAGGGAACGTCCAGCAGATAGGAGACGAGCAGGCCGATGGTCACAAAGACGGCACCGAGCAGCACCGACCCGGCCATTATGCCCGCCAGGCTCTTCATGTGCTGGCGGCTTATGGCGCCCGGAATGGTCAGAAGGGCTATGACCATTATTATTCCCACGATCTTGATCAAGACCACCACGCTGAACGCCACCATGCCCAGTAGCAGCAGCCGCAGGCTCTGCACAGGAAGGCCGATGGCCTCGCCATAGACCGGGTCGAAGCTCAAGATAAGAAACTCCTTGTAGAGCAGAAAGACCAGGACCAGGATGGCCAGGGTCAGGGCCAGGATCAGGAATACATCATTCCAGGTCACGGCCAGGATGTTGCCGAACAAAAAGCCGAAGAGGTCTTTGACATATCCTTTGCTCAGGCTCATGAACATTATTCCCAGGGCCATGCCCGTGGCCAGAAAAACCCCGATGGCCGTGTCCTCCGAGACGCGACGCCCACTAACGAGGCCGATGCCAAACGCAGTGACCAGAGCCGAGCCTATCCCGAAGGCCAGGGGGTCTTGGCCCAGAAAGTAGCCGAGGCCGATCCCCCCGAAGGCGGCGTGAGCTATACCATCACTTATAAAAACAATTCTATTTAATATTACGTATATTCCTATTATGCCGCAGAGCACCGAGGCGGCCAAGCCCGCGGCCAGGGCGCTGCGCATGAAGTCGTACTGAAGAAAATCGAGTTGCAGCTCAATCATGTTCCCTCAAAACCCTATGAGGCGTTCCGTGCGCTATCATCTCCACAGGGCAGCCATAGGCCTTCTCGATATCCTCATTGGTCAGCTCCTTGGAGCCGTGGTAGTAAAGCCGCTGGTTCAGACAGGCGATCTTGTTGACGTGACGGGAGATGGCCGTGATGTCGTGGGATACGAGCACTATGGCTATGCCCATCTCGCGATTGAGATGGCAGAGCAGATCGTAGAACTCCGTCTGCTGAGCGGCATCTACGCCAGCGGTGGGCTCGTCCAATAAAAGCAGCTTGGGATCGGAGACCAGGGAGCGGGCCACAAAGACCCTCTGCTGCTCGCCTCCGGAGAGGGCGCCAATCTCTCGTCCGGCAAGGTCCTTCATTCCCACAGCCTCCAAAGCCTGCAGCGCTGCTTTGCGATCCTTTGGGCCGTAACGCCGCAAGAGACCGGCTCGGCTGTATCTTCCCATGAGCACCACCTCCAGGGCTTTGACTGGGAATCCCTGATCGAACAGAGTCTTCTGGGGCATGTATCCCATCCGCCCCCGCGCCTCTTGCGGGGCCAGCCCGAAGACTTGCACCTTTCCGCGATCGTGCTTGATCAGGCCCAGCATGACCTTCAGCAGCGTGGACTTGCCGCCCCCGTTGGGTCCAATCAGGCCGAGGAAGTCGCCCTCCTCCAGATCCAGGTTTATATTCTCCAGGACGGCGTGCTCTCCCCGATAGACCCAGAGGTCGCTGATGGATACTATCTTCATGGCAGGCTCTCGGCTATCTCCTTTCCGGCATAGGCCATGTTATCCAGGTAGTTTCCCGCCAGGGGATCGAGGTAAACGATGCTGGCGTTCATCTCCCTAGCGATAATCTCTGCTGCCTTGGGATTGTATTCCGGCTCCACAAAGATGACAGTGATATTATCCTCTCTTGCCAGATCGATCACCTCCGCCAGATATTTGGGCCCGGGCTCCTTCTCATTCTTCATCAGCGGCACCTGCATCAAGCCGTAATCCCTGGCGAAATAGGTCCTGGCGGGATGGTGCACTATAAAGATCTTTCTCTCTTTTGCGGCAAAGGTCTCATTCAATCCCCGGTCCAAAACGCTGATCTTTTGCAAGTAATCCTCTTTGTTCTGGAGATAGTAATCCCTGTTGGTCGGATCGACCTGGATCAGGCCTTGGCAGATGTTCTCTACCTGCACTCTTGCATTGCGCAGGGAGAGCCAGAGGTGCAAATCTGCCTCGCCGCCATTTTCGAGCAGCAAGGATACTCCTCGGGAAGAGTCTACTTTCGCCATCTTCTTATTGACCTGCAGAACTTTATCCATCCAGAACTCAAGACCTGCCCCGTTCATGACGTACAGATCCGCATTGGCCACCTCTTTCATCTGCGAGGGCGTGGGCTCGAAGGTGTGGGGCTCGGCTCCCGGCGGAACCAGGACTGTGACCTCGACTTTGTCGGAGCCTACTGCCTTCACGAAGTCGCCCAGCGGAGCTATAGTTGTGGCCACTTTGATCTTCTCAGAAGGCGTCTGGTTCTGCGAAACGCAGCCGCAAAAAAGAAGCACCAGCGATAACAAGACCAGCAGTGAGATCTTATTCGTATCAATATTCATTTTACCGTCATCGCCTTACTTTGATGCCTTTGGCCTCTAAGTAATCCTTCACCTGGCCGACGGTATGCTCGCCTCTATGGAACATGCCCGCGGCCAGGGCCGCATCGGCGTTGGCCATCGTGAAAGCTTCCAGGATATGCTGAGGATGGGAGGCTCCGCCACTGGCGATAACGGGTATTTTCACCGCATCGCAGATGGCTTTGGTGAGAGGAAGGTCGTATCCGACGTTGGTTCCGTCCCGGTCCATGCTCGTGGGCAAGAGCTCTCCCGCGCCGAAGCTCTCCATCTTCCGGCACCAGTCAATGGCATCGATTCCTACCGGCGATCTCCCGCCATAGATCACAAGCTCAAACCAGGCTTCGCTGCCGTCCTCCATCTTGTAGACATTTACTCCGGGTTTTATCTCCCGGTTGCGCCTGGCATCGACGGCCAGGACAATCCGCTTAGAGCCGAAGGCTTTGGCCGCTTCCTTTACGAAATCAGGATTCTTGACAGCGGCTGTGTTGATTCCCACCTTGTCGGCTCCGGCATCCAATATCTGCTTTATTCCTTCGATACTGCTGATGCCGCCACCCACCGCAAAGGGTATATCCACAGTATCTGCAACTTTGCGGGCCACATCCACCATCGTCCTTCTGCCTTCATGCGAAGCCGTGATGTCCAGAAAGACAAGCTCATCTGCACCCTGCTCTTGATAGCGTTTTGCAAACTCCACGGGGTCGCCCTGCCGCTTGAGATCTACGAACTTCACACCCTTTACCACGGAGGGGACACCGTCAACGACTTTGACGTCCAGGCATGGCACTATCTTTGCATAATCTTTCATGGCAGCTAAAATGGCATCATGGAGTAAAAAGAGTTGCCCTTTGGCCAGATGTTGATGCAATGGACGCTTCTTTCTTAAACTACTTCCTCTTCCCGAATCCTCGGGAGAAGAGTGATAAAAATATTTAAAAAAGAGGCCTGAGATCCCGGGCCTAAGCCGCCTTGGCTCCGGCAAACCTCTTGTAGATGTCCGACTCTGCAGCCGTGGGCTGGACCTTCTTCATGGCCTCATCAAAGTGCTTCTTCTCCACCTTGTATTCGCAGAGCTGCTTCTCATCTTGGGCCTTTCCTCCCAGGACGCACTCCCGGATGGCCAGCATCAACGCTTCATTGACGATGGCCGACAGGTCCGCTCCTGAGTACCTATCCGTCTTCTTGGCCAGCTCCTCCAAGTTGACGTCTGCGGCCAGCGGTTTCCTGGCTGTATGAATCTTCAGGATCTCCAGACGGGCCAACTCATCCGGCAGGCCGATCTCTATGAGCCGATCGAACCTTCCGGGCCGCAGCAAGGCCGGGTCGATGATGTCCGGCCTGTTGGTGGCCGCTATCACTATCACGCTGTTCAGGGACTCCAGGCCGTCCAGCTCCGTCAGGATCTGGGAGATCACGCGCTCTGTGACGTGGGAGTCGCCGGTCGATCTGCCCCTGGCTGGGGCTATGGAGTCGATCTCATCCAGGAAGATCACGGCAGGAGCGGCCTGGCGGGCCTTGCGGAAGGTCTCCCGAACGGCTTTTTCGGACTCGCCCACCCACTTGCTCAGGAACTCCGGGCCCTTGATGCTGATGAAGTTGGCCTGGCTCTCCGTCGCCACCGCCTTGGCCAGCAGGGTCTTGCCTGTGCCCGGCGGGCCAAAGAGCAAGATGCCCTTGGGAGCCTTGGCGTCCATGTGCGAGAATAGCTTGGCATAGATCAGGGGCCATTCCACCGACTCCACAAGCTGCTGCTTAACCTCGGCAAGGCCGCCGATGTCGTCCCACTTCACATTGGGCGATTCCACCATGACCTCACGCATGGCTGAGGGCTCCATCTCCCGCAGCGCATCCAGGAAGTCGTCGTTGTTCACCTCGATCTTGTTGAGGAGCTCAGCGGGGATGGCTTCCACCTCCAGGTCCAGCTCGGGCAGCACGCGCCGCAGCGCCCGCATGCCCGCTTCACGCGCCAGCGCCGCCAGGTCCGCTCCCACGAAGCCGTGCGTCACATCGGCCAGCTTCTCCTGGTTCACATCCTTGGAGAGGGGCATGCCGCGGGTGTGAATTTGCAGGACCTCCAGCCGGGATTGCCTGTTCGGAACGCCGATCTCGATCTCGCGGTCGAAGCGGCCCGGACGCCGCAGGGCGGGATCAAGGGAGTCGGGCCTGTTGGTTGCGCCGATGACCACCACTTTCCCGCGGGTCTCCATGCCGTCCATGAGCGCCAGGAGCTGAGCCACTACGCGCCGCTCCACCTCGCCCGTTACCTCTTCTCTCTTGGGGGCAATGGAGTCGATCTCGTCGATGAGCACTATTGACGGTGCCTGCTCCTCGGCGGTCTTGAAGAGCTGCCGCAGCTTCTCCTCGGACTCGCCGTAGTACTTGGACATGATCTCCGGGCCGCTCAGGGTCTCGAAGTGGGCGTTGGTCTCCGATGCCAGGGCTTTGGCCAGCAGGGTCTTGCCCGTGCCCGGGGGACCATAGAGGAGAACGCCTTTGGGCGCCTCGACGCCCAGGCGCTCGAAGAGCTCGGGGTGCTTCATGGGCAGCTCGATCATCTCGCGGACCTTCTTGATCTCTGCAGAGAGGCCTCCGATGTCCTCGTAAGTGACCCTGGGGCCGACCTTCTCTTCCTTGGCCGGCTTCTCGGAGATCTCGATTCGGGTCCGATCGCCTATGACCGCCGCGTCCTTGGTGGGAGCGACGCGGGTAGCCATGAGCTCGATCTTGCGGCCCATGACTGAGATCTCAATGATGTCGCCCTTGGTGATGACGCGGCCTTCCATGTACCTTTTCAGATACTCCTCGCCGCCGGTGATGCGCAGCGGAACCGTGGGGGCGAAGACCACAGCTTCGGCAAGAGCAGACTGCACGATCTTCACAGGCACTTTGTCGTCTATGCCCACACTAGCGTTCCTGCGAGTGTTTCCATCCAGGCGGATGACTCCCGTGCCTGTGTCGTCCGGATAGCCGGGCCAGAGCAGAGCAGCTGTCTTCTTCTTTCCCTGAATGCTCAAGACGTCGCCTGCCTGCCAGCCCTTCTCGCGGAATATGGCCGGATCTACCCTGGCGATCCCCCTTCCCACGTCTAAAGGACGCGCTTCAATGACCTTGAGTGTTATCTCTCCTGCCATCAAAAACCTCCAATATATTTATTCATCGCAAGCTTAAGTAATGTTGTTCAAACCGAATCTTGATACCGACCAGAACATCTCTGGTTTTATCTTTCAACCAAGCCACTACTTGATAATACTAACCTTTGGTTAGTGAACATCGGGCTATTTAAATCTTCCGGCTTCTTAGAGCAGAGCCCGAAATTCACTAATACTTCTCTTCGATCAGCCTCTTAACCGCTTCGTGCTTGGCCCTGGTGGCCTGGAAGAGTCGGCAAAACATCCCTGGAGCCTCTTCCTGGATGATCTTCACCCCCTCCTCGGTTATCCCGCCTTTGGTCGCCACACAGGATATCAGACCCTCGAAGCTCTCTTCCTCCAGGAAGCGAGCAGTTCCTGTCAGGGTCTTCTTTACCAGCTCCTCCGCCAAGTCCTTCGGCACGCCCTTCCACGATGCAGCCAGGGCAAACTCCCGCATGAGGGCAGAGATGTAGCCAGGTAAGATCGGCCATCACCTCAAAATGCGCTTCTTCGACCTCGAAGGGCTTGCCGATGGCATGCTTCCAGGTCTTTCAAAGAGAAGTCCACGGCCGCCGAGACGAGCAGCTTCTCCGGCTTGAGCAGATCAGAGAGCTCTTTCAAGACCGCCTTGATCTCCAGGGGTCGCACGCAGAGAAATATCACCTCCGACTGCCCGGCCACCTTCCGATTGTTCCCGACACGAATGCCCAAGTCTTTGGCCAGGTGCTCCGCCTTTTCGCGGGTGCGATTGCTGGCGATGATGAATTGAAGGCTCCCTGAAGATAAAGCCTTAATCAACGGACTGGGCTATCCAGTTGAGATAAGGCTCGTAGCCTTCCTTGATGGGAATAACGATGATCTCCGGGACCTGGTAGCTGTGAAGATCCAGGATCCGCTTCTTCAGAGCTTCCACCATCCGCTGTTCTGTTTTTATTATCATCAGCTCTTCAGGATCGACAGAGAGTCGGCCTTCCCAAACAAAGTAAGATCTCGCCTGGCTCACGTTAACGCAGGCTGCCAGCCGCTCTTCCACCAGCACCCTGGCCACCTTATCCGATCCACCCACGGGCGCTGTGCATAACACGACTACAAATTCACTCATTTCCAGCCCACCGCTCGCCCCTTTCTCCAATCTCCTTCTTCCAGATGGGCGTTCTGGACTTCAGCTCCTCGATGACGTACCTGCACCCCCGGAAGGCCTCATCCCGGTGCGCTGCCGAGCAGACGATGGCCACGATGTTGTCTCCCACAGAGAGCGATCCCACGCGGTGGACGATGTCCAGGGACGTGAGGTGGAAGCGGCCTGCCGCCTCATCAGCGATGCGCTCCAGCTCTGCCAGCGCCGCCTCCTGAAAGGCTTCCAGCTCCATCTTCTCGATGCCGTCGTCCCTGACCATGCCAAGGAAGATCACCATAGCGCCTGCATCATCCCGTTTGGCCTTTCTGACCAGCTCGTCAAGGGAGAAGTCGTCTTCGGCGATCGCTATCATGCCTTTAGCCTCCGGCGACGGGAGGAAATACCGCCACCTCGTCTCCCTCGCATAGTTCAGATTTCAGATCCTGCAGGGAATCAATCCTTTTCCTGTTCTTCATGAGCAGGACATAATCCTTGAGCTGGCCGGAGTCATCGAAGGCAGCCTCTCTGAATCTTGGGCTGGCCAAAGCCAGGTCGCCCAGCAGATCCGCTACCGTCGAGCCCTCTTTCATCTCCATCTCCCGCTCTCTGCCCAAAATCTCCCGGAAGCTGGCAAATGCTCTGACTTTCACCTTCATGGCCTTGCCGTCTGCATTGGGATTTTTATTTTTTCCAAATATCGCTGAAGCTGGATGGTGCAGGTTCCGCTTTGGCTTTCGGGCCGCCCTTCTTCAGAGATGCTTTGATCTTTTCCTCTTCTCTTTGCCGTAGCCGCGCGATCTCCTCCTCAGAGTCGATGCCCATGACGAAGGTGCCGTGGCAGGGCTTGACGTAGGTGAAGAGCATCTCCTTTCCCCGAACGCCCATGGCCACCGGCGGCACGCCGATGATGTAGTAATCCTTGAAGATCTTGTAGCCCGGATCGACGTAGTAGACCTCTTCCGAGTTTTTTTCAATATACTCACGGGCATCCTTGAAGGAAGTTCGCTCCAGATAGAGCTTGTACTTCATCTGCTCGATGCAACTCACAGGACCACCTTGTAGATCTTGTTCTTCAGCGGGTTGGGATTATGGGTTGCCTTGGCCACGATCTTCTCCGCGGGGTAGTCAATGGTTTTTGCAAGCTCCTCGGCATTCTTGCCGAAGACCACGGCGTAGAGCCTGGCCCTGGAAATGGCGCTAAACGTGGCTCCATAGGTCATGCCGGCATCGCTGTGCATGAAGGTGAAGCAGAGGTCGAAGTCGGTCTTCTTCTCCACGATATCGGCTATTAGCTGGTCTAAGTCGACCGTCTTCTGCACGTAGTAGCTCTCCGGATCGGAGACCTTGAGAAGCTTGACGGCAGCGTCTGTGCCAGCCACGGTCACGTCATAGCCAGCCTTGCAGAGCTTGTGGGAGAGATAGAGGACTATGCTCATCTGCACCGGCACCTCCGGGCAGCCCATCACCAGCAGCGCCTTCTTGCCTTCGGTCATTCGCTCATCTCTTGCTTAGTGTCTATGGATAATATTAGGACTGGCTATTAATATTCATGACAAGCCTCGCAGCCTGGATTGCGCTCGCATACCACCTCGTCCATGCTGGCGGACAGGCCGTCCCAGAGCAGGAGCCTGTTTTGCAGAAGCTGGCCCCGCCCTAGCACATACTTCATCGCCTCGGTGACCTGGATGGAGCCGATCACGCCGCAGGTGGCTCCGAAGGCGGGAAAGGTCGTGGCCGGAGGCGCGCGGGGAAAGATGCACTTCAGGCAGGCCGATCTGCCTGGAACTATGGTTGCAGCCTGGCCCTGCAGGCCGCTGATGGCGCCGTGAAAGAGCGGAAGTCCTCGGCGCAGGGCGGCTTGATTCAGGAGGTATCTGGTCGGGAAGTTGTCCATGGCGTCCATGATCAGATCAGAGCCCTCTAGGAGGCGATCGATGCTGTCTTTTGCAATGGTCTCCACCAGCGCCTCAACCTCGATCTCCGGGTTAATGCCGCGCAAAGTTTCCAGGGCCGACTCCACCTTGTTCCGTCCCACATCATCGCTCCAGTGCAGCACCTGCCGATTCAGATTGCTCAGCTCGACTCTGTCGCAGTCCACGATGCGTATCCGGCCAAAGCCGGCTGCCGCCATGTAGATGGACACGATTGAGCCCAGGCCCCCGGCTCCGGCTATGAAGACGGCAGTCTCTTTCAGCTTCTCCTGGCCCTCCTCGCCGAAGAGACGGATCTGGCGGGAGTATCTTGATTTTTCAGCATCTGTGAGCATCTAGATCTGTTCTCATCCTCCGTGCACGATCCGCACGACCTTGATCTCGTCCCCGCAGCCTGCCATCTCCTCCTCCGGGACTATCCGGCCGTTCTTGGCCACGATCACCTCGACGGGATTGATCCCCAGATCCCGGAGGAGGTCCTGGATGCGGGCGTTCTCCACTGCCATCTCTTTTCTGCTGCCATCCGGCAAGGCTATTATCATCTCACTCAAACCTCAGATATCCCGATGCGCGGTTAAGTCGCATCCTGTGCAGGCAAGACACATGCTCTTTGCCCTATCGGCGCATAGGCCGCGCTCGTCCAGCACCCTCCTCAGCATTCGGCCCAGCTTCAGCAGCCTGTCCGTCGAGGGCCTTTGCACTTGTATCTCTCCTGTCCTCAGGGGATGCGGCGATATCGGCCTCAGTATGGGTATGACTCCCATGTCGGCCAGCCTCGATGCCCCAAACCTCACACACTCATCACTCTCTCCCAGGCCGATGATAAAGTTCGTGGTGACTTTATTGCGGCCGAAGATGTCCACAGCCTTCTCCAGGGACCTGAGAATCAAGGGGAGAGAAAGATCTGGACAGCACTTTTTGAAGAGCGGGGAGCTGAGAGTCTCGACATTATACTTGACCTCAGTCGCTCCCGCCGCGTAGAGATCCTCGGAAGAGGTCTTTGAAGGGTAGACGGAGACGCCAATGGGCAGATCGTATCTTTCCCGCAGGGCCTTCACCTCCTGCACTGCCACTCTAGCCTCGTCCTCCGGAGATCTTTCCACGCCACTGGTGAGAGCGATGGCCCGGAGCCGCCCCGTTCGCTCCGCTTCCTCCACCAGCTGCAGGATCCTTTCCTGGCTCTTGACCTCACCCCGCAGCCTGGGCACAGGGCAGAACTTGCAGTCGTAGATGCAGCGGCCGCTGATGGTCAGGTAGGCCTGCTCCGGGCAGTGGCAGAGCGCAGGCTCAAGCTCGGCTTGCACCAGCTCGACACCGTCTCTGATTACCGCTACCTCTTGACTGTCCCCGGCGATTTTGAGAGGCGAATGGGAATTGATGGACAGCCGCACTCTGTGGCCGCCGGACTTCAAGAAGAAGGACTCCAGCCCCGCCCCAGGCCCGGAGCTGGGCACGGTGGTCCTGGTGGTCCCACGAAGCAAGGCTTCGTCGATGTCTGCACTGCCCACGCTCAAGAGCTGAGCTTTTATTTCGGCGTTCATTCTCATATTGCCTCAAAACTGAAAAGGCAGAGAAGCCAAAAAGCCTCTATGCCCGATGCTTCGGCGTGATTCACGATTGTGAACAGGGCCTAGGAGGCGAAGTTGGTATAAAAAGGTTGGGAAAGGGGCAATGATATCATGCATAATTTGCCCGCGTAGAAGATAAAAATTAATGGGAGGCCGACAAATCACTGGGGATTAGGCTAAGAATAGGCTGCAAGAGATTTGGTGGATCATCCTCCGGCAGAAGAGATCTACGCAGCCGGTAAAGATTTGTATATCGTTAGCCCCCATACTCGGATGCTTTACCATTACGTTCCCTAAACCCTTTTTTCTAGGCCTAGGCCATATTTGGCAATTAGCCCTCGGCGATATCTCTTAAGGGCTACCCTGTGAGGGCATTAGACCCCACAGGAAGCGCAAGATTATCGTCCGTAGAGACCTTTATGCTATCGTGAACTCCGCTGCGATGAAGCCTTCAAAGGCGTTCGGCGCATAGAATTTCATGCGATATGAGCCTATCGGGGCACGATTATACGGATCGCCTGCATGGCTCTGGTCCCAATTGATTATTTTTGTCCCGCTGCCGTACTCGATTACGGGCGTATTGAAATGCCAGTGCTCTGGATCCACACTGTTGTAAAGACTCCATTCGCCATTGTTCTTCTTCTCTATCTCATAATATGCTCCTTCGAGGTTTGCACTGCCGGGGGCTACTTTCTTCAAGACGAATTGAACCGTCTCGCCCTGAGCGTATTCTGGTTTTTTAGGCGACAGCGTCAAGCAGGCGAAGGCGCATTTCACATCAGGGTAGTCAGTGGCTCGCTGTGTGGGCACCAGACCGGCAGGGTCCGCATCCTCACCAAACCAGACGACTGCATAGTTGCCATCGATGCCCACGCCCATTGCCTGCCAGATCGTACCAGTGAAGATGCCCTTCTGGAGTATGGTATCACTGTGGTCACTGCTACCCTTCCACTCGTCCATGGCAGCCGAAGGCGTTATCTCTCGGCTGTTCCAGGATGCGATCTCGTAGCCGTTACCATCATAGCTCTCTGTGATCTCACGCGGCTTGTTCCACATCTGACTGGACTGGGCACTGCCCGTATAGCATACGGCTGTCCAGGCGCCGTGGCTCGACCAGCTGTGGCGGTTGCAACTACCGGTCCCGTAAGTCTCTGTGTCAGGATGGTATAAATTGAGATCCCCGATGTGAGCACGTGCGACTTTGGTCAGCGAGTTAGTGATCGGTAGAGCCGAAAGACCATTTTCCTGCCGATACTGGTTGATCTGATCGGCGAGCTGCCTCTCCTTATCGGTCAGAGGGCTCTGCTGGTCCGAGGCCTGCGCTACAACCATAATCATCGCCAAGGTCAAAGCTGCGGCCAGCAACTTCCTATTGTGAGCATTTTAGAGCCAAAATTCGCCCTCCTTTGTAAACAAATTTTGATTATAGTTTATAGATCTTCGCGTTCTAGGCGCTAGAAATTACAGACACAGGGCCAGCGTCAGCCCTCATAGAGATCTTCCAGCTTCAAAGCAGCCATCTTTCCTTTGCAGGTCGGGCACCAATTGCCTTTCCGGCGAATATGATGGCAGCTCACGCAGTTCATCCCCGGAAGGGCAAGCATATCTATTATCAGAATCGGAACTAGTGTAAGATATCACAGTCCCAACAATACAAAGCTATTCGAAGTTTTATATACTAAGAGCAGGAGAAATCAGTAGGGTGTCGATGTTGGTAGCGGGAATGGAGTTTGTTCCCACCACCTGTCCCTACTGCGGCACAGGATGCAGTTTTTATCTGGTGGTCAGGGACAACAGGGTACTGGGGATAGAGCCGTGGCACACCCCTCCTATAAACGAGGGCAAACTGTGTCAGAAGGGAAGGTATGCCCATGAGTTCATCCACAGCAAGGATCGCCTCACAAAGCCACTGATAAAGGAGAACGGGGTTTTTGTAAAATCCACCTGGGATGAGGCTTATCGATTGATAGTGAAAAAATTCAAATCCTACAGGCCAGAGGAACTTGCCTGCCTCGCCTCAGCAAAGGCTTCGAATGAAGAGAATTACCTTATGCAGAAATTTGCCCGCACCGTGCTGAAGACCAACAACATAGACCATTGTGCAAGATTGTGCCACTCTCCTACAGTTTCTGCGCTATCTGAAGTATTCGGTTCGGGAGCTATGACCAATTCTATTTTGGACCTGCAGGAATCAAAGTGCATATTCGTCATAGGGAGCAATACCTTTGAACAGCACCCGCTCATAGGCAGAAGGCTTATCCTGGCAAAGAAGAGGGGAGCAAAGATCATCTGTGCAGATCCAAGATACACTCCAACGGCAAAACAGGCAGACCTCTACCTTTCCATGTATTCGGGCACTGATGTGGCACTGCTCAACGGACTCATGCACCATATCCTGGAGAACGGCTGGGAGGATAGGGGATTCATCGGCAGCAGAACAAAAGGCTTCGCAGCCATGAAAAATACGGTGATGAAGGAGAGCTACGATCTTAAGCACGTTTCAAAGCTTGTCGGCATTCCAGAATCCGACCTGGCTACAGCTGCAGAATGGATCGCGAAATCCAAACCCTCCGCCCTGATCTACTCCATGGGGATCACCCAGCACACCGTAGGGGTGGATAATGTGAAATCCGTTGCCAATCTGATGATGCTGACCGGCAATATCGGAAAACCGGGCAGCGGGGTCAATCCCCTGCGGGGGCAGAACAATGTTCAGGGTGCCTGTGATATGGGCTGTTTGCCGGATGTGTACAGCGGATATCAGAAGGTCACGGACCAGGAATCCCGCAGCAAGATGATGAGGATATGGGGGGTGGATGAGATCGCCAACAGTAGTGCGGGCTATACTGTTACCGAAACGATGAACCTTCTTGTGGATGAGCCCGGCAAAATAAAGTGTCTGTACCTGATGGGTGAGAATCCCATGCTCTCAGACCCTGACCTCGATCATGTGAGAGCAGCACTGGAGAGTGTAGAATTCATGGTATCTCAGGATATCTTTCTGAGTGAGACCGCAGAGTTTGCAGATGTGATCCTTCCTGCCGCTTGCTATGCTGAAAAGAACGGAACCCATACCAATACTGAGCGGCGCGTGCAAAGATGGAGGAAGGCCATCGATCCGCCAGGGGAAGCAAAGCCGGACTGGCTCATCATCAGTGAGATAGCCGGGCTCATGGGATACGACAAACAGTTCTCCTACAAGAAAGAAAGCGAGATATTTGACGAAATCACTGAGGTAACGCCCTCCTATGCAGGCATGAATTATGAACGTCTAGAGCATCCCTATGCCCTTCAGTGGCCGTGCCCCGACATCAGCCATCCCGGAACCCAGATACTCCATACTGAGAAATTCGCCACAAAAGACGGCCTTGGCCTTTTCACCGCAGTGGAGTGGCAGCCACCCGCGGAGGTCACAGATTCCGAATATCCGCTGATATTGACCACCGGCAGGAGCATCTGGCACTGGCATACCGGGACCATGACCCGCCGTTCGAAGACCCTTGACGCCGAAGTCAAGACTGGCTGGGTGGAGATTCATGCCAAAGATGCAGAGAAACTTGGGATTGATGATGGCGAAATGGTTCGAGTTTCATCACGCAGGGGCAATATCGAAATTCAGGCAAAGGTGACGAAAGACATCAAGGAGGGAGAGGTTTTCATACCATTCCATTTCAAGGAATGTCCAGCCAACATCTTGACCAACAATGCTTTGGACAGCATCGCCAAGATCCCAGAATATAAAGCGTGTGCATCAAAGGTAGAGAAGATAAAAAGGTGATAGGATGAGTGCCAAGGGAGATCTGGTGTATGCCTGGGCCACCAATGCTCTGATCAGAGAAAAAGGCGAATCAGGAGGTGCGGTCACTGCTCTGTTGAAGTTTGCCCTCGATGAGAAGATGGTGGATGCAGTGCTCGGGGTCAAGAAAGGTGCAGACATATACGATGCGAGACCAGTCCTTATCACGGACCCTGACGAGGTTATAGAAACCGCTGGAACCATCCTCGGGGGCACGCTTCTGCTCTCCAAGCTTTTTGGGAAATATCTGGACGGCGCGAAGGATTTGAAAATAGCAGCAGCTCTTAAAGGCTGCGATGTGATGGGAGTCTATGAGCAGGCAAAGAGAAGGCAGGTAAATCTGGATAACGTGTTAATGATCGGCCTCAACTGCGGAGGAGCCACGACTCCTGCCATGATGAAGCGCATCATGTCCGAGGTCTTTGAGGTGGATCCAGACTCGGTAAGAAAAGAGACAATGTATAAGGGACATTTACATATCATCTACGATGGTCAGCAGAAAGACATCTCAATTCCCAAACTCGAAGAAGCTGGCTATGGCCGAAGAAGCAACTGCAGACGCTGTAGGATGAAGATCCCAAGACAGGCAGATCTCGCATGCGGGCAATGGGGTGTTAAAGAGGAGATGGTGGGAAAGGCCACCTTTGTCGAAGTGTGCAGCCAGCGTGGTGCAGAGTTGATCGACAGGGCTCTGGAAGCCGGGGCTGTAGGCATAAAGGTCCCTGACGCTTCGTGCATCAAGGCCCGCAAGAGAAGGGAGGAAGCGATATTGGACCTGGCCGATAAATGGCGCAAGAGGGATTTTGAACCCTTGAGCAGCAGCAAGGAGCGCCTAAGAATGATAATCGAGGAGACCTCCAGGTGCATAAAGTGCTACACCTGTGTAGAGGTATGTCCTGCCCTGTTCAACACCATCAAGCCCTATATCACCGCATTCCCTGGCAAGGTTCCGCCGGAGTTGGGATTCCATCTGCTGCGCTACTCCCATGTCGCTGATTCATGCATAGACTGCGGCCAGTGTGAGGATCTCTGTCCCATGGATATTCCCAATGCCCTGTTCATGCATGCGATGGAAGCCGACCTTGAAGAGCTGTATGGTTATCATGCAGGTGAGGACATGTCGCTGCCTGCAGTGGCCATCACAGAGGAGCCCGATATGACCGATTGAGCATCCAATCGATCGGTGAATATGGTTTTTCCTGGCTCGAACTCGGGCCCAGATCCTGCCGTTCATAAGCTCTACAAGCTTCTTGTTTATGGACGGGCCGATGCCTCCGTACTTGCCAAATGGCAGAGGCCCACTTTGCATCAAGCTGCAGGGCATTTATTCAAACGATCACGCTCGCCGCGTAGGTGCGCAGCAGAGCTTGGCTCTCGAACTATTGCCGAAAACTTTTTCCTGATTCTTTTGACCTGTATATCAATCTGTAAATAGATTGTTATAGTTTCGGATATAATATCAAGCTATATCAGCAAGACTCAGGGGACGTTTATTGTGGAAAAGAGCCAATACATTCGATGGTTTGAGGAGATAGCCATAGAAGATATACCTCTGGTGGGAGGCAAGAACGCCTCTTTGGGGGAGATGTACCGGGAACTTACCTCGCAGGGCGTGAAGATCCCCAATGGATTTGCCACCACAACAGAAGCCTATTGGCACCTTTTAGAATCAGCAGGTCTCCTAGAGAAGCTCAAAGAGGCCTTGGCCGGCCTGGACAAGAGCGATGTCTCAGATCTGGCGGAAAGAGGAAAGCGAGCCAGGAGCCTCATTCTGGGGGCGGAGATCCCGGAGAATCTCTGGTCCGAGATCAAGGCAGCCTACGGCAGGCTGGGTGAGCAGTACGGATCCTTTCCTGATGTTGCCGTGCGAAGCTCAGCCAGTGCCGAGGATCTGCCCACCGCCTCCTTCGCAGGCCAGCAGGAGACCTTTCTTAATGTCCGCGGCTATGAGGAGCTGAAAGATGCCTGCATCAAATGCTATGCCTCTCTCTTCACCGACCGGGCCATATCTTACAGGATCGATAACGGCTTCGACCACTTCAAGGTAGCGCTATCCATAGGAATCATGAAGATGGTCAGATCGGATCTGGCCTCCAGTGGCGTGATCTTCACCATAGATACCGAGACAGGCTTCAAGGATGCTGTATTCATCACCGGCTCCTACGGCCTGGGAGAGAACATTGTTCAGGGGGCTGTAAACCCGGACGAGTTCTACGTGTTCAAGCCGACCTTCAGAAAGGGTTTCAGGCCCATCATCAAGAAGACCCTGGGAAGCAAGGAGGTCAAGATGGTGTACGGCACCGGCGAGGAGAAGACCCTGACCAGGAACGTGGAAGTTCCAAGAGCAGATCGGAAGAAATTCTGTATCTCCGACGATGACGTGCTGAAGCTGGCGGATTATGCATTGAAGATCGAGGACTATTACTCCCGAAAGGCGGGGCATTTCCGCCCCATGGATATCG
>JAPKYD010000023.1 GCA_026394475.1 Methanothrix sp.
GGGCCTGGCCGGAATCGCCAACAAGTACGATCTGCCCGCTCCCCAGGAGCAGGATATCTACCACATGAGCGATGAGGAGAGAAAGAAAGCCGGAATCGCCTCTCTGCCGGGAAGCCTGAACGATGCCATACAACTCACAGAGGGAAGCAAGCTCATTCGCGAGGCATTGGGTGAGCACGTCTTTAGAGCCTTCATCACCAACAAGAAAGCGGAGTGGGATGCCTACCGCACAAACGTGACCCAATGGGAGCTGGAGAGGTACTTGCCTCTGCTCTAGAGCCCTTTATTCGGGCTCATCTTTTTATTTATCATGACAAAAAAAACATCTGCATCGACCGGCCAGGTTCATAAGTGTTATGAACATTTCTTAAATAGCTATAAAACGTTTGTCATGACCTTCTCTCGCCTACACTATATCGATTTAAGGATGGGCAGCGCCCAGTGAGCAGGATTTATGTAGCTGCTAGGGCCATGGAGATCAAGACTGGAGTTCAAGATTATTATGCCGAGGAAAAGACGGGAGCTATACAATAAGGATATCTGTGCCTGCTCCATCTTCGGGGCGATGAACCTGAATGGGGAGCGATTTTCAGGCGCTGGCGTCATGAAGGCCATTGCCAACATGCATGTCCGCGGCAACGGCCTGGGTGGAGGCTTTGCAGCCTACGGCATTTATCCTGAATACAAGGATTACTATGCCTTTCATCTCATGTTCACTGGTAATAGCCATGAGGCTAGGATATCTGCCCAGCAGGATTTCTATGCGTTCCTCTGCGAGAACTTCGATGTGATCTATGACGAGGAGATTCCTCACGGCGACGAGACCACGGTGACCGACCCTCCTTTGATCTGGCGCTATTTCGTCTCTTGCCACCAGCAGGGCGAGGAAGCATTGCTCTCGGATGAGGATTATGTGGTCAAGAAGATTATGTGGGTGAACACCAAGATAGAGAACGCCTACGTATTCTCTTCAGGTAAGAATATGGGCTGCTTCAAGGGTGTGGGTTATCCGGAGGAGATAGGAGAGTACTTCATGCTGGATCGGCTCTACAGAGCCTACACCTGGACGGTCCACGGCCGCTTTCCTACCAACACTCAGGCCTGGTGGGGTGGAGCCCACCCTTTTAGCCTTCTGGATACGACCGTAGTCCATAACGGCGAGATCTCCTCTTACGGCACCAACCGCTGGTACCTGGAGATGTACGGCTACGCCTGCACCCTGCAGACGGATACTGAGGTGATAGCCTACGCAGCTGATCTTCTCATGCGCAGACAGAACCTTCCCATAGAGATCGTGGCGAAGATTCTTGCTCCGCCCATCTGGAACTCCATTGACAGAATGAATGAGAAGGAGAAGAAGCTGCTCACAGCCCTGAGAATGGTCTACGGGCCTCTGCTCATGAACGGGCCCTTCTCCATCATCATCGGCCGGACGGGAAAGATGATCGGTCTGACGGACAGAATCAGGCTTCGCCCCCTCACAGCGGCCAACAGAGGGGCAATGTTCTTTCTCTCCTCGGAGGAAGCGTCAATAAGGCTCATATCGCCAAAGCTCGATTCCGTCTGGACACCAAACGGAGGAGAACCGGTCGTCGGCGAACTAAGAAACATGAGGATGGTTGAGGATGAAATCGTTCGTCTTTCCTGAGTTCAAGATCATTAGGGACAAAGAAAAATGCGGCCAATGTAGGGGCTGCGAGCGGCAGTGTGCCTTCGGCACTCACACTTACGATCCGGTTATAGATCGGTTGATATCCGACGACTACAAATGCGCCGGATGCCAGAGATGCGTCATCTTCTGCCCCAAGGACGCCATAGAGGTCCGGCCAGTGCCATCACCTTACCGGCCGAATGCCTCCTGGTCCCGCGAGAAGCTGGAGGACCTGAAGAAGCAGGCGGAGACGGGAGGCGTGATCCTCACCGGATGCGGCAATGACAAGCCTTTTCGCATCTACTGGGATCACATGGTGCTCAACGCCTCGCAGGTTACCAACCCATCCATCGATCCGCTGCGCGAGCCGATGGAGCTTCGAACCTTCCTGGGGGCCAAGCCCGACTTCATGGATGTGAAGACGGATAACGGCGAGGTAGAGATCGAGACCAAGCTTGGGCCGAACCTAATGGTGGAAACGCCCATTCTCTTCTCGGCCATGTCCTATGGAGCCATAAGCTACAATGCCTTCCGCTCTCTGGCTACCGCAGCCTGCAAATCCAAAACCTTCTTCAATACCGGCGAGGGTGGCATGCCCAAGGAGATGAGGGGCGAGTTTGGAAAGTGTGCCATCGTTCAGGTCGCCTCCGGTCGCTTCGGCATAGACGCCGAGTACCTGAACTGCGCCGCTGCCGTGGAGATCAAGGTCGGCCAGGGAGCAAAGCCCGGAATCGGAGGCCATCTGCCCGGAGAGAAGGTATCGGCAGCCGTGGCAGCGACAAGGATGATTCCCATGGGAACGGACGCCATCTCTCCAGCGCCGCATCACGATATCTACTCAATTGAGGACCTGTCCATGCTCATCTATGCGCTGAAGGAGGCCACCAACTACGAGAAGCCCGTCTCCGTCAAAATAGCAGCCGTGCATAACTTCGCAGCCATAGGCTCGGGGATAGTGCGCGCCGGCGCGGATATCATAGCCATCGACGGCCTGCGGGGCGGAACGGGGGCCGCGCCAAAGGTGATCAGGGACAATGTGGGCATACCCATCGAGCTGGCCATATCATCCCTGGACCGACGCCTGAGAAACGAGGGCATAAGGAACAGGGCCTCCATCATCGCCGCGGGCGGGATTCGCTGCAGCGCCGATGTCATCAAGGCGATAGC
>JAPKYD010000002.1 GCA_026394475.1 Methanothrix sp.
GCCGCCTTCATGGCTGCGGACGGGGCCACAAGCGTTCTCTTGAGAAAGGGCATCGTTCCCGAGATCATTGTCACCGATCTGGACGGCCCCTTTGACGCCATCTTGAAGGCCAATCAGGGAGGGAGCATCGTGATAGTGCACGCTCACGCAGACAACCTGGACGCCCTGCAAAGATGTGTGCCGCAGTTAAAGCGCGTCATAGGCACAGCCCAATGCCGGCCGCCTGAGGGCCTTTATAATTTCGGAGGATTCACGGACGGAGATCGCTCTGTCTTCCTGGCCATGGAATTGGGTGCGGCCTCCATAGCGCTTGCGGGCTTTGACTTTGAGGACGAGAGCGTCACTTTGCGAAAAAGAAAAAAGCTGGCCTGGGCCAGAAGGCTGATCGACCTGGCCCTGGGCGATAAATCCATAAATCAACCTAGCATCTCTTGGATATAAGATCGAGGATCGCCTGCAAAGCCTGCGTGGCTGCCAATTCAGCGTCCACACTGGCATCGATCAACACAAAACGCTCCGGCTCTTGCCTAGCCAGTCTTTGGAAGTTGCTGTCCACTTCCCGCAAGAACCCGGGCCGCTCGAACTTCTCCTGCTCCTTGCGCGACCGCAACCTTTGCAAAGCTAGCGACGGGTCCAGGGCAAAGAGCAAGGTCCTATCCGGCGGCAAATTCCATGGGCTGTAGATGCTTCTGATCCACTGCACAGGATCGGGGACTATGCCCCGCAACGTCACTCCCTGATAGGCGGCGGTGGAGTCGGCGTATCTGTCGGATATGACTATCGCCCCTTCTTTCAGGGAAGGATCGACCAATCTCGCCAGATGATCGGCATGATCCGCCATGAAAAGAAAGAGCTCTTCCATAACCATGGCGGAGGAGAAAACTTTGCTGTCCTCTGTCGGCTGGGAGAGCTGCGCTCTCAAGATCTTTCCCGCTTCGCTATTCGTCGGCTCTGCTGTAAAGACTAATCTCTGCTCTGGCATGAGATCATATAACCTTGAAGCAATATGCCTCGCGGCGGTGCTCTTTCCTGAGCCGTCGATGCCCTCCAGGGTGATGAGAAGGCCTTTCACGCTAGGGACTTCGGCTTGAAAAGAAGATTAAGCTGTCGGGACCAAAAATGAGATAATGGCTGTCGCCCGATACTAACTCTGGCACTTCATCCCAAGGATCATCCGCAGTCAGTCCAGTAACCCTCGCAGCGGGCGTCTGTACCGCATTTGGGTTGTCTCATGGTCATTGGCAGACGAACAGTCAATATCCTACCATAAGGACCTATCAACGCGGCCTGTAGTCCCTTTCTTGCACCAGCACTCACAGCAAAACAACTTCTAGGCTCGTGCCAGCCCTCTAAAGGGACATAACCAGTACGCATTGATGATTAATAAAGTTTCCGTGCATCGCCTAGTAAGCTTTAAGTTGAAGTTCTACATTAACAATGCTGAGGTGCTTCATTTGACCGACAAGATCTATGTAGTTGGGCACAAGAGTCCGGATACCGATTCTGTAACCTCTGCCATAACCTACGCGAACCTGAAGAACGCCCTGGGAATGAAAGAGGTCGTCCCCGCAGCGGCAGGAGATCTCAACAACGAGACCAAGTTCCTGCTGGATTACTTCAAAGTTCCCTATCCAGAGAAGCTGACGGACGCGACGGACAAGATGCTCATCCTCGTGGACCACAACGAGATGGCCCAGGCCGTGGACAAGCTCAAGATGGAGAACATAGTTGAGGTCGTAGACCATCATAAGATCGGCGGCCTCGCCACAGGCAAGCCCATATTCTTCCTCAACGAGCCCGTGGGTGCGACGGGCGGAATTATCGCGAACCTGTACGAGCAGAGCAAAGTCCCCATCAGCAAGGAGATGGCTGGCCTGATGATGGCCGCTATCCTTAGCGATACAGTGCTCTTCAAGTCGCCAACATGCACACCGCGCGACAAGGTCGCTGTAGAGAAGCTGGCCAAGATCGCAGGCATCGACCCCATGAAGTTCGGCATGGATCTGCTGAAAGCCAAGAGCGACATCTCCACCAAGTCTGCCAAGGACATCCTCACGGGCGACTTCAAGAAGTTCGACTTCTCCGGCACCAAGGCAGGTGTAGGCCAGATCGAGGTCATGGACATGGCGGACCTTGCACCCAAGAGGGCTGCCCTCCTGGATGAGATGAAAAAGATGCAGGCAGCCGAAAAGCTGAACATGGTTGTCCTGATGCTGACGGACGTCATGAAGGAAGCCAGCGATATCCTCTTCGTGGGTGATGCGGCTGCAGCCCAGGGCTTCGAGAAGGCCTTCGGCGGCAAGCTTGCCAACAACTCCATTTACAAGGAGAAGGTCTTATCCCGTAAGAAGCAGGTCATTCCGCCTCTGGAAGGCGCCTTCAAGAAGTAACCATTCGAAGGGATGAAGGTGGGTTCTGCCGCCTTCACCATCTTTGCCATTTTTTGGGGGCAAATCTGCCCGGAAATTCACCTGCTGGGATGGACTTTTTCGCCAATCATGCGCACCAGCGGCTTGGAGAGATGCCGGCGAGCAGAAGGTGGCACCTCGTAAAAGCCTGTATCCAGGTCTCGCAACAGCAGCTTGCGCTCGCGGCCTTCTGCCTTGGTATCGCAGCGCCGGCACCGGTAGCCCTGGCCGCGCCCGGCGGACTCCATGCGCTTGCCACACTGAGGACAGGAGGGCGCGACCAGCACTTCCTGCTCAGCCAGCTGCAGGAGGTTCATCTTCTCCAGGTTCAGGGTTCCATCTCGCACCGCTCCAAAGACCTCCAGCTCGTCTCCAGGGGCCAGCCTCTTCACCACAGATCGGAAGTTCTTGGTGGGCTCGAAGGCGGCGCATTTCAGGTGCCCTTCTCCGTTTTGCAGGAAGAAGAATAGATGGCCGCCTTCAATGACCTGCGCCGCCTCGGCCACCACGCCGCATAGCCT
>JAPKYD010000063.1 GCA_026394475.1 Methanothrix sp.
AGCCCGCCCAGATCGCTGATCCAGGCTAGCCTCCTCCAGTAATGCCTCGCGCCGTGCTCACAGAGAACCAGGAGGAGATCCTCAGGAGAGATGGTCTGAAGCTCTTTTCCCAAGATGACTTTCCTGGTAGCCCGGGCGAAGAGATCTTTGGTGGTCAGGGGAAAGCAGTATATGCTGGGAGAAACCTGCCAGTGAACCTCCAGGTGGACGCTCTTCTGATTATAGAAATGGTAATGGTGCCCTGACCGAAGGAAAACCCTCTCCTGAGCCTCGGTCAAGGTATGCTCGAGTCTGTATCCCTCGGAGATTAGGATCTCCTTCGCCCGGAGGACGTCTCCTCTTCGAACCAGAACATCCAGATCGGTGAACATGCGGAATGCCACATCTCCGTAGAGTTCCTGGGCCAGGACCGGACCCTTGAAGGGGATGGCCGTTATCCCTTCAGCCTCAAGCCTTTCCAGTAAGCGAAGCAGCTCGTTGGTCAGGATGTGATTGCGCTGGCTGTTGAAGAGGTAGCTCCTCCGAAGGTCACTCAACACTGCGGGAAGGATCTGATGCCGCGCCTCTATCAAAGTACGGTAGAGCAGGGGGAGCAGTCCGTGCCTGGTCGCCGCCTTGAGGAGATATTGCCAGTCCGGCCCGTCAAGTAGTAGCTCCTCCAACCGACTTCTTGAGACATCTGGATGATTCCTGGCACAGATGAGAAGCAGCTCGGCCTCGCAGTCGATAGAGGAAAGCTCTATTTGCATATTCGGTTTTAAAGTTAAAGCTGGATATCAAACTATCTGATCTAGTGCTCGGTGTTCAAGAATCGTTAAAATCCTCCCATACCCTTGCATCACCAATTTCTCTGATCCCCTCGAAAAGCTATATTATCCTTTGTCGCCTATCCCTTTAGATCTGGTTTCCCTCATGCCATGAGATCAACATGCAAAACCTTGGACCGGCCCGATGACAGATCCATCAGGCATAAGCTGCACAACGTCCTCCTGCTCCGGCGAGCGGCGGGCCTGGTACATTCACTCGATTCTCACCGGGGACGGCCATGCCAAAGAGATCAGGCTCTTCGACCTGGGACCGCTCTTCATGAAGCAGTACCGCGAGCTGCGCCAGCAGCTTCGCAAGGAGCGGCTGGGCCTCACCGCCAGACGGTCGGCGTCGGACCTGGTCGTGCAGGTCTTCTCCGTGGCCGCAGTCTTCGGCTCTCTGGGCTTTATAGCCATCCAGGCAGTTTGGGGGGCGTGATAACCTTAGGCAGCCTCGTCATGTACTTCGGAGCCTTCCAGCAGGGCCAGATGTTCCTGAGCTCGCTTTTCGCCAGCCTCACCGGACTGTATGAGGACAGCCTGTTCCTGTCCAGCCTCCAACACCTGCGTCTTAGAGGAGGTGAACATGGAGATAAAGCCGGGCCAGGTGGTAGCTCTAGTGGGAGAGAACGGCTCGGGAAAGACGACTCTGATCAAGCTCCTCTGCCGGCTCTACGATCCGGTCGGTGGCAGGATCACCATCGACGGGATCGATCTGCAGAAGGATTACTGCAAAAAAGAGGCTTTGTGCCCGGAAATTGCCAGGCACCCAGAACCGCTCGAACCTTTACAGGGGAGCCATACTCGGCAATATGTTGGGATTGATTCCCTTAGCCAGCTCTGTGACACTTTTGAATTTGCTTGCCGTCTCCTGAACAGCCGGTTGCTCAGGGCTAATACTCTCTGCAGTGCTGGCATTCTGCGAGCCGCTCTGCTGCTGAGATGGTGCCGGCTCCTGGACAGCCTCGACCACAGCCGGAGTGTAACCGGAAGCATCCGGAATCATGGTTGCTGTGAACTCGCCCTTAGCGGCTTTGCCGCTGCTATCAGACCGAATATAGCTTCCCGTCATCAAGTCATCATTGACTGTGCCTCTCAGGTAGGTGGACGTCAATCTCTTGCCCGGCATGGATGCCAGGGAGAGGTGAACCTCATCGTTGGAGAGAGATCCTGCCACTGCTCCGTTCCAGGGATCATCGCCCTCAGATTTGGCCAGGCCGAAGAGGGAATCCCCAGACTGGTTCAAGGCCATGATTATCTCCACGCCCGCCATGGTGACCTTCCAGATGCCCTGCACACTCGGCGGGGCCGTCGCAGCCATGCTCTCTGCTGCCGTAGTATTATTGACCATACTGGCTGCACCAGCGCCATCATCCTTCGCATTCATCGTCTGGTTCCCTGGATCCGATGAGGCAACCTGGGCCAGTAATATCAAGAATACCAAGAGAACAATTCCCGTCAAGCCAGAATATCTTATCCTCAAACCCCAAACCTCCTCTTGTCTCTTTCGATCAATTTATTTGAATTATTCTTATTTGAGCTTCACTATTCCTGCTTATCTATTTAAGCTGAGGTGTCATTGCATTCATTCCATCTCATCCGACTGCCTCACCAGCCCAGAGCCCTGATCTTGGGGCTAGGGTCCAAAGATAGATAAACAGGTAACCGGCAGAGGATTACTCTCGATGGACAGAGAAATGTTCTGACACTTTGCCGGGCCTTTTCGGGCCTTGTCAGCCTGAGATCTTTCCTGTCAAGGGCTCAAACGAAGGAGTTCAAATGGATGCCATTGCCTGGGTGAAGGAAGCCGATGCGCTATTTGAGCTGGGGAATTACCATGAAGCTGTAGGATTCTATGATAAGGGCCTTGAGTCAGACCCCTCCAATGCAAAACTATGGAATAGCCGAGGCCTGGCTCTATGCCACCTGGGCAGATATAAAGAAGCCCTTGCCTCCTTTGACATGGCCCTGGAGATTGATCCGAGATATACCGATGCCTGGAACAACAAAGGAGTTGTCCTTTACAAGCAAGGGAAGTACGAGGAAGCCATTATTTATTTTGATAAAATTATCGAAACACGTCCCAAATACACCAAAGCCTGGTATAACAAGGGTGTGGTCTTGGACAGGACGGGAAAGCACCTGGAGGCCATTGAGCATTACGACAAGACTCTTGAGCTGAATCCGGACGGGGCAAAAGTCTGGAGCAACAAGGGTGCAGCTCTGGGAAATCTGGGCAGGTATGAAGAGGCCATCGATTGCTTCGATAAGGCCCTTGTGCTTCGTCCAGAGAGCGCTGAGGCCTGGAACAACAAAGGAGCTGCCTTAGGCAAGCTCCACAGATACGATGAAGCTGCAGAGTATTTCCATCAGGCTGTAGAAATGAATCCACGATATTCCGAGGCCTGGTACAATAAAGGCGAGGTCCTCAGACGCCAGGATAAGTATGCCGAGGCCATAGAAAATCTTGATAGAGCCATGGAGATAGAGCCTCAGCATGCCAAAGCATGGAACAGCAAGGGTCTGGCCCTCAGGGCTCTGGGCAGAGACGCAGAGGCCGATGTTGCCTTTGCCAGGGCTGTAGTGCAAGAGACCTTTAAGAACGGCGACTGAGAATATAATCGCAGGGTTTAGATGGCATCGATCGCTGAGATAGATCCCTGGCTGCAGGTCTGTGCCCTGGATTACCGGCCCGAGGTCAAGAGGCAAGACCTCGTCCGTCCCAGCTACTGGGAGATGCTGCAGGTTCATTATGTCCTGAGAGACTCCGGCCTTGAATCGGTCATCTGTCAGACGGAGAGGGGGAAGATAGGGCCGATGGGAAAGCTGCTCCCCTGAAACGCCGAGCACCGACTTTTGGCGTCACATCTTTGATTTGCACAGAAACCCCGTCTGTTCGCAGGCGCAGAACGCCTCAAAGAAGGATGCCTTCCATTAACGTAAGATGGAACTGTCTTCAGGTCTTTCCCTGGCAGTGAGGACAGCCTGCAGCGCTGTAAGGCTGCATAGAAGTCTGGTTTGCTACTGTATTGGCGAAAGATAGATTCAGAGGAATTGATGGATAGCAATCCACGGAGTTGAGGAAGCCGTAAATCTCTATCTCCCATTTTGCCTGCTCATTATAAAGGTACCATAATGCGTAATTCTTGCCATCCGGAAAGTGACAGTAGCCGTTCACAGGACATCCGCCAAGCATCATGCAATAGCTCTCCGCGTCATTTGTCGCCACACATGAGCTTGCTGATCCCAAATCATTAGCCCTTATCGGTTCACTCACGTTTATGAGCGCCACTGCCACCAGCATCATCAGTATCCTGATTCTTTTCACAGGTAGCCCTCCATTGTGTCTCTCTTCCCCTTTGAATTTATAAAGCCATTGCTGGCATATTCCGCCATCTATTGCTCCAGATTATGGCTGTATCTAACTAATTTTTGGAAGAAGTTAGAAGAGCGGCCCCTTGGGTATGTTGAGCATCGCCACCGGCCTTCCTGAAAGCTGAGCCAGCAACCAGGGATCTTCGGAATTTGACGTCTGCAGGCTTGGCGAGATATAGTTGGACCCCATAATATTAGTATTATTAATGACGATTGGATCGCTACTGGTCCAGAAGCTGGGATAGTACCATTGGGGCTCGTATCCTGGAGGGTATAGCGCACCATTATAGACCTTAAAGCCCTTGGGAGAGCTTCCCCAGCTCCAGAGGTTGTTCTGGGTCTCGATGGTTGAAACCGGCGGAGAACCATGCTGCTCTAACCATGATGTCCCAAAGTCCGCTCCCACGTCCTGAAAGCCCAAGGCTCCCTGCTTGCATACCATGATCAGGAGCACGAAGACAATTGCGGTCAACGAAGGTTTCATCTTATTGTCCCCTAATGCATTTCGCCTTGCTTTTATTAAAACTGATGGTACTCCTTGGGCCCAATTGAATCCGGGGGGAGGACTTGATCTAGGAGCTGATCTGCCATTCCACCTCTTCCTGGCATCCCTTGTAATAGAGCTCTTGCTATAGTTTCAAGGTTTGGGCCAAAGCTCCGAGAAAAAATGAGGTTTTCTTTGATCAATCAAAGCATATCGCAAAGGAGCTGTCATAGACCATCTGGCGCGATAGCTCCGTCACCTCTCCCTCCTTGCTGACGAGATAATTCACCGCATAATAGGGATGCGAGCCGCAGCCGCAGATGGGTCTGTTGAACAGGTGAACGCTGAATGCACCATCCTTCTCCTCCGCGTGAGAGGGCTCTATGGATGCCACTACAGGGAAGTAGTCCTCTGGAGGAGAAGTATCGTATCTTGGGAATGAGTCCGTCAGGGCCACGGCAAAGCTCAGGGCCTCCTGCGGGGTCTGAACCGGCGCATAGAGAGATCGAAACTCGGCCTTGGTGCGAATCAGCCTGAATTCTCCATCTTGCTTCACGATATACCTCCTGTTGACCGGCAATAGACAGCCTTCGCGAACGATGCCCTCTTCAAAGTTTTCATCCTCGATCGGAGCGAGACACTCTGCCATGGGAAGCCTGGGAGAAAGGCCGCCCAATGCTTCTGAGATGTTGGATATCTGAGAGCAGCCCAATCGCTGCTCAAGCCCCAGGCCACTGGAGTCGGCGCCAAGGATTGACGGCGTCGTTTCTTTGCCCAGCAAACCCTCTTTGGCTGCGGCCTCAGAGGGCGCGGACTGGCCGGTCAATAACGCTGCCAGAGCGCAGGCGAGAATTAGCACTGCGGATGCCAATGGAATGTGCAGGCGACGAGACATGAGAATCCCTTGTATGTAATAATCAATGTTTATAATGAACTTTTCGTCGGAGATGTAAATTCAGAAAAGATGGTATCTGCAAACGCACTCGTGGGCTGCGGAGTGAATCGCTATTGCAGAACTTGCGAAAAGGTGGAAAGAGGATGCCTGGGCTTCAGTATCCCAGATGATTCTGCCGGAGGATCTCGTAATGCTGGGCCGCCTTATAATCATAGGTTGGCGGTGGAGGAGGCACGCGGGGCTTGGATCCCCAGGTCGAGAGCCCATCGGTTGTACTGTTGGCTCCTCTCTGACTTGAAGAGCCATTTGTCAAGTTCTCCAGCAATGCCGTGCTGTTGTTGCCGCCAAGCTGCATGGTCGTGGCGCTGTGGGTGAGACTGATCGTAGTGCCGTTGACGTTGCTCAAATTCGTGGAATTATTTGTCAAATCATTGAGCAATGATGCGCCATCATTGCCACCAAGCTGGACAAAGGTTTTGCTGTGAGCCAAGACCGCTATCGCTAGCAAAATTACCAGGGCCGTTATCAAACGTCTCATACCATTCCCTTGCGGCTCAATCTCTCCCAGCTTAAATATGCTGTGTTGCTTGTCTGCCCGGAGAGGAGATTATGCTCTCCTTTCTCTCTCGCCGAACCTATTAATAATATCCCTTGCTTATATCCTTGAAGATCCAGGAGTCTGTGGAAAGGTGCATGGACATAGCAAAAAAATCATGGTCTCGGAAGGTGATCGGCCCTGCTCTCTGAGCTGCTGATCATTCTCCTGCTGATTATAGCCAACGGTCTCTTTTCCATGACAGAGATGGCCGTGGTTTCATCCCGCAAAGCCCTGCTCAGGCAGCGTGCGGGAGAAGGAGACGAGGGAGCGAAAGCAGCTCTGGAACTGGCCAATAATCCCAACCAGCTCCTCTCAACCGTTCAGACCGGCATGACTTTTGTTGCAACTCTGGCCGGAGCCTTCGGCGGGGCGACCATCGCCGACGAGCTGGCAGTATACTTCAGCAATATCTCTGCTCTTGCCCGGTACAGCGGCGGGCTGAGCCTGGTTGCCATCGTATTGCTGATCACCTTATTCAACCTGGTTTTAGGAGAACTGGTTCCCAAGAGGATTGCCTTGAGCAATCCGGAGCGCATAGCCTCCCTCACTGCTCCGCCCGTGCGCGCCTTCTCCTGGATTGTCTCCCCTCTGATTCTCTTGCTGAGCGGCTCCACCGACCTGGTGCTGCGTGCTTTGGGAGTGAGATCCTACGTTGAGCCTGCCGTGACTGTGGAGGAGATCAGAATTATGATAGACCAGGGAACGACGGCGGGCGTGATCGAGGAGGAGGAGCAGGATATCATGGAGAGGGTCTTCAGCCTGGGAGATCGAAAGGTGAACTCCATCATGACCCCCAGAGGTGAGATTATCTGGCTTGACATCGATGATCCTCCGGAGGAGATTCAACGGAAGATATCCATTGGGCCTTACTCGCTGTTCCCAGTCTGCAGAGAGAAGCTCGATAACGTTCTGGGAATAGTTCAGTCCAAAGACCTCTTAAGCTGCAACCTGAAGGACCAGAAGGTTGACCTGAGGTCGTCTCTCTTGCCGCCTCTCTTCGTCCCGGAGAGCATGAGGGCTTTGAAGGTCTTGGAGAAGTTCAAGCAGACGGGAATTCATCTTGCCATCGTTCTGGACGAGTACGGTTCAGTGCAGGGAATTGTGGCACTCACCGATCTCCTGGAAGGGCTGGTGGGAGACATACCCCATATCGATGAGCTGGCCGAGCCGCAGATAATGCGCCGGGATGACGGGTCCTGGCTGGTGGACGGGGCGCTGCCGGTGGACGACTTCAAGGAAGCCATCCACCTGGAAAGGCTGCCGGAGGAGGGGAACGGGCTTTATCAAACTGTGGGCGGGTTCATGATGACGTATCTGGAGAAGGTGCCATCCACGGGAGATCATTTTGAGTGGGGAGGCTACCGCTTCGAGGTGGTGGACATGGATGAGCACAGAGTGGATAAGCTGCTGGTTATGCCGGTGGTAACAGAGGATGGAAAGAAATAAGCTTGAAATTCTGAAAAGATGGGTGGGGTGGGCACTGATCTTGCTCTCCTTTGCCTTTTATGGTGGTCTCTTGCTGGTGCCATTTGCCTCTCTTTCGCCTGGGAATAAGATAATACTATCCTCAACTCTTGTGGTCCTGGGAGAGGCTTCTTTCTGGATTGCGGTCCTGATTTTGGGAAGACAGGTGATCTCCAGATATCGAAACTTCCCTTGGAGATCGAAGATTGCAGGATTATTCAAAAGCCCCGAAAAGAAGCCGTGATCGGCCGGCGGGAGGACTGCGAAAGCCAATTTCAGTGCCGGCCTTTCAGTTGATCCGCTTGGTGCAATCATTTTTTTGGCTTTCGACTCTTCAGGATCTTGTCGAACACCTCATCCGCTTCTTTGATCTCTTCCGCCGTCGGCTCGTGTTCTCCTATGATCCTGATGTCCTCTTCTTCCAGGACAAAGCGGCTCTTCTTTCTCTCGCTAATGGATCATTCACCTCCAGGGATCATTAGTTTCTCTCCCTTATGTATATCAGGCGGACCTTATCAAATGGTGTCTTGTTTTGCCCGGAGCTATAGAGAGGAAAGTCTGCCTCGACCGTCAAATTATCGACCTTTATCGCTTTGACCACATCCCATTTCAATCCCCTGGGCATGAGGAACTCCCTCTCATCTTCGTTGATGTACAGCGCATGTCTTCCTTGGGGCCTTTGCAGGACCAGGACATTCTGATAGCCGTCGGCTGATCTGGGACCGAAGATGTCGAGGCTTACCGTCACATCATACGCCGTGGAAGCGAAAGCAGGCTCAATATATTCTGAGTTGTTCAGGACTCTATCCGCAACACTTGCGGAAATGCCTCTGTACAGGATGAGGGTCTCCTTCAACTCCGACTCATTGAGGGCCATATCCAGGCCATCGGTGATGAAATCAAAGAAGATCCTGGTTTCTAGTGAATATTTTTTGGCTTTATCTCCTGGAGACGCTCTGAGGTAGTTCCTGTACTCCGTGGTGTTGGCAGAGAACTTGGGGTTCATCCACCAGGCGATTGCTGCCTCGACCGATTCTGGAAAGCCGCGTTCGGTATAAGGGACAAGACTGGTGGCATTCGGCTTCTCAATTACCAGAACGGCACTCTCCAGGGCCTCTGGTCCTGTCGAAGCATTGCCAACTTCCTGATGCTCTTGGTTGGAAGCCGACATCAAACCTATTGAGTCTGCAATAGACGAGTAATCCAGCTCACCAGCCTGGACAGCGCTGCAGATGCAGAGGATAGCTGACAAGAGCAGGAGTGCAATTCGTTCATCAATTCTCATGAAACTTCACGTAAAATACTTGATAGCTATTCGCAGATAAACACTTGTGACTGATGTTCAGATCTTCAAAGACCATCAAATCATAGGACTTTGCAGGATTCAGGTTCGGCTTTTGAACCATCATATTACTAATATTTTATTTTTAGAATTGTTATGGGCAGATAACCAATTGATTAAATTGTTTCTCATCCGAAACAAATATATATAATGATAATATATTATCTATAAAGGTGGAGGTTGAGACGATGAGGCCGATAACCCTGTTTGTATTAGCGGTATTATTTGTCGCATCTACTGTGCTCACGGCTGATGCGCTATTTGTGACCGCCACGTCCGAGGATACCATAGCTGCACCAGGAAACAGGCAGCCTAACTATATCATAGCGTCTGTGACGGATGGAAATGGAGCGCCGATCTCTGGACTTACGGCGGCCAATTTCAAGGTCGATGCTATGATAGTAGGCCCTGGCGGGGCGCTGGTAGATATCAGCCGCGTTGCAGAAGGACGGCTGCCAGGTTTTTATTTCATCGATGTTGTCCCAATTAGACAGGAAACCTGGAAGAGCGGGACTTATATCTTTGGCATTGCTGTTCAGAAAGGCGGAGATAAAGGGCAGGCAATGGCAAAAGTGTTGATGGATTAAATACTCCCTTTTCCATCCTTTTTTGCGAAAACCAGGTCAAGCGCCACGCGGTTTGCTGGCTTAAGATCTTTTAGCTTGCATCTCCAATTGATCTCAATCATCCTTCAGGGGACGGTACCCGAAAAATAAAAATAGGCTTGGGACTTGAAAATGGTTCAATGGATTTCTTTTCCCATGCTCTGCTGCCTTATCTGCTCGGAAGCTTCCTAGGCATAAATAAAAAGCTGCTAGCTGCCTTCGTGCTGGGCGGGATCGCGCCGGACCTAGATCTGCTGGTCGTCTGGCTAAACGATATCTACCCGACCTCTCTTCTCATAGTGCACAGAGGATTTACCCATACGTTCTTCTTCGGATTCTTCACCGTCCTGGTTGTGCTTTATCTGGCCTCCCGTGATCCCTTTAAGGCTGCCGTCCAGAGGTTTCTTGATTTTGATCTTGACTTCTCTGCCACCGCCTTGGCCCTCGCCTACGCCGGAGTGCTGAGCCATCTCTTTCTGGATTACCTGACGACGAAAGGCGTTCCTCTCTTCTATCCCTGGGACGCAGCCAGATATTCTGCGGAGATATTCTTCCATACGGAGATAATAATATTAATAGCCAGCCTGGCGGTCCTGGCCGAGCTGTTCAGAGAGCGGTCGAGAGGCAAATTTAATAAGAATCTATTTATAATATTTGTGATCTTTATCGTAGCAGCAGGAGCCATCAGAATAGAGGGAAAGGAGATGGCTCAGAGCTTCTTTTATGATGAAAGCGCCAAGTGCTTCGCTGGCTCTGGCCTATTTCAGTGGACCGCCCTGGATGATGACCACGACCGGTTCCAGGTTTATATGTTTGATTCCATGCAAGGAAAGGTGCAACAGAGCTTGACCGCTCCCCGCTTGTCCGTGCAGCCTGAGGGATACGAAGCCGAAAAAGCGATCGAGACGGCAGAGGAGCTTCCCCAGGTCAAGCTCTTTCGGTGGCGGGCCTACGCCGTGGCCGTAAATGCTTCTTTCCAGAACGGATCCTGGATTCTGGAGTACTACGATCCCATAGTTAAGATGGAGACGATGAGCGCCTGGCCAATTCTACAAAGGGTAGCCGGGAGTTATGGGTCCCTTCAGGTAAGAGTAAAAGGAGATGCTGCGGAGGTGATTAGATGAATGGCCCAAGGAACATCCTTCGCAGGTATCTTCGATTCCCAGCACAGGGTACTCATTCAGCTCCAGGCCAACGCCGTGGCCCACGAAACCGCATTTGCTGCCTGGCATGCCTCCCAGGCGGTCCCTGTATCCGAGCCTTGCGCCTTCTGCCTCAGAGATCTCGAAAAGCTCTCATCACCAACCTGCGCTTGAGGACCAATCCCTTGAACCGGATAGCTTGGCTGGTTGATCTTGGAAAAGGGCGATTGAGATTGTAGGCGCCCAGGAAGGCTAGAGGGCGAGCTTGCTCTTTATCTTATCTTTGAGCCTGATCTCGTCCTCCGAGGTTAGCGGGATCTTGGCGGACATGCCGCACCTCTGAGGCATGGGAATGAGCTCTCCGTCCAAAAGCTCATAGTACGCCTCGTCAAGGCTGATCCCCCCCTCCACATACCTCCTGAGGATGGCCTTGATCTTCTCCCGGTTCTGCAGGCTCGAAGAGTCCATCTTCTCCAGGGCCTGCTCGATCTGATGGTACACGAGATCCATGGTTGCATCAGATTCGTATTTATGCCTTGTTGGTTCCATCGTTCAACCTTCTCCTAAGTGCTGCTCTGCTATACTGTCTAAAGATGCAGCGCACATAATAATCATATACAGAGAGCAGGCAATTGAAAGAGAGAGAAGATCCATGAGCAAGAGAAAGGTCCTCTTCCTCTGCACCCACAACTCCGCAAGATCGCAGATGGCTGAGGGACTGCTGAGGGCGCTCAAAGACGAAGCCTACGAAGTCTTCAGCGCGGGTGTCAGCCCAACGCAGGTGGACCCGGATGCCATCAAGGCCATGGCCGAAATAGGGATCGATATTTCGGGACAACGCTCCAAGGGCATGGACGAGATAATGGACATCAGGTTCGATATCATCGTGACCGTCTGCGACAGCGCCAGGGAGGCCTGCCCCTTCTTTCCTGGACCAGAGAGCTAGATCCCACAGGAGCTTTGACGACCCTGCGGCCTACGAGGGCGAGGCACGGCTGGCGGCCTTTAGAAGGGTGCGGGATGAGATCAAAGAATGGATTGAAGGAT
>JAPKYD010000018.1 GCA_026394475.1 Methanothrix sp.
CTGTTTTTCAATCAGCGCTACATCACTTTGGCTCGTGATAAACGCTTCAGATCATCTTCATCTACCAATATAAACTCTTCGGTTTTGTCTTAGGTAAAGCGCCCAATTCGGTCTTTCTTCTCATGATCCCCAGAATTTTAAGGCTGTTTCTAGCTCTTTGTGGTCTTTTGCGTATTCCTGGAGGGGAATTTGCTTCAACCAGGCCTCAACTGCCTGCACCATGGCCTTCGCTCCGGCTGTGGTACCATCGGGATGGCCGTGCACTCCGCCGCCCGCCTGCACTATGCAGTCTATGCCGTAGCCGTCTAGGTTTCCAGAGACCTTGGCCGGATAGATCCCGCCTGAGGCTACGGGAAAGACCCTCTTCAAGCCATGCCACTCTTCTCGCAGGGCATCCCGGGATTGATCGTTCTCCATAGTCTCGCGAGCCATCTTGCCCATGTAGCTTCCCGTATGCAGGTTCGTGCCACCGGTCATCCGCACCAGCCTGGATATCACCACCATGGATATCCCGTGCCCCTTGTCTCTGGTGAAGGCGCCGTGCATGGTCCTGTGCACGTGCACGGGGACGTCGACATGTCGGGAGAGCACCTCCAGGGCGGAGTAGCCCGCCGTCAGGACATCGACCATGACCATGTTCGCCCCGTGATCCACTGCCCGCTCCGCCCTCTCCAGGATCTGGTCCGCGCCTGTGGTGACGTTCACGGCGTAGAAGGCCCTTTTGCCCGTCTCCTTCTCCACCTTGTCCAGAGCGCTCATGACCGCTTCCACCCTTGAGATCAGAGGACAGAAAGCTTGATCGGTCAGGGTTTCGTCGTCCTTGACCAGGTCTAGGCCCCCGCGAACTGCCGCAGCGGCGATTGCGGCGGTCGCAGCCGGGTCCAGGCCCACCTTGGGCTTCACAATGGTTCCCACGAGGGGCCGATCAAAGACGCCCAAAATTCTTCTTGCATCCTCGATCCCAAACCTGGGGCCTTTATGCGCCCGCACCAGGCTCTCGGGGAATATGACGTCCTGTAGGCGCACTTTTTTCAGGGCACCCAGGCCAAAGAGGTTTCCTGCCACCACGGAAAGGTACTGAGGGATGTTGCCGGGCTCGAAGAGCTCCTCGGGAAAGCCGATCTCAACATCAGTCCCTTCTGCCCTTATCACCCGCGCTGCGAGGGGATTATCTGCGCCTTGCACCTCGGTCCATGTGCCGGTAGACTGCTCGGCGGCAATGGCTATTGCGGCCTTCCTGATGGGAAGATCCGTTTCCACGTGGTATTTTGCTATCAGCTCCATACTACTGCTCCTTCTTTGATGCTTTTGCTGCTGAAGACCAGAGCACAGCATAGATTAATGCAAAGCAGATATAATAACTTGCAAAAACGGTAATATAGGACTTAGATCGAGGGGAACTACAAGACAGTGGCGATTATCACCAAGACGCATTAGGTGGGATCGAGACGACAAAGATCACAATCAGCTTAATCAAGGCCGATGTAGGCGGCTTTCCAGGCCACTCCTCGGTCCATCCCGCATTGATTGAAACTGCGGAGTCGAAGCTTGAGGAGGCAAAGAAGTCTGGTGCCCTGATAGACTTCAGGGTGATGTCCTGCGGCGACGACCTGGAGCTTCTGATGAGCCACACGAAGGGCTGCGACAATGGCGAGATCCACGCCCTGGCCTGGGAGGCCTTCGAGGAGGCCACAGAGACGGCCAAGAAGCTCAAGCTCTATGGAGCTGGCCAGGACCTGCTCGCTGATGCCTTCAGCGGCAACATCCGGGGCATGGGACCGGGCGTGGCGGAGATGGAGATCATGGAGCGCACCAGCGAGCCCGTGGTGGCCTTCATGATGGACAAGACCGAGCCCGGTGCCTTCAACCTGCCCATCTTCAAGATTTTCGCAGACCCCTTCAACACCGCCGGTCTGGTGATCGATCCCGCGTGCCATCACGGCTACACCTTTGAGGTCTGGGACATCATGGAGCACAAGAAGGTCTTCATGGACTGCCCGGGAGAGATGTACGATCTCTTGGCACTGATCGGGGCCAAGAGCCGGTATGTGATCAAGAGGGTCTACTGCAAGCCGGGCAGCAAGATCTCGGAGCAGGAGCCAGTGGCTGTGGTGAGCACGGAGAAGCTCTTCCAGATAGCAGGAACCTACGTGGGCAAGGACGACCCGGTGGGCCTGGTCAGGTGCCAGTCCGGCCTGCCCGCTTTGGGCGAGGTGCTGGAGCCCTTTGCGCTCGGTCACCTGGTCTCGGGATGGATGCGCGGCAGCCACAACGGGCCGCTCATGCCCTGCTCATTTGAGACCGCGCACCCCACCAGGTTCGACGGCCCGCCGCGCGTGATCGCCGCCGGCTTCCAGATGGCCTATGGCAGCTTCGTCGGCCCGGCAGATCTATTCAAGGATGTAGCTTTCGACCTCACGCGCCACAGATGCCTGGAGATCACTGACTACATGAGAGCGCACGGCCCCTTCGAGCCGCAGCGTCTGCCCATGGAGGACATGGAGTATACCACGCTGCCTCATGTGATGAAGACCTTGGCGAACAGGTTCGTGGACGCGGAGTAGCATACTCGCCTTTCTCACTTTTTGGCAGACTTTATACGGCCGCTGCCCAAGATGTAGTTCTTTATAGTTAGCCTCCACTAATATAATCAGCAGTAGTGAAGCGGCAGGAGAGTTGAACTGGAGATGGGTGACGCAATTGCCGAAAAAGCCAAGGCCGAAGCAAAGCCCAGGAAACGCCGCCGCCTGAAGGTGGCCCACCCTGAGCGCTGCATAGGCTGCCTGGGTTGCATGTTCGCCTGCAGCCGGATACACACCGGTCAGGCCTCGCTGCAGGACAGCGCCATCAAGGTGGTGACCCAGGGCGGAATTGAGGGCGACTTCCGGGTGGTGGTATGCCGCGGCTGCGAGAATCCTCCTTGTGTTCGGGCCTGCGCTGCAGGCGCTCTGGAGAGAAAGCCGGACGGAAGCGTGGTCTTTCACAAGGATCTCTGCAAGGCTTGCGGAAAGTGCGAGGAGGCCTGCCTCGTGGGTGCCATCTCCCTTGGCAAAGAGGGCAAGCCCATCAAGTGCATGCACTGCGGAGCCTGTGTGGACTTCTGTCCGCACGGCGTTCTCCAGCTGGAGGAGGTGCCCGCCTGATGCTGCGAAAAGTTTTGTACATAGATCTAACCAAGAGAGAGTCCTGGGTTGAGGAAAGACAGGGGCTATTCGATCAGTGGATGGGCGGAACAGGCGTGGGGATCAAGCTGCTCAGCGAGGAGTGCCCCACGGGCGCGGACCCGCTTTCGCCGGAGGCGCCCATAATCCTTTCCATTGGGCCGCTCAACGGTGTTTTTCCAGTCGCCACCAAGGCCGTGGCCACCTTCAAATCCCCCCTCACGGGGGAGCTCGGCGAGTCCTACGCTGGCGGGAGGCTTCACCTGGCCATGCGGTTCGCCGGCCACGAGGCCATAGTGATCCGGGGAAAGGCAGAGCTGCCGTCTTACATCTCCATCAATGACGCCGAGGTGAAGATAAAGGACGCAACCTCCATCTGGGGCATCGAAGCCCAGACCACGGGCATGATCCTGCGCGAGCGCGAGCCGGGCGTGGGCCGCAGGTCCATCATTCGCATCGGGCCGGCGGGCGAAGCCCAAGTGCGCTACGCGGGCGTGGTGGTGGATACCTACCGCCACTTCGGACGCCTGGGCCTGGGAGCGACCTTCGGCTCCAAGAACCTCAAGGCCCTGGCCATCTCCGGCACGGAGACCGCTGAGATCCCGGACGCAAGGAGATACCGGGAGGTCTACAACCGCCTCTACAGCACCGCGGTGCAGACAGACGTCATGGAGAAGTATCACGACATCGGCACCTCCGTGAACATCAGCGTCCTCAACTGGCTGAAGGGCCTGCCCACCAAGAACTTCCAGCTCTCCAGCTTTATAGACGCGGAGAAGATCAGCGGTGAGATGTTCGCCGATAACTATCTCTTCCGGAGGCTCTCTTGCGCCGGGTGCCCCATCGGCTGCGTGCACATCGCCGCCCTGAAGTCCGCTTTTTCGCCGCACCACGAGTTTGAGGTGAGGAAGGTCTCCTACGATTATGAGCCGATATACTCGCTCGGCTCCAACCTGGGAGTGAACACCGCCGAAGGTGTGCTGCGGCTGATAGACGTCTGCGAGAGGATGGGCCTGGATGTCATGTCCGCGGGAGTGGTTCTATCCTGGGCCACGGAGGCCTACGAGCGAGACCTCATCACCCCCCAGGAGACCCTCGGGCTGCCGCTGCAGTGGAACAATGTGGACGGCTACATCAAAGCCCTGGAGAATATAGTAAAGGCCCCCAATGAGTTCTATGCTGCGCTGGCGAAGGGCGTGGATTATGCCTCCGCAAGGTTTGGCGGCCAGGAGTTCGCCATGGCCCTGGGAGGAAACGAGGTCTCCGGATATCATACCGGCCCCGCCTCCATCGTGGGCCAGCTCGTCGGCGTTCGCCATTCCCATCTGGATAACGCCGGCTACAGCATAGACCAGAAGGCGGCCAAGAAACAGCTTGACCCGGAGAAGATGGTGGACGAGATCATCAAGGAGGACAACTCCCGGGGCGTATTCAACAGCCTGGTGGGATGCCTCTTCGCCCGCGGCGTCTACACCGAGGAGAATATCATCGATGCCCTGGGAGCCGTGGGCATCACCAAGACCAAGGAGGATCTGCAGACCCTGGGCGAGAGCATCTTCGAGGAGAAATATAAGTTCAAGACCCGGGAGGGCTTCGACCTCACCCGCGTGCGTGTGCCGCGCCGGCTCTTTGAGACCGTATCTACCTTGGGGAAGGTCACGCCCGAGACTGTGGAGGAGATGCTCAGGCTTTATCGGAAGAAGAGAGGGTGGAGCTAGGAGGGTGGAGATAGAGACTGATGCGAGGCTTGGGTTATTCCTTCAGCTCCTCGCCAATTCCGTCGTTCTTCTTTCTCTTTCTGGAGCCTTTCTTCGCTTTATCTGCGCCGTCATTTGCATCTCCATTCGTATCCTTTTTCGTAACCTGTTTCGAACCCTGCTTCCTGTCCTTGATCACGCCCTTGCGCGCCATCCTCTCCTTGATCATCCTCTTGACCTCGTCTCCGCCCACGGAGAAGACCTCGCCGATCAGCTCCATGGCCACCTCCAGCTCCCTCCCTAGCAGGGGGTCGCTTCCAGAGGACTTCCCGGCCAGATTGCTCAGGCGCTCCAGGGGCTTTTCCACCAGCTCTGAAGAGTATTTGTCCGGCTCTTCTTTGTAGATCTTAAGCATGCCGAAGATGTAAGGATAAAGAGGCGTGGCCGGGTTGAGCCGGTAGAAGGTGTTGGTCTACTACTAGGCCTCAGCGCGTGGCGAGGGCAGGATCCTGCGCTCCATGCCGACGACCTCCAGTCGCTCCAGCTTATCCAGCTTGTTGATGAGAGTGGTCTGGTTCCAGAAGGGGCCTCCACCCGTGGGCCCCAGCTCCCGCCAGATCTGGTTTAGCTGCACAAAGCCCCCTTTGCGCTTCAGATAGATCAGGAGCCAGGCCAGCGGCGCCTGATCGCGCTGCAAAGAGCTGTAGCGACTGAACTCGTCCAACATGCACATACGAAGTGTGTGCAACTCTAAAGCGTTTTCGGTTTCTTCACAAAGCATATTTATGCTCTCGCAGCCTGGAGAGAAGCGATAGTCATAATGCAAGCGATAATCCTGGCCGCGGGCGAGGGCAGCAGAATGAGACCGCTGACAGCGAAGCGGCCGAAGGTCATGCTCCCCGTGGCTGGCAAACCCTTTCTGGAGCATATAATTCACCGAGCGCATCAAGCAGGCGTGGAGAGCTTCGTAATAGTAGTCGGATATGGCCAAAGCACAGTTCGCAGCCACTTTGGAGACGGCAGCCTTCTAGGTGTGAGGATAGATTATGCAGTCCAAGAAAAACAGCTCGGCACCGGCCATGCTCTGATGGCAGCGAAAGCCCTGGCAAAAGATTGCTTCTTGATGCTCAACGGGGATGTGCTACCTGATGTGGGAACTCTGCAAGAAGTGATCGACTCCGAAGAGAACGTCGTGACCGCCATCAAGGTCGAGGACCCGAAAAGGTACGGCGTCTTTCTGCAGGAGAATGGCTATTTTAAATCCGTGGTGGAGAAGAGCGCCCATCCGCCCTCTCACCTGGCCAACGCAGGCATTTACTCTTTACAGCGGAGCATCTTCGACGCGCTGGCCAAAGCTCCCCTCTCCGAGCGCGGCGAGTATGAGCTGACCGATGGCCTGAACCTTTTGGCAGAAAAGGAGAAGATCAGGGTCGTGGAGCTGAAGAGCTGGCTGGAGATCGGCAGGCCCTGGGATATTCTGGAGGCAAATGAGATCCTGCTCAGAGACTTTGAGCCTCGCATTCTGGGGGAGGTGGAGCCAGGCGCGACCCTGAAAGGCAAGGTATCTGTCGGCCAGAATACCCTGATCATGGCCGGAGCCTACATCGAAGGTCCGGTGATCATTGGAGAGGACTGCAAGATAGGCCCCAACTGCTACATCCGGCCCGCGACCTGCGTTGGCAACAATGTGCGCATCGGCAACGCCGTGGAGATCAAGAACAGCGCCATCATGGACGCCACCAAGATCGGCCATCTCTCTTACCTGGGCGACAGCGTCATCGGCCCCGGCTGCAACTTCGGCGCAGGCACCATCTGCTCCAACCTGAGGCACGACAAGGCCAAAATAAAATCCTACATCAAAGGCCAGCGCATTGACAGCGACCGGCGCAAGCTGGGCGCGATCATGGGCGACGATGTCAAGACGGGCATTCATACCACCATCTATCCTGGAACGGTCATTGAAACTGGCTTCAGGGGGTTGCCCGCGGCTGTTCTGAAGGGTCTTGTGACGGTTCATGAAGGGCAGGAGAAATAAATCTCAAAATCAGAGTTCATTCCGGATAATATTTTAATTTTGAGAGGCAATTCCCAATTGACCAAACCGTCCTTGTACAACAAGGCTTTTCAAGATAGAGAAAGAGCACACGATAGTTGTGATACGAAGAGATGGCTCAAAGGAGATCCTGATGCGAGATTTCATTCCCATTGCCAAGCCGATAATCGGCAGCGAGGAGATTGACGCCGCAGGAGAGGTGCTCAAGTCGGGCATGCTCGTCCAGGGCGAATCGGTCCTAAAGTTCGAAGAGGCGTTTTCCAGCTACATCGGAGCAAAGAGTTCCATAGCTGTTAGCAACGGCACGGTCGCTCTAGACCTAGCGCTGAAGGCCTTGGGCATTCGGCCAGAAGACGAGGTGATCTCCCCGGCGTTCACGTTCATCGCCACGGCCAACTCCATCCTTTACCAGGGCTCAAAGCCCGTCTTTGCAGACGTGGACGAAAAGACGTTCAACATCGATCCCGAGAACCTGTTAGAGAAAATAACTTCTAAAACCCGCGCCGTGATCGGGGTCCACCTCTACGGCCAGCCCTTTGATCTGAATGCAGTGTCGCAGATCTGTGAGGATCACGATCTCACCCTCATCGAGGATTGCGCCCAGGCTCACGGAGCCAAGTTCGAAGGCAAAAAAGTGGGCAGCTTCGGAATCGGATGCTTCTCCTTCTATCCGACCAAGAATATGACCACCGGCGAGGGCGGCATGATCACCACCTCGGACGAGGGCATGGCTGCAAAGCTACGGCTGCTCCGAAATCACGGGGATACCGGGAAATACAACCACATAATGCTGGGCTACAACTACAGGATGACAAACCTGCAGGGGGCCATCGGCCAGATACAGCTGCGCAGCCTGGACAAGTTCAACTCCCGGAGAATCAGAAACGCCGAGTTCCTCAACGGCCACCTGAAGATGAAAGGCATCACTACGCCCTACCAAGCGAAGAACGTCAAACACGTCTACAACCAGTATGTGGTCCGGGTCGAGGACGACTTGCCCGCCTCCCGAGAGAGGCTCATGGAATACCTGCAGGCCAAGGGCATCGGCTCTGCCGTGCACTACCCCAAGCCCATCTACGAGCAGCCCCTTTACCGGGAGCTGGGCTTTGGCAAAGAGAGCTGCCTTGTATCGGAAGATGTCTCCCGCAGAGTCCTGAGCCTGCCTGTCCATCCCTCCTTGAAGCAGGAAGACCTGGAGTACATCGCCGAGACCATAAACGGCTTTGAGGCCTGAACATGGACGTCGGAGTTATCGGTGTCGGAGCCATGGGCAGAAACCATGTGCGCGTCTACTCGGAGATGAAAGGGGTCGAGGACCTCTACGTCTTCGATCCCGTCATCGAGAATGCTGCAAGGGCTAAGGAGTTTGCCACCATCTGCGGCACCCTGGAGGAGCTTCTCAGCAAGGCGGAGGCGGTGAGCATCTGTGCGCCCACGAGGTACCATTTCGAGATCGCTAAGAGAGTCATCGAGGCAGGCGTAGATTGCCTGATCGAGAAGCCCATAACCCTGAAGGTCGAGGAGGGTGAAGAGCTTCTGAGGCTTCTTAAAGGAAGAGATCTGGTTGCAGGCGTGGGCCACATCGAGCGGTTCAACCCCATCGTAGACGAGATCAAGAAGATCGCAGAGCGGCCGGACTACGTATCCATCAAGAGGCACAATCCGACCTCCAACCGCATAACTGATGCCTCCGTGGTCGAGGACCTCATGATCCACGACATCGACATCGTCTTCAACGTTCTCTTCCGGGGCGTGGAGGACTACAGGATTTGCAGCGCCGGGAGCAGAAATGTCTGCGAGGCCATGGTGGTCTTCCATAATTCGGTCGTGGCCATATCCGCCAGCCGCCTCGCCTCCAAAAAGTTCCGGACCTTTTACGTCGAGGCCGAGGATTTCACCACGGAAGGGGACTTCATGGCCCAGGAGGTATACGTCTACCGAAAGCCCGGGAAGTACATTGTTGAAAATGAAAGGTACACGCAGGAGAACATCATCGAGAAGGTCCTGGTCAATAAGGTGGAGCCCCTGAAAGTTGAGCTCAAGGCCTTCTTGGACTCTGCCAAAAGCGGCAAAAGCTTCCCGGTAACTCCCCAAGAGGCTCTGAAGAACCTGAAGATCTGCGAGGAGATCAAGAAGGGATTGAGAGAATGAGGGGACCCAAATAATGAGCTGCGACTGCCGCTACTATGCCCATCCCACGGCCGTCGTCGAGAGCGATGCCATCGGTGAGGGAACCAAGATCTGGCACTTTGCCCACGTGCGAGAGGGCTCCAGGGTGGGAAAGAACTGCAATCTGGGAAAGAGCGTTTACATCGACATCGGAGCAGAGATCGGGAACAACGTGAAGATTCAGAACTTCGTCTCGATTTATAAGGGCGTGACCATCGAGGACGATGTCTTCATCGGTCCTTCCGCCACCTTCACCAACGACCTCTACCCGCGCGCCTTTATCTGGGATGAGGAGCACGTGGTCCCTACGCGCATCTGCAGGGGCGCGAGCATCGGGGCTAACGCCACCCTGGTCTGCGGCATAACCGTGGGCGAGTATGCCATGATAGGCGCCGGATCGGTTGTGGCTGAGGATGTGCGGCCCTTCGCCCTGATCTTTGGCAACCCTGCAGAGCAGAAAGGATGGGTTTGCTACTGCGGTCGAAGGCTGCAGAGGACGGCAAGAGAGGACACCTGCAAGGCGGTTTACAAATGCGAGGCCTGCGGAAAGGATGTAGAGATCAGGAAGGATAAGGATTATGTCTGAGGAGACAGCAGAGATCGCAGTCATCGGCCTTGGCAACGCCGGGCTGCCACTGGCCGCAGTGGCGGCCGCCAGCGGCATCAAGGTCATGGGCGTGGATATCGATGTAAAGCGCTGCCGGCTTATCAACCAGGGAGTCAACCCTATCCCGGAGGAGGAAGGCCTGGAGGAGCTGATCAGGCTTCACGGAGGAGAGGGCCTCATGGCCACGCCGCGACTCGAGGACGCGAAATTCTGCCATACCTTCATAGTAATAGTACCCCTCTTCGTGGACCCAAGCTTCAACCCGGACTTCACCATCATGGAGAACGCGGTTCGATCCTTGGGCAAGATCCTGAAGAAAGGAGATCTGGTTGTCCTGGAGACCACTTTTCCGCCCGGCACCACAGACACCAAAATAAAAGCCTGGCTGGAGGAGGCAAGCGGCTTGAAGCTGGGCGATTTCTTCCTGGCCTACTCGCCGGAGAGGATTATGACCGGATACAGCCTTTCTCGGTTGCGTGAGTTTCCCAAAGTGATCGGGGGAACGAACGAGGAGAGCGGGCTTCGAGCTTATCAGATCTACAAGAAGTTCATCCCCAATCTTCATCTGGTCAGTTCGGCCAAGGTCGCGGAGATGATCAAGGTGATGGAGGGCTGCTACAGAGATGTGAACATCGCCCTGGCCAATGAGCTCTTCAAGATCGCAGAGGAGCTGGGCGTGGACTTCTTCGAGGCCAGGGAGTATGCGAACCACCAGTACTGCCACATTCACCTGCCATCCACCGGCGTGGGCGGCCACTGTATACCCGTCTACCCCTGGTTCCTGATCAAGGAGATGGAGAGAATAGAGCTGTTCGGCCATTGCAACCTGCTTCGTGGCTCCCGCCAGGTCAACGACGAGATGATCCATTACTGGGCGGAAAAGATCCTGCTGCGGTGCATGAAAATCGAAAAGCCCCTGGCCGAGGTCAAGATCTGCATCATGGGTATCACTTTTCGCGCCGGAGTCAAAGAGTTCTATCACAGCCGCAACCTGGCTTTAGTCAGGCTCCTCATGGAGAAAGGCCTGAACGCTTATGTTTACGACCCTCTGCTGAGCAAAGATGAGGTCGAGAGGATGGGCCTGCGCTGCATAGAACCTGAGAAAGCGGATCTGCTCTTCGATCCCTTCCTGCTTAGGTTCGAGATCCCCGACGGCAAAGCAGCTTTTAAAGGTCAGACCCCATGAGAGTCCTTCTTCTTTCCAACCAGCCGGAGAGGACGACACGGCTGATGATGTTCAAAGGCACCCTAGAGGGCCTGGGGTTCGACGTCATCGTGCCTAGGTTCAGCACCAGAAGCTGGCTGGGCGTGGCCAAAGAGGCCAGGCAGGCCCTGCAGAGGGAAAAACCGGATGTCGTCCAACTCTTCAATGTGCCGGATATAATTTATCACGGCTTAACAAAGCTGAAGGGCTCATGCTTTCAGAAACTCATCTACGACTACCGCTCCCCCTGGGGCGTTGAGCTGCAGATGGCCTTTGGTCCGGTTGCGAGGCCTGTAGGCGAACACTTCGAGCGCGAGCTGGCCAAAGGATCAGACCTGATCACCGCAGTCAACCGGCCTCTGGCAGACAAGGCGGCGTCTTACAAAGAGGCAGAAGGAAAGCCCCTGTTCATCGTACCCAACTACCCGGCCCAAAGCTTCCTGGAGATGAGCGAGAGATCCTCCAACCAGAAGGTTCCAGAAGAGGAGGCCATAATCTTTATGGGCCGCATCAGCCGCCAGGAAGGCATCGGCAACCTGCTCGGGCTGATCAGGAACATTCCAGAGCAGCAGTTCTGGATCATCGGCGACGGGCCCCTCTCCCGGTGGTATCTGAGAAAGCTTCCCGCCAACGCCCGGTTCTTCGGCTGGCAGCCCCATGAAAATGTGGCCGCACTGATCAGGAAGGCCAAGATCTGCCTCATACCTCACAGCGAGACGCTGCTCACGCCTTATGCCACAGACAAGAGCGTCTGGAAGCTCAATGAGTACCTGGCTCTGGGAAAGATAGTAGTTGCCTCGGGCGTAACCAGGGAGGAGAACAGGAAGAACCTGGTGGTGGTGAAGAGCCGGGAGCTGAGGGACGCGGTGCGAGAAAACCTCCACCGCGAGCCGGAGAGGCTGGGCCCAGAGGATTACAGGTTCTGGGATGGGAACGACAAGATCATCAGAGAGGTTTACGAGAGTCTGTGATCTTGGCTCTTCTGACCGATGATGGTTTGCAGAATTGAAAATATTATAGGCAAGGCGATAAGTTCGACAGCGCTATCTAAATGCTCATCCCTTCACCGCCAGCATCCTCTCAATCGCCTTGCGCGCCCTAGAGGCAATCTCCTCCGGCACCGTCACGCCCGGCTCCAGGGTCTGCAGCGCCCGCAGCACCTTCACCAGGTTGGTCTTCTTCATATTCTGGCAAACGGCCTTCTCGCTCAGCGGGTAGAACTCCTTGTCCGGATTTTCCTTCTTCAGCCGGTAGAGCATGCCCACCTCCGTGCCGATGATGAACTCGCGGGCCTTGCTGACGCGGGCGTGCCTGCCCATGCCTGCGGTGCTGTAGACATAGTCCGCCAGATCGATGACCTCAGGCCGACACTCCGGGTGCACCAGCACCTCGGCTTGGGGGTGGCGCGCCCTGGCGGCGTGCACCTCCTCGGGAGTGAAATGGTCGTGAACGTAGCAGTAGCCGTTCCAGGGTATGATCTGCTTTTCAGTATGGCGAGCCACGTAGGCCGCGAGGTTCCTGTCTGGAACAAAGATGACCTGCTTTTGCTCCAAGGAGCCCGCCACCTGCACTCCGTTGGCCGAGGTACAGCAGATGTCGCTCTCCGCCTTGACCTCCGCCGTGGAGTTGACATAGCAGACCACCGCTGCCTCCGGGTAAAGCGCCTTCAGCTCCTTAAGCTGATCGGGAGTGATCATGTGGGCCATGGGGCACCAGGCGCCCTTCTCCGGCAGCACCACCTTCTTTTGCGGCGAGAGGATGGCCGCGGTCTCAGCCATGAAGTCCACGCCGCAAAAGACTATCACCTCGGCGTCTAAGCGCGCCGCCGCACGGCTCAGCTCCAGGGAGTCGCCCACCAGGTCCGCCACATCCAAAACCTCAGGAATCTGGTAGTTGTGGGCCAGGATGACTGCATGGCGCTCCTTCTTCAAAGCAAGAATCTCTTCTATCATAGCGATCGAGACGGCGAAACGTTTAAGATACTATTATTTCAATCTATTTAAATAGATATACTTAATAATATTATTCCAATTAAACTTGATTTGATCCAAATCAGCCGCCGATGGCAGCAGGGAACAGGGATACCTCATCTCCTTCCGCCAGCTCCGTGCGGACGCCCTGCAAGGATTCGATGTTCTTTCCCCTCACCAGCATGTTCACATCCTCCTTCAACCCCGCCTCGCCAAATAGCAGCGAGCGCAGGCTTTCGTGGGCGGCACAGAGGGCTTCTAACAGATCCTCTACCTTGGCTCCTTCTGCTAGCTCGATCTCAGTCTCTTTTCCAAGGATGGACCCAAACCCGGCAATAGACCTGACTTTAACCTTCATTCGCGATCTCTTTCGCTCGCTGCAGGGCCTGCAGGGCGTCCTCCATCTTGAGATCTCTTCTCTCATTGTCTATGAATTCACGAAAGCGCTGCAGCGTCTCTGCAAGAACCCGGCCCTTTGCGGCCTTCATCATCCTCTCATAGGTCCTCTCCGGAAAATAGAGGGACTGGGCCGATTGGAAGAGGACGTCCTTCGCCGGAATGTCGATAATGCCCTTCTGCAGGGCCAGTTCCAGGTTGAACCGGATGTTGACCAGCGGCTCGGAGCACGGCTCCCAGGTGAAGGGATCGAAGATGAGGGCCACCTCATCGTCCGAGACCAGATCGCCCCTCTTGTATGCCCGAAAGATCTCTCCCACCCCTTCCATGCCGTAAACGTCCAGCTCGGAGGCGCGCAGAGCGCCCATGCTGGACGCGCCCAGGACCCTTGCTCCCCTCTCCAGAGCGAAGAGGACCTCTTTGTGGGCCACGGAGCAGTCCTGGAAGAATACGCCATCGATGAGACAGATGATCTTGGCCCCCTCTTTTGCAGCCCTGTAGATATCCCCGCGCTTGGCAGGCGGCCTGTATTCTGCTTTTAGAATCTGCTCCGCCCTATCGCGAGGAAGGCTTGGCCCTAGGAAGACGACGGTTTCTGGCATTCTTGTACCTCTGGCCCATCCTTTCCTGATCTACGGCGGCGATTTCGAGGCCTGGCACGATCACCCTCACCACGGGAACACCGATCTCCTCCCGGGTTAAATCCACAACCACGACGCGATCCAGCCCTGCCTCCTCCAGCTTGCCGAGCATGTATTTTATATCCAGCAGGAAGTCATCGCTCTCAAAGGAGTCGATCTTGGCAAAGCTCTTTTCCCCGGAGTTCTCGAACCAGTGCTTGTTGAGCCTCTTCGTTCTTTCGTAGCCGATCTGCTTCCTGAAGTCGGCCATGGTCGTATCCTCCCTGGCCCCGTGAATCTGGGTGAGCCGGCTCTGCGCCACCTCCGTCAGAGCGCGCAACACAGCCACGCTGGCAGAGGTGTGGGTGCCCATGCCCGTGGTGAGCAGAGTGGGGTCGCGGAGCCGGATGTCATCGGCAGCAGCAGCACAGGTGGGTATGCCTATATCGCTGGTGATATCCCTAAGATAGACCTCCACCTCGGCTCGCCGGAATTTGTCCAGGAGAGACCCGGCCAGGCCATCACCGATGTCGCTGATCAGAGGACCCATATTGCGTGCCGCCTCAACCAGGGCCCAGGCGTCCCTTTCGATGACCTCAGCCAATCCGTGGAATATGGCCTCCTCGATTTCATTTCCTGAAGCCAAACCGCTGGTGTTTGTTCTGAATAGCCGTTTGTAATCGGAGGGCAGAGGATGGAAGACGGCGTTGGCAGGAACCAGGATCTCCTCGTCATTCATGATGTTCCAGCCAGGAACCCAGGGGATCTCAGCGTTCGCATCCGCTCCCGCGGGCAGGATCAAATCGGATGGGTCAAGAGCTGATGTCCCCAGCTCCGCGAAGCGAGCCAGGGATAGCTCGCGGTCCAGCACCTCCGCAGAGTAGCGCTCCAGCCCCTCCATCATGGCCGAGACCTTGGCCTCGGTGGGCGTCGCCCCTTTGCCATTGTAGACGGAGATGGCGCCGCGATCAGCCATGGGCCGGATGGAGGAGAAGACGGGTATGCCAATCCGGTCCAGGTTGGTTATATCCGCCACCCTGGTGATCCCGGCGGCGGGCATCTTGGCCTCCACTCGATCCAGCGTCT
>JAPKYD010000057.1 GCA_026394475.1 Methanothrix sp.
AAGGAATTCGGCAAAAAGCAGACGGTGCTGGAGCCCGCCGCAATGAAATCCTTGATCGAAGCCTATGATCCGGCCATGATGCAAGCAAACTACAGCGATTCGAATCTGAGCATCGGCGATCGCCCTGCCCTGTGGGGAGAGGTGGCAAACCAGATCTTCGTCGCCTATCAGCCCACCAACCAGACCCCGGTTCTGATATTGATGGATGGAAACATGAGCGATGAGCTCATGGTTGGCTTCTTGGGGGATTTGCGCATCACCCCAAAGGAGGGCAGCTCACCCCTCTTGCCTGGCTACTGCCCCGATAGCACAGCCGCTCCGGCCGAGGTCAATGTGGAGAGCAATCCTGCGGCCAGCACTGAGGCCAGCAGCCAGCTGACGGGAGAGACGACGGCTGAGTCCAGGAAAGCCAAGCTTATGACCAGCAAAGAGAAGATGGCCGCGGACATGGAGGCCGCCAAGGAAAGGATGGCTGCGACTAAGGAGAAGATGATGGGATATTAAGGATGGATTGAAAGACTTCATCGACCTGGACCGCTCGGGGTGGTTTCCAGGTCAATTTTTTTTGCAGGCAAGAGAGCAAAAGAAAAGATGGGCGGTAGAAGGCGTTTTCTATGCAATCAAACCAATTGCTGGAGAATCACTCTCAGCGACCAAAACTGAAAACATTTGCGCTTTGTAATATACTATCAAATGTAGTCCCAGAACAAAATTTTAATAAATATAATTAAATAGGCTTACCCTGCGTATTGGTCAACACCGCAGAGGAACCCAAAACTTTTTAACCAGGATATTCATAGTATGCAGATTACCAGTTGCTCAAACATTAACAGGAGGTGTATTTGATGCCATACGAGAGCATAAGCGAGCTGCCCAAGAGTGTGCGAAACCTGCCCAGCCAAGCCAAGGCCGTTTACATGAAGGCCTTCAACAGCTTCTGGGAGGACTATGATCTAACAGATGATGCAGCGCGCGAGAAGGCATCTCACGAAGCTGCCTGGTCGGCCGTGAAAGAGCAGTACGTGAAGGACGACGAGACGGGCGAGTGGGTCAAGATCGGAGAGATCGCAGGAAGACGCTCGCGCCACGTCATCAGGCACCGCAAGAGCAGGCCCAGCGGGGCACTCTCGCAGGCCAAGGCCCAGGCATGATGTCCGAAGATTGGTGCTGATGAGGAACTGAGCTAAAAACACGACTCGAAACTCCTCTTCAGCCATCTCGTGGCTGTTTTCGGCAAAATTTCGCGCAACTTCTTCGAATTCGTCTTCCTCCAACTCTTGCATCAGCAAAAAGATATAGCTGACCCACGCTATCTCCGCCTATGAGCAATGCGGACCGCATCAGTTCGGCTGAGCTGACGGACTTGTTTCTATCGCTGATGGCGCTGGTCATCGCCTTCTCCATGCTGGGCGAGCGGAGGCTGCCCGGTGTGGAAGTTTTTCTGATATCCGCCGTGGGCGTCGGCACCGGATTTCTGCTGCACGAGCTGGCGCATAAATTCGTAGCCCAGCAATTTGGCTACTTTGCAGAGTACAGGGCTAACCGCATGGGACTGGTCCTCATCGTCCTCATGGCCTTTGCCGGATTCATCTTTGCTGCGCCGGGGGCGGTCATGATACGAAAGGCATCAGTGCCCCAGGACTTCTATCTGCAGGATCCCATCGGCCAAGAAGAGCTGAAGCGGCAGGCGAGGAGGGAGGAGCTGTGGATCTCCCTGGCCGGACCCATGACCAACATCTTATTGGCGGTGATATTCTTCCTGCTGCTGGAAAGCGGTGCAGCTGGCCTCTGGGCAGGAGCTGCCAACTTTGCCCTCTTCATCAACCTCACCCTGGCGGCCTTCAACCTGCTGCCCTTCGGCCCTCTGGACGGCAAGAAGATCCTCGACAGCAACCGACTGATCTGGGCGATCGTGGCTGTGCCTACGATTCTGGCGGCGCTGCCAGTGTATCTGGGGATGGTTTAAGTAATATTATAACCTTAACTCCGGTTTTTAGGGAATAAATCAAATCCTAATTTGGCGTCAAGCATCTCTAATTTTCTAGGTATTTCTGAAATTATATTGCAGTCATTTAATTCTACT
>JAPKYD010000080.1 GCA_026394475.1 Methanothrix sp.
GCCATGGCTAAAACTGCGCAATTCCAACGCTTATCACATCCCAGCCATAGGTGGGTGGCACCACCTGTGGCTAAGGTGCCAAAAACAACCTCATTTTAAAAAGAAGCAATGTTTTATCGATTTAAGAGAGCACAAAAAATGAGCGAGGGTTCACTTCATCCCCGACCAGAAGGACGGGGTATTCGTGACCCTCCGCGCTCCCGAAGTAATAAATATTTTTCGGTGAATTTATTAGGAGTCCAGCTTCCAACGCCAAGATATGGATAACGATAATCTTTATAAACTCTGCAGGGGCAAGGGCAGTGCCTCTCATTCACCTGCCATAGAATCCTTTAAGTACCATCTTTCCAAATGATAACTCATGGACGTCCTTGTGCTCTGCATCGACCGCGACGACGATTTGGGCCGCAAGGCAGGGATTGAAAGCCCCATCATCGGTAGAGCGGACAATATCGATGCCGCCCTCAAGCTGGCCATGGCGGACCCGGAGGATTCGGATACAAACACCATCTTCGGGGGCATCAAAGTGCTGGACGAGATCGTCGCCTCCGGAAAGGTGGCAGAGATTGCCTCTCTGGCCGGAGACTTGAAGGTCGGATTGACATCGGACAGCAAGCTCGCCGCTCAGCTGGAGGAGCTGATAGGACGCTTCCATCCCGAGGGAGTGATCGTTGTCTCGGATGGAGCCGAGGATGAGGCCATCCTGCCCATAATCCAGTCCCGCATCAAGGTGAACGGCGTCCGGCGGGTGCTGGTCAAGCAGAGCCCCAACCTGGAGAGCACCTACTACCTGCTCAAGCAGGTTTTCACCGATCCCAAGATCAGCCATACCGTCTTCATTCCGCCGGCTTTGGCCCTGCTCATGTTTGCCATCTTCAGCCTCCTGGGATATCCCAGCGGTGCCGTAGTGGCCATCACCGGGGCTGTAGGCCTTTACCTGCTCTTTCGGGGCCTGGGCCTGGACGACTCCATGGAGATGGCCAAGCAGACGCTGCGCAATTCCCTCTATGCTGGAAAGATCGCCTTCATAACTTATATTCTGGCAGCTATGCTGGTGATCATAGCCACGGTCCGGGGGGTAGCCTACTTCTGGCAATACTTCCATGAGCCCATGTTTCCAGGATACTTCATGCTGGTGATGATCTACCTTCACGAGAGCATCTGGTGGTATGTGGTCGCTGCTTTATGCGTAAATTTCGGCAAGATCATGGACTTGTATTTAGAGGGGATAAGGGACGCTCGCACCTTCTCCTACCTCTTCTTCTTGCTGGCCACGGGCCTGGTCATTTGGTCAGCCAGTGGCTTCATCCTGGCCAGTGATGCGGACCTCAAGTTCGGCATAGGCATGGTGGAGTCCATCCAGTACCTGGCCATATCCGCCATAGTGGCCATCCTCATCACCCTGGTCGGGGTGAACGTCTCCAAGCGTATTGCCGGAGATAGCCCTACCCAATCCGCCAAGTGATGCGCTGTGCTGAAGATCGATGCCTCGGGAGAGAGCTGCCTTTGCGACTTCACCTTTGACTTTTACTGGCAGCACAAGGGTTCGAGGCTGGATCCCGATCAAACCGTAAGCGGCGTCAGTTTTAGGCGGCTGGTGGAGGCCCTGCGCCAGGGCAAGTTTATAAGGATAAAGGGCGATGTCGGCAGCCGCCTTGGATCCAGCCTGGGCGTGGATCTGATCCGGCTGGGGGGAAAGGGCGGACCCCTGGAGACGACGGGAAAGATCATTGTAGACGGCAACGTCGGCCGCCGCATGGGCATAAGCATGCTGCGGGGAGCGATTTATATCTCGGGCCAGGTTGAGCCTCCCTTGGGAAATGTGGTCGCGGTGGAGAGCGACCTCTCAGGGTATAGAAAATTCGTCTCCTTGACCGAGGCTCTGGAAAGGTCCCTTCCTGTTCAAGAGCCCAATCACCAGGATGGAAACGGATTGGCAATCTGCGACGGCATTCTGCGGGACACCATTGGCGCGAGAAATCCCTCTGATAGGATCATCCGCCTGCGAGAAGACGCAGGGATGAGCACCGGCATTCTCATGCGCTCAGGGCTGATCGACATCTCAGGGGATGCGGATCGCAACACCGGCGTGCTCCTGCAGGGCGGCAGAATAGTCGTAAAAGGCAGCACGGGGGACTTCACAGGGGCAGAGATGCGCGGCGGAGAGATCTTCGTGGCCAAAGACGCGGGCAGCTTTGCCTGCGCCAAGATGAGAGGCGGAGCCGTTTATGCCCGAGAGGGCAAGCCCCTGCCTCCCGCCCAGGCGCGTGTGCTCGGCCCCTCCGAGCAAGCGGCCGTGGCCAGGATGCTGGGATTGAGCCCCCTTCACGCCATGATGTATCGCAAGCTCAGCCTTTAAAATCCTTCAGTAGATCTCCTCTAGGTCCTCGATATGGGCGAAGGCGTCATCCATCTGCTTTCTGGCTCGCAGCCTCTTCTCCTTCTCGTCTTGCATGGCTCGAGCCGCCTGGGCATAGATGGCTTCAAGCTCTGGTGCGCTGGCCATGGTGAAGACCGAGAGCACCTTGGGATGCCCCTTCTTGACTACAATGCCCTTGAAGACGTGACCTGCACTGGCAGAGAGCCTCTCCACCTCTTTGGTGATCTCATCCACATCCAGATACTCCCTGGACCCCTGTATTATGATCATCGCTCTGGCGGAGTCGTCGGTCACATTGGCAGGATAGAGCAGGTTGACAGGCTTGAGGCTGTTCTCGATGGCATCCCTCACGGACGGATTCTTGCGATCCGCCTGGTAGAATCCCATGGTGCCTATGCGCAGGCCGCCGTTCATGACCGTCTTGAAGTCGCCAAGGTCAGTTACCGAGAGCATCTCGCTATCCAAAGATTCGATCAGGAAAAGCAAGCGCTGGGCGATCATGCTGTTGATCTTGTCATAGGCGGAGGCGATGTCTCCACTGAACCTCTTGAGATACTGATTGTCTGCTAAAATTATGCCCTCAGCTTCCACGTCCATCAGCTCCCTCATGCTGAAAGCAGCATTCTGGAGGTAAATGGACCCCTCTTCCCGGAAAGGCAGGACAGCAATGGTGATGACGGTGATGTTTCGATATTGCCTCTTGAGTTCGTTTATCAGCAGGGGTGAGAACGATGAGCCGGTTCCACCGGAGGTCGAGGTGATCACAAAGGCCAAATCGAAGTCGCCCCTCTTCTCGATCTCGCCCATGATCATGTCGCGATTGTCCATAAACGCTTGCTTGCCCACGTTTCTATTGGCTCCCACGCCGTGCAGGTTCGGGACGTGCAATCTGTCCTTGGCTGTGGTGAACCTCAGCTCTTTCAGGTCGTTTATGGCTGTGTTGACGGCCAGAGTCTCCACCCGACTGGGAAACTTGGGCCGCAAACAATACTTGGTCAGGCTGGAGGCCCCACCGCCTCCCAAGGCCTCCTTATTTATGGCATCCAGTATTCGGTTACCGCACTGGCCTACGCCGAGCATGAGTACGTTGAGCATGATATCAAATCCCGTTCGGGCTTAAATTGATATAGTCACTCCTTCAATATTTATACTCTCTGTATCGCCTATACATCCATGCGATGATAACTATGATTGGGAGGATAGGTAGGAGATATAGATATTTATACTCTTGTTCCTGGACAACCACCTCGACCTTGCCTTCCTGGATCATGGCTGCATCTCCTCCCTGAAAGCTTGCCTTGAGGCTGACGGTATAGTTTCCAGCCTTCTTGCCCAGCAGCTCTGCGGAGTAGTTCACCTCCTGTTCGGGAGGGATCTCGAAGAGGCTCTTCTCCAGTCCTATGGCCTCCAGGCCATCCGGCGGCTTGATCTGCGCTTCGATCTTTACCCTGGTGGCGGAAGCCTTTCCAGTATTGGACAGACTGACGTTCAGCATGCCCTTGCCGCCAGCTGCTATTGGTCCAGAGGGATCCAGCTTTATCACCAGATCGGGCTTGCTCTCGGGATTTATCAAGATGTTAAAGGGCTCAGAGCTATTGGATTTGGCATTCTTCTTCGAATCCGTGTAGCTGACCTGTATGGCCGGAACCCGGATGGAGCCTTCTTTGACAGCACTCATCACATACACAGCAGAATCTGCCCCCCCTGGGTCCAGCGTGTCCTTGATCTTGGGCGGATAGCCGGCGATATAAGAGAACTCCGGCAGCGGCGGCAGATCCTCCGTTCCTATATTCAGGGCCTGTCCAGTGCCAATGTTCTTAACCGTAACCGTGACCTTGACCTCGTCTCCCACACTCATCTGATTCTTGTCGAAACTCTTCCCTACCACCAGATTGGGACGGTCCGCAATGACGCGAGGCCTCTCCGACGTATGCTTCCTGGCCGTGCCCAAATCCTCTTTATATTCTACCCTGACTTTGACGGATTGATCATCGAATATGTCGGTTACTGTGATGGTGATGCCGCCATCTTCCGCCCCACCATCAATATTATTGGCGCTGTCCAGTAGGAAGGCCCTTTGATCCTCCAGGGGACTACCTACCTTGGAGACTTGCATTACTGCTAGGCCATCCTTCACCGACTGTATCTCTATAAGCTCGGCCTGGTAGTCGCCGATGTCGATGCGGTCGCCAATGTTAAGGGTGAAATCCTTGAACGTAACAGTATCTTCATCAGAAGAATTGATGGCATGAACTGCTTGGATCAGCAGAATGAAGACCGCTAGATAGATCATGCGCCTCATACCAGACCACCGTCTATATACTTCGTAGGCATACCTTATTCTATCTCCAGGCTTAGGTCAATCCATCTCGCATTTCTGGTGAGATCGCCCAAGGAGATAACATCCACTCCCGTGGAGGCATAGTCTTCGATATCATTGGGTTTTATTCCTCCCGATGCCTCCAAGAGTACGCGGTTGCGGAGCCCTCTCTTCTGGAGAAGCTCTATGCCCTTTGCTATCTCTGCCGGAGCCATGTTGTCGAACATGATGATGTCAGCGCCCATTTCCGCTGCCAGGAGCATATCCTCCAGGTTCTCCACCTCCACCTCGATCTTCTTGGTGAAGCTGGCCTGGCTCCTGGCCCGGCGCAGGCTTTCCTCCAATCCCTGAAGATGTATGTGATTATCCTTGATGAGCACGGCGTCAGAGAGATTGAACCTGTGAGTGTCGCCTCCTCCCAGGAAGACCGCCTTCTTCTCATATAATCTGAAGCCGGGGGTGGTCTTGCGGGTGCATGCGACCCGGACGCTGCCCCGGGCTTTTGCGCGCAGCACGCACTCGCGCGTGAGGGTGGATATGCCGCTCATCCGCGCCATGAAGTTCAGCACCAGTCTCTCGGATTGCAGTATCTTTCGGGCATTGCCGCGCACATAGATCACCTCCCCTCCGGCCGGGACGCCCTCGCCTTCCTCGAAGAGAGGCTCTGCTTCTAGCCCGAAGTACGCGAAGATCTCCAAAGCTTCAGTCAATCCGGAGATTATGCAGTTCTCTTTGGCTATGATGACCGCTTTCGCCTCCGCCTCGCGAACGAGATTGCTGGAATCATCCCACTCCCCCAGGTCCTCTTCTACAAATCTCTCCAGCTCTGACCTCAGCATACCGCAAGGATTTTGATGTCCAATTGATTTATAGCCTCCGATGCCTCTCAAGATAGGGCTTGTCGGGTGCGGTGCCATCGGGACGGAGATCGCAAGAGCGATAGATAGCGGCAAGATAGAAGCGGATCTGGTTGCGGTATGCGATCATAATCCCGCGACCGTGATCGCCCTCATCGATAGCCTGCAGCATAAGCCGGTCAGAGCCAGGCTGGAGGAGCTGGTGAGCCTCTCCGACCTGGTGGTGGAGGCTGCCTCCCAGAAGGCAGTGCCGGCCGTCGCCAGGGCCACCCTGGAGAAGGGCAAGAACCTGATGATCATGAGCGTCGGAGCCCTGGCAGAGCTGGAATTTTATCGCGAAGTGAAGAAGCTGGCCGAGGAGCGCGGCTCCAGGGTCTACATCCCCTCAGGCGCGATATCAGGGCTTGACGGCCTCAAGTCCGCCAGCATTGGCACCATTCGCAAGGTCACTCTCACCACCACCAAGAACCCCAGGGGGCTTGAGGGCGCGCCTTACATTCTGGAGAATAAGATCGATCTGGAGGCGCTCAAAGAGCCTGCGGTGATCTTCGAGGGAAGCGCGGCCGAGGCGGTCAAGGCCTTCCCCGCCAATGTGAACGTTGCCGCCACGTTGTGCCTCGCGGCTCGCGAGGGCGAGGTGCGGGTGAAGATAATCGCGGATCCTCACATCAACGTTAACCGCCATGAGATCGTGGCGGAGGGCGACTTCGGGCAAATCTTCACCAGGGTGGAGAATGTGCCCTCTCCCAAGAACCCCAAGACCAGCTATCTTGCGGCGCTTTCGGCCATAGCCACCCTGAGATCCATAGTGGAGCCCTTGAAGATAGGGACTTAACCTATGTCAAGTGGCTTGGAATCAGACCACTTGGGCGGAGAGGTAGGCACTCGGGAGGATATCACTATTGTGCCGCCTTTCATCCTAAAGGGCGGTATCTCGTCATCTGCGGGTCCATACCTGGCGTATCTTCTCACTTCCTCGTTCAGCGCCGTCAGATTCAGGCTGCCGTCGTGGAAAGGCTTGGTCAGAGGTCGGAAGTCGTTGGACTTCGAGTCCTGGCCCGGCAGGGCATAGGACTGGTCGCCGATGCCGTCGCCGTTCTCGTCCTTGCCATGGTAATCGCTGTAGTAGTTTCCGATGGTGGTGTTCCAGATGTTGAGGCTGGCGTTCTCGTAGGCATTGATATTGTTGTTAAAGAAGTTGTTGCCGAAGATGAGATTGTTCCTGTTCTCGTTGAGCCTTATGCCGTGGCTGTTGTCCGAGGCATTGTTGCCGAAGACTGCGTTGAGCTTGCAGCCCCTGGATACATCCAGGCCGTTGAAGTTCTTCTTGGCCGTGTTTCTGATCACCAGGTTGCAGCTGCTGTTCTCCTGCAGGCTGATGCCGATGCCAAAGCCTTTCACGATCTCGCTTCTCCTGTTCTCCTCGACCACATTATCCGCAATGGTATTGCTGTTCGAGCTGTCCGTTATCAGAATTCCGTAGTAGTTATGGTCGGCCCGGTTCCTTCTTACCTGGTTGAAGGAGGAGTTCCAGAGAGAGAGGCCGAAGGAGTTCCCCGAGAAGACATTATCCTGAACTTGGCATTTATCCGACTCCTTGAGGAGGAGGCCGGCATTGGCGGAGTTGACAATGCTGCTGTTTTGGATGGTTAAGTCGTCGCACTGCTCCACATCCAGGCCGTATTTTCTGCAGTTGGAGAATCTGCAGCCCTCAAATTTGCAAAAGCGGCAGTGCGAGAGAGACACTCCGGCATCGCAGCTTTCCAGGGTGGTGTTCTGGACGGTGAGATTGTCGGCGTTCTCTGCCTGCACTCCCACCTGGGAACCGAAGATTGTCATGTCTTTCAAGGAGACATCATCGGCGCTGATGACTATGGCTGCATTGGGCTGGTCCAGGCGCTGTCCCGCTGCAGCAGCAGGGTTCTCCATGTAGTAATTGAACTTGGCAGTGGTATCCTTTCCCACCCCCAGGATCTTGAAGCCGGAGATAGTGACGCCGTCGCAAATTATTTTTATGGCAGGCTTCTGAATGGCCGCGTGCAGCACTGCTTCGCCCTGCCCCACGATTGCCAGGGGCTTATCCACCTCGAAGGAATTTTGATCTCCAGGCCCCACCAGTATAGTATCTCCCGCCTTCGCGGCGCTGATGGCCGCCTGGATGTCCAAACCCGCCTGGATGGTGCTTCCTTGAGCGGAAGAGAACAAAGCTGAAGCTAGAAACGCAATCAAGATTATCCGGCAGAGTCTAGTGCCTGAAGTGGCGCATGCCGGTGAAGACCATGGCCATGCCGTGCTCATTGGCAGCATCGATGACCTCTTTATCCCGGATGGACCCTCCGGGATGAATTACAGCGGTGGCTCCCGCCTTAAATGTCTCATCCAGGCCGTCCCGGAAGGGAAAGAATGAATCCGTGGCGGCCACGGTGCCCGCGGTGCATAGCCCGTGCTCCTCGGCCTTCTCCGCTCCAAACCGGGCGGAGTCCACGCGGCTCACCTGGCCCGATCCAATGCCTATGGTCTTGTTCTCTGTGGTGTAGACCAGGGCATTGGATTTAACATACTTGGCAATCTTCCAGGCAAATCGGAGGGCTCTAGTTTCAGATTCCGTGGGAGGCCGAGAGGATACCACCTTCCACTCCTTCAGGTCTGCAGTGTCAAAGTCCTGGAGCATCATACCGCCGAAGATGCTTCTCAGGTAGTAACCGCGATAGAGCTCCTCAGCTCTCTCCAGAAGATCCCCCATGTCCAGGATTCTGCGATTGGGCTTCTTCCCAGTGAGAAGCCGCAGGGCCTCGGGATCAAACCCTGGCGCGAGCAGCACCTCCACAAAGCTGTCGCCAATGACGCGAGCCGTGTCAACGTCCACCGGCCGGTTGAAGCCGATGACGCCTCCGAAGGCGGACTTGGGATCGGTGGCAAAGGATGACCGATAAGCCTCAGCAAGCGTGCCATCATAGGCCACGCCGCAGGGATTGGCGTGCTTCACAATGACCGATAGCGGCTTCTCGACTTTGACGCCATCGTACCGGGATAGATCGATGAGCATCTCCAGCACCGTCTCTGCATCCACTATGTTGTTGTAGGATATCTCCCGGCCGTTGAGCTTCTTGGCCCTGTGCAGGCCCAGTCCGTTCTTCTTCCGGTAGAGCGCTGCCGTCTGGTGCCAGTTCTCTCCATAGCGCAGATTCTGCACCTTCTCGAAGGCCGCTACCACATAGCGGGGCATGCCGCTCGTCTTGGTCTGCAGGGCAGCCAGCAGCCGGGCATCACTCTCCAGGCATTTGTAGAGAGCATGAGCCGCCAGATTTTCTCTCGTCTCCTGGCATAATCCTCCCGTCTGCTTGATCTCCTCAAAGACAGATGAATCGTTCCCGGCGTCCAGGAGGACAGAGCAACCTTTGCAGAGAGCCTGGCGTATGAGCGCTGAGCCGGAGGGCGTGTCCTCTAAGCCCGAACGGCATACGAGCAGGCTTTCTGATCCATTGCCGTCGGAAGAAAAATGGTCGCTGATTTGCAGGCCAAGCTGCTCCAAGCCGGGAAGAATCGAACTTGCCTCTTTGGCCTGACCAGCCAGGACGACGACTTGCTTGATCTCCATCGAACCTCGTTTCCTTCGTCGTTGGCGCTATTTCAACTTTTTGCCGGACAGCACCCCGAGTCTTGAAGATAAGTTTTAAGCTCCCAGGACGCATCTTTTTTTATCATGGATCTCCATGAGGCAGTCGACCCTCATCCCCGTGGATGCGTTATTCGCTTTGAGGTTGTGGCTGGCTCCTCCCGTCTGGTCGTGCCCTCCGGATTCAATCCCTGGAGACGAGCCCTGCAGGCCCGGCTGATCGAGGAGCCCTCGGAGGGACGGGCCAACCGCCAGCTCATAGAGGAGTTGGCCAGGGCCTTGGGCGTTTTGAAGTCGGAGGTGGAGGTACTGAGCGGCCAGAAGAGCGCCAGAAAGGTCTTGCTGGTCAAAGGCATCGCTGCTGAGCAGGCCGTCTCCATCCTCGGGACAAGGATCTGATGAATGATTCCCGCCCGAAGGGGACGTACGATCTGGAGGCCCTGGAGGAGCTGATATCTTCTCTGAAGGAAGTCTCCCTGCAGGGGGCAGCCATCATCGTTGAGGGCAGACGGGATGAGCAGGCGCTGCGTGCTTTGGGCTTGAAGGGGCCGGTGATCATGGCCTCGCGTCGGTCGGCGCTGCACCTGGCGGAGGATGCCGCCAGGAGCTTTGCGCAGATAGTTCTGCTAACCGACTGGGATGAGAAAGGGGATGAGATGGCCAAAACCATCGAGCTGCATCTTCGCTCCGCGGGCTCGCGGCCCGATCTGGAGATCAGGAGCCGTCTCAAGAAGCTGGTCAAGAAGGAGATAAAAGATGTGGAAAGCCTGAGCTTTTATGTAGATAGGATGAGGGAGCAGTGTGGTCCTTAGAATCGCAGTCACTGGTTCTCCTGGCATAGGAAAATCAACCCTCGTGCAGAAGGCTGCAAAGGCCTCAGGACTTCGTGTGGGGGGAGTTCTGGCTAAAGATAAGAGAGTCAAGGATCGGCGCGTCGGCTTCGAGCTTCTCAACCTTGGCTCCGGTGCTACGGGCACGCTGGCCGATGAGACCGGCAGCGGGCCGAAGCTGGGAAAGTATCGCATCCATCCGGAAGACCTGGATAAGATCGGCGCCGGGGCTGTGGAATATGCCATCAACTGCGACCTCATTGTGGTGGACGAGGTGGGGCCCATGGAGCTCTCCAGTCGCAGGTTCGTTTCCGCGGTGGAGAAGGCCATGGCTTCCCCAAAGCCCATGCTTGTAGTGCTGCATGAGTGGTCTAACCATCCTCTGGCCAAGAAGATCCGGGGGACATTTGAGGTGATAGTGGTGACCAGAGAGAATCGAGATTCTCTGGTCGAGGAGATCGTCCGGGCGCTCAAGGGCTGCCAAAGATGATCGCCCTTTTATTCTGCCTTGGTTCTGTAATGTTTTAGCGAGAAAATCCTTGCCTTCAATCCAATCCCAGCTCTCTGGCCCTGTCCAGAGCCTCTTTTGCCTCGGCTTCGCGTTCCTGCGCCTTCAAGGCCAGACCCAGGTTCTTCCAGGCTGTGGCATAGCTAGGCTCGATCTCTATCGCCTTCTGAAAGCAGCGCACGCCCTCCTCATGCCGACCCAGAGCACCAAGGGCCACCCCCTTGTTGTTCCAGGCGTAGATGTCGAAAGGATCGATCAAGATCGCCTCCTCGTAGCTCTCGACCGCCTCCTCATGCCGATGCAGGTTGTCCAAAGCAGCCCCCCGGTTGTTCCAGGCTCTTCTCCCATCCGCTCCCAGGGGATTTAGCTCGATGGCCCGGGCATAGCTTTCCACAGCCGTCTCATATTGACCCAAGCGGTGCATAGCAAAGCCCCTCACTATCCATGTCCTGGCACTGGATGGATCAACGGCTATGGCCTTTTCGCAGGACTGTACGGCCTCCGCGCTCCTATCCAGCTGGTTCAAAGCCACGGCACGGTTCCTCCAAGCATTCGCGTTCTTGGGGTCAAGATCGAGGGCCTTGTCCAACGCCTCGACCGACTCCCTATGCCGATCCAGCTTGCGCAAGGCAATGCCTTTCTTGTACCACTTCACCGCATCTTCGTAATCGCCCCGGGCATAGAGGCTTTCCGCTCTTTCTTTCCCGTCCTCTGGCATGGTATTCACTGACCGCAAGCTCTTTATCATTGGGATTGGTTGGACCGTAAGTTTAAACTCCTAGCGGTATCTTGGGGTCTGGGCGGCAATAGGTCGATAATGACTCATATAGTAAGGTATATATTATACATATTACAATACTATTGGTAAATATCTAGGGGGTAGTCCAGGAGGGGTGTGATGAAATCACAGCGGTCCGAGATACTGAGTCGGATGGTACGATTCCTTAATCTGGACACGGACGGTCTGAGGCGGTTCGTTCTGGAGTCTATAGTGGAGGCTCGAGAATTCACCGTGGCCTCTCTTCACGAAAGCGTTAGTCAGAGATTTAATGTTTCCAGGAAGGTGGTAGCCGCCATGATCGGCTATATCTGTTCCCGCCTGGGAATATTGCACGTGAACAAGAAGTCATATCGTGCACCTACAACCTATGTCTTAAGGGATGAGTATGCAGATATAGCCAGGGCGGTACTGGCGACCCTATGACCAATGTGAAAAAGGCTCCTCGGACTGCCACCACCCTAAAGGTCCGTTCCAAATCGGAGTATGCTATCAGCCGCTCGCGCGATCCTTACCATGAGCTTATGCTCCGGCTCTTCCAGGAGGAAGCAACTGCTCTGCGTGGCCAAAAGTTCCTGGCCATGGTGGAGGAACGGCAGAGGAGCGGCGATCCGCTGAAAACCCGAGAATGGAAGCATCTGCTGGCGGAGCTGGATGTAAGTCGTTCCGCCTTTTACGCCATGAGAAACAAGCTGCTCGGTGCGGGCATGATCTCGAACAAAGGGGGAGAGTACAGACTTTCCGGGATGTTCAGCCGCGACCTTGTGGACATGGCTCGCTGGTGGTGGACTGCCGTCCTGAACAACAACCTGGATAACCTATAAGCAGCTCTTGAGATCTTTCATCTGCTTCTCTATGGTCTCCACGACCTTGGCGTTCTCCATGTACTCCAGGCTGCCCTGACAGAAGGGGCAGACGAATTTGGCCTCGCTCGCCTCATCGAAGACGAATCTGGCACAGCCTTCCGTGCAAGCATAGAAGATGTTCTCTTTCTCATAGGCCAGCCTCTCATTCAGCTTCCGCAGCAGCCTCTTGGCCTCCGACTCCAGAGCCTTGTCGAAGTTCTCGGGGCAGAGCTGCCAAAGATATGTGAGCCAGCCAGAATCAGGATCGCGCTTGCGTCTGTATATGGCCAGCCTGTGCTCGTAAAGGAGATAAAGCGTACGCCTCACGGTGTTCAAGCTGATCCCTGTCAGCTCCGCCAGCCGCTCATCGGTGATCTCTTCGCCCGGTATAGATTCCACTATCCGCACACCTTCGTCCCCTACGAGCTTGTTGAGATACGCTCTATGGATCATTTCTTCGATGACTGTCAATGAATCACTACCTAGTGATAAGTTTGTTAATATTCGATTTTACGACCGTCGGAAATGGATCGAGCCTCACGTCCATTGTTCTTTAACACTTTTCAGATCAATTACCATTTATATTGGACCCTTCTTCTATATATCCTAATCGTGCAAACATTTTTCTGAAAGTCAATGCGAATAAATAGCCATATTATTATTAGTATGACCGGCGCTGATGTGTAAGAAGGTCAGGTGCACAAAAAGGAATTAAGCTTAAAAATAAAAGTAAATAAATAGAGTAAATTGAGCGCTCAGCTCGATCCGGCCTCCCCAAGAAGGTTCTTCAGCCTCTGTATGGACGCCATGGCCACATTTGCCTCATTAAGCTTCTCCTGCTCATAGTAGTGAAGAATCTCATCAATGGGCGTCTTGAGACGGTAAACCTTCATAGGCCGTCCTGTGCCGTCGCTCCTGCTGATCTTTTCTTCTACCCAGTCGTTCTTGCGAAGAGTGCGCAAGGCTATACTGACCTCCGGCTGTCGCAGGTCCGACCCCCTCTCGATCTCACGAGAGGTGGCCTCTGTGCCGCTGGCCAGATAGGCGATCATGTTGGAGACTTTTCTTGGCACACCAAGGCTCTTCAGCGTCTCCACAACCTCAATGTCTTTCTCGTCAAACCTCAACACGAAAGATTCCTTCATTGTTATCTTCTCCCTTTTTTTGCTCCCTTGCAATAAATGATGTACGTTATGCTATAAATAGTTTATTTATGTAAAATAAATTTCTACTATTATTACTACAATGCACTAGGCACTCGAAAATAAATTACTTTGTAAAAATTTAGATTATATTCTGCATATCTTCTGCACAAACCGCCCTTTCTTCTCCACAGCTTTCTTGGCTGCGATGTCAACCAGCCTAGTCATCTCTGCCACATCACGGCGCGCGTCCTGGCCTATAGCCTTTTTTATGGGCGTGTAGGCCGCCTCCCTGAACCTTGGCGAGAAGTCCGTCGTCCTGCCGCCGACATGCAGCTCTGCTCCTGCCCCTTCTTCGACGCGGCCGATCTCGTCCACGGCCACGCCCGCTTCTTGAATGGTCCGGGCGACGGTTTGCGCCGCATCTGGTGGAGCGATGATGAGCAGCGCATCGATAGAGATGCCCAGGTAGTCTATCTGCAGGGCGTCCAGCATCTCCAGAACCCTGGAATTGACCAGGCTTCGCATGCGCTCTTCCTCGAAGACCAGCTTCACCCCTGCCGTGTAGGAGATCTCCTGGGCGTCGCCGCGAATGCCGCCGTTGGTAACGTCGGTCATAGCGTGGATGATCAGGTCCTTCTGGAGCAGGGCCTGGCACGCTTCCAGGAACTTGATGTTCAAGGTCTCTTCCACGACCTCGTGCCTTCCGTAGTACAGCGCCGCCGCGCTGACCGTTCCGCCTCCGGCGCCTTCCGTCATCAGAATCACGTCTCCGGGTTTCGCATTCTTGCGGGGCGTCAGCTTCTCGGAGACGCCCACGGAACCCACGCAGCCCGTGAGCCGGTCACCGATGACCATGTCTCCCCCGATGCGCAGGGTGCTGCCGGTTATGAGCGGAACATGAATCAGCTCCGAGACTGTGGCGATTCCAGCGATGTGGTCGAAGAGCTTGGCCACGTCGCCGTCGTCTGCCAGGTGAATGTCCGAGAGAAGGGCCACGGGTTTCGCGCCCATGACGTAGATGTCGCGCAGCGCGGCGCGGGTGACATGAAAGCCTGCCAGAAAGGGATAGTCGCTCAGCCGGGAGTGCATGCCGTCCACGGTCACCACCAGGAACTGGCCGCCCGCCTTCACCACCCCGGAGTCGTCTAACTGGGCCGAGTCGACGACCGCATCCGTGCGACCTATGACTTCCGCTATTTTGGTGTGGGTATAAAAATCGCCTGAGCCGCGCGAGCCCACCCCGAAGTCGCCCATGGTCACTCCCACTGACTCCAGCCGGAAGACCTCGCCCCTGGGATTCAGGGTGGCCTCCGCCTCCTGGATGACCGCCCGAGCGAGTTCATTGGCCTGCTCTTCAGGTATATCCTTCGCCTCTCTGATGAGCGAGACGAGCTTTGCTCTAACCTCGGGGTCGCTTCTGCGGAGCCCTCTCTTGGCAAACCCTTCCAGATCCATGGCAGGCAATTATCCTGCCTGTAGAAAAGTTCATCTCCTGGCGAAGAGCAGCTCCAGTTGGCTCTGGTTTATTACTACTATCACCGGCCGCCCATGCGGGCAGGTGAGGGGATTCTGGCAGGTGTAGAGATCCTCAAGGAGCCTGTGCATCTCTACAGCGGTGAGCTCTTTTCCCGATTTAATGGAGCCCTTGCAGGCCAGGAGCTTGAGGATCTCTTCTCTGCTGGTGGAGTCCGGGCCCACCCGACCGGAGGCGAAGAGATCCCTCAGGATGTCGTGCACCGTTTCGGCGTCTTCCAGCCTTCTGCCTAGAGCTGGCACGGCCCTGACGCTGTAGGTATTTCCTCCAAAGGGAATGATCTCAAAGCCTATGTCTTGGAGCGTCTCCTGCCAGGACCGAATCAGAATCTGCTCATGAGGAGACAGCTCAATGGCTATGGGCTCCGCCAGCTCCTGTTTGATTCTCTTGTGGAGGTATGTCTCTTGCAGCCGCTCAAATCTGATGCGCTCTGCAGCAGCATGCTGGTCGATGAGCATCAGCCCCTGGTCTCCTTCGGCAACGATGTAGAGATCCAGGACCTGACCCAAGATCTTCAGCCTCGGCTGCTCTCCGGCCATTGCGACCGCTTCCACTCTTTCGCCCAGCTCCAAAGGCAGCGTCCTCTGCTCGCAGCTCTGGGCGATCGCGGCCCTGGAGGGGGGGTGCTCCGTGGGGAATATCTCGCCTGAACGTGCCTGGGCGGGCTGTGCCTGGGCCTGGAGGGCCAAAGCCACGGCTTGCGAGAGCGCGCTGCAGATCTCCTCCTCTCGCAGCAGCCGTATCTCTCTCTTGGCCGGATGAACATTCACATCCACCAGCTCCGGGCTGATCTCTAGGGAGATGACGGCTATGGGGCTTCGACCCGCGGGAATGATATTTCGGTAAGCCTCCCGCAGAGCTCCCGCCAGAGCCTTGGAGGCCACGGCCCGGCCGTTGACGAAGATGAAGATCCTGTCCGGGGTGCTCCTGGTGCTGAAAGGGTCTCCGGCAGCGCCAGAAAGGCGCCAGCTCCGGCCTTCCGCCTGCAGGACCGCCATGGCCTTAAGGATTTTCAGGCCGAAGATGCGCAGCAGGACATCCTCCCAGGTGGCGGATTTTATGGACTTGAATATGGTGCGCCGGCCAGAGAAGAGCTCGAAGGAGATGCCGTGGTTGATGATGGCCATCTCGGTGATGGCGTTCGTGATGTGCACCAGCTCCGCTTCCGCGCCCTTGAGGTGCTTTCGTCTGGCCGGGACGTTGTAAAAGAGATCTCGAACGGCTATGCTGGTGCCCGCCGGGCAGCCTGTCTCCTTGATCTCGGCTATCTTGCCGCTCTCCATGCAAAGGCGGGTGCCAAAGAGCGCTGACCTGATCTTGGTATAGACCTCTACACTGCGGGAGACGCTGGCAATGCTGGCCAGGGCCTCACCCCGGAAGCCCAGGGTGCAGATCTTCTCCAGATCCCTGGCTTCGCTGATCTTGGAGGTGGCATGCTTCTGAAAGGCCAGGGGCAGATCCTCGGGATCTATGCCGCAGCCGTCGTCCGTCACCTTGATGAGGCTCTTTCCTCCCTCGGCCACCTCCACCAGCACCTTCCTGGCTCCTGCGTCGATGGCGTTCTCCACCAGCTCCTTGACCGCTGAGGCGGGCCGCTCGATAACCTCGCCCGCAGCGATCTTGTTTATGGTCTCCTCGTCTAAAAGCCTAATCTTGGCCATCTCTCTCTCTCAGCATCTTTTGATACTCGGCTAACCTGTTCAGAGCATCGCGGGGGGTCAGGGAATCGATATCCAGGCCCAGGATCTCTTCCCGAATGGGGTCTTTTGTCTGGGGCTGCAGCGCGCCCACACCTGGCGAGTCAAAGAATATGAGCTGGGTGTATTTCGCAGATCTTCTTCCTCTTTTGGTCTTGGTAAGGGGCTCGATCACCGCCTCGCTCTCGATCTGCTTCAAGATCTCCTCCGCCCTCTTGGTCACCGCCTCGGGCACTCCTGCCAGGCGAGCGACATGCACTCCGTAGCTCTTGTCCGTCGCCCCTGGCACCACCGTTCTAAGAAAGGTGATGGTGCCCTTCTCCTCTTTTACAGCGATGCTGTAGTTCTTGACTCCAGGCAGCACGCCTTCCAGCTGTGTCAGCTGGTGGTAGTGGGTGGCAAAGACGGCCTTGCACTTTACGACGTTGTGCAGATACTCGGAGATGGCCCAGGCGAGGGACAAGCCGTCAAAGGTGCTCGTGCCCCGTCCCACCTCATCCAGCAGCACCAGGCTGTCCTTGGTGGCGTTGTCCAGTATATTCGCGAGCTCCGTCATCTCCACCATGAAGGTGCTCTGGCCTGCGGATAAATCATCGTAAGCGCCGACGCGGGTGAAGATGCGGTCCACGAGAGCGAGCGAGGCAAAGCCAGCGGGCACGAAGGACCCGGCCTGGGCCAAGATGGCGCAAAGCGCTATTTGACGCATGAAGGTGGATTTGCCGGCCATATTGGGTCCGGTGAGGATGAGGAGACGGTTATGATCGTTGTCCAGGAGGACGTCGTTGGGCGATCTTTTCGCGGACCCGATTGAAGATCTCCTGCTCCAGGGATGTGGACCGCTCCTGGGCAGAGATCACCTTGGATTCCATCTCCTTTAGCTCCGGGGTGATGAAACGCTCTGCGTTGGCCATAGTCTGCTTACGGATGTAGTCCTCCGGAACCAGGTGCAGATTAGCCCTAGAGACCTCCAGGTAATAGCCAAAGACGTTGGTGTAGCCGACTTTCAGGGATTTTATGCCCGTCCTCCTTCGCTCTTGTCCCTCCAGGCGCGAGATCCAGCCCTTGCCGTCCCGCAGCAGAGCGCGAAGCCCGTCGAGCTCAGGGTCAAAGCCGTCTCTGATCACGCCGCCGTCGCGAAGGTTGGCAGGCGGATCGTCAGCTACCGACTTTTCTATTAATGCTACCACGTCCTCCAGGGGACCGAGTTGAGATCGGAGGTCCTGCAAATGGGAAGAGGCGATGTTTTCCAGAGCGCTGCGTAGGCTAGGAAGCCTTTGCAGAGTGCTCTTCAGTGCCATCAGATCCCTGGGATTGGCAGCGCCGCAGGAGACTCTGGAGACCAGCCGCTCCAGGTCCGATGCGCCTTTCAGCTCCTCGCCAAGGCCGCTTCGCAGCACGGAGTCGCTACACAGCTCTTCCACCGCGCCCAGACGTCTCTTTATCTTTTCCAAAGAGAGCAGAGGCATCTGAATCCAGCGGGCCAGGGTGCGGGCGCCCATGGGCGTCTTGGTCTCGCCCAAAAACTCTAGCAACGTTCCCCGGCGGGACCGGTCCCGAATGTTGCGAAGGATCTCCAGGTTGCGCAATGTTATTTCGTCCAGCACCATGAACTCCGAGCCAAAGTAAAGCCGGATCTCGGTTAGATGCCCCAAGGCGTCGAAGTGAGATCGGTGCAGGTAGGAGAGAATCGCTCCGCAGGCGCGAGCGGAAAGAGGCTTGTCCGCCAGTCTGAGCCGCTCCGCATAGCCGGGCCCAAACTGGCCTTCCAGGGCCCGGCCAGCATTTTCCAGGGAGAAGCAGTCCTCTTCCAGAATCTGCTGGCGCGTGCCCTCCCAGCTAAGGGAGAAGGGAGCGATGCACTCTGCAGGCCGGAACTTGGCCAGCTCCGAAGGCAGTCGCTCGGCTGGAATCTCCGTGGTCAGGAACTCGCCGGTGGAGACGTCCACCAGGGCCAGACCGATCCGGCCGTTCTCTTCCACAACCGCGGCAAGGAAGTTGTTGCAGGACTCCTCCAGCATGGCCGGCTCGATGATAGTGCCAGGGGTCACCACGCGGGTGATCTCCCTCTTCACCAGACCCTTGGCAGTTTTCGGGTCCTCCACCTGATCGCAGATGGCCACCTTGTGTCCAGCCTTGATGAGCCTGGCCAGGTAGGTCTCCAGGGCGTGGTAGGGAACGCCTGCCAGAGGAATCTTGTTCCCTTCGTCATCCCTCTGGCGGGAGGTAAGAGTGATGTTCAGATCGCGGGAGACGATGACGGCGTCCTCGGCGAAGGTCTCGTAAAAGTCGCCCACTCGGAATAGTAGTATTGCGTCCGGGTATTGCTGCTTTTCTCTATAGTACTGCTCCATCAGGGGAGAGAGCTTAGATGCTGGCATTCTTGGCCTGTTGTTCCCGGAATTTTTCGGATAATTCTCCTTTTCGCCCTGCATCGTGGATGCCCTCTGCCAAAGGCTGAGTCAGACTGCTCCTAAGGTCTCTGGTGTCGTTCGCTAAGGCATAAACCTCCTCCAGAACTGCCCACCAGAACTCCTTTTGGCTTTTGCCAACTAAAAAGCTTTGGTCGCGAAGCTTCTTGGATCTGAGAGAAGCTTTTCCAGAGGCTCGCCGCTGATCTTGCTGCCATGTACGGATTGTATACTGGCCTGGTTTTCTGCTTTAGGTTCAATAGATGTCGACCATGATAGATGGTTATGTGCTGGGGATGAGATTCTCGCACATTAAAAAGTCCAAATAGAATAGTTTATATAGGTAGTATGATACACAGTAGGATACATGGTGAGTACAATCATGAACATTGAAAAAATGCACAAGGGACAGTCTATACGAGATATTGTAAAAGAAGAGATAAGCCACATACCTCGTGGTAATGCTCCCCAAAATGAACTCAGGATGTTCTACTGGCCTCTGAGGATGAATAGTTTAGGTAAAAAAGCTGAAACGTCCAAAACAAAAGGAGAGGTATTAATTGAAGCCGTAAACGCAGTCAGAAAGACATATCCTGATTTCATGCCCAAATATGACAAGGAATTTTTCCAGGATTGAATGAAGCTATTTAACTGGCAAATACTGTTTAAGGATACAAAATTGAGGAGAACCCAAAACATGAGAGCAATAGCATTAATTGCCATAATGTCGTTACTAATTTTTTGGGGCTGCACAGCCGCCGAGGAGTACATCAAAGTTGAGGATTCTGAAACCGGAATGACTTATTCAGTATCCAAATCAGCATTGGACTGGTTCAACAAAGGAAACCAACTTTATAATAAAGGATCGTATGAGTCGGCGATATTGTGTTTTGACAAAGCGATTGAACTAGATCCTTCCTACGCATCTCCATGGGTAAACAAGGGGTATTGTCTTGAATTCCTGGATAGGTACAACGAATCTTTAAAAGCATTTGACAAAGCCACCACGCTAAATCCATTAAGTTCCGGGGCATGGAATGAGAAAGGTGAATTGCTTCAAGATCAAGGCAAGTATGACGAGGCAATCAAGGCATATAATATATCTATCGAGTTAGATCCTGATTATGCCTATACCTGGATAAACAAAGGAATTATTCTTGGTAGGATGGGTATGTATCAAGAGGCAATCAAGTGTTTTGATGAAGCTATCAAGTGTTATGATGCAGACCATATGAAAAAACCAAAACATATGTCAAATCCCAAAGATGCGAAAATTGCCTGGTCCTGGTATAACAAGGGCATTGCCCTCGAGGCACTCGGTAATGACAATGAGGCAAATGCTGCCTTCGCCAAGGCCAAGGAGCTGGGATATACAGGCTGATCCCAGCTCCTACCAGTGTGTGTAACCTGTAATCCATCCCCTCTTTTTTCGATATGCTTTGAACTGCAAGATATTATTATAAGAATGCTTTTCGGCTCAATCTCCCCGGCCTTGCGCTCCAGCTTATGTGGTGCATTTCGGATTTGTTCGACACTAAAAAATCGTTATCTGGCAATTGTCGAAAAATCATTCCACATTCTTTGAAGGAAAGAGCCTCATTTAAGCTCTCGCTCGCATTCTCATATCGCTCTCGGCGCATCCCTGCCGGGGCTCGCGCACGGCCAGGGTGAGCAAGGTCACGGCGGCGGCAATGGCCACGAAGGCCGCTATTACACCGTTCACACCGTAGGCGTCGGCGGTGAGGCCTGCCACGAGCGGCCCCACCATCACACCCGACATACGGGAGGTGTTGAAGATGCCGAGCCTTGCGGCATAGCCGGGCTGATGGTCTGGTGTCCGGGATTTACCAGTCGCTCCTTTGTTTTTTGGGGCAAGTCTCCAGTCGAGGATCTTTTTTCTCCGGCTCCCATTTAAATTTTTCAGCCCAAGGTCGTCAGCCAGCCACTTGTTCTCTTCTTTGAGCCGTGATAGCTCTTTGACCATCTCACCGCGCGGCTTAAGGTCGGACTCCTCCGCGAGAGAATTAATTCCGTTCACATCGTCCCATCACTTTGCGAAGGAAGATAGATCCAAACATACCACGATTTATCTGGCTTGACCAAGGAAACACCAACGGATAAATGCGCTTCTTGATATCTATGGTTTACCGGTAAAATAGCGCTGAGGGTGAGATTTGAACTCACGAGGTGCGATGCACCACTGGTTATCCTGTCCCGGCATCGGGCCGGGGACCTCAAGACCAGCGCCGTAGGCCGCTTGGCTACCTCAGCTCTTCTTTCCGTCTGTTTCCTCCTGGTCCTTTTAAGCCTGGCGATTACATCGGGGTGGTTTCTCTATTTAGCGCTCAGCCGGATAATTTTTTATAGTTTTCTCTTCTCTGATGTTCCCATGCTCATCAGAGATGTCAGCGTTCTCCAATCTGGCCAAATTCTGAAAGATAGAGACATCCTTATCCAGGATAACAAGATCGTCGAGATCGGCCGGGATCTTAAAGTTGAAGATAAAAGCGAAATCATTGACGGCCGGGGCAAACTGGCCGCTCCAGGGCTGATAAACTGCCACACCCATGCGGCCATGACCCTTCTGCGCGGATACGCTGATGACATGGAACTCAAGCCCTGGCTGGAGAATAAGATCTGGCCCCTAGAGGCGAAGCTTAACGAAGAGGACATTTCCTGGGGGGTAAAACTGGCCTGCCTGGAGCAGATTCACTTTGGAATTACCTGCTTCAATGACATGTATCTCTTCCCGGATGCTGTGGCAGAGGCGACCAAAGAGATGGGCATGCGGGCTTTCATCTCTGGCGTGGTATTCGATATGCGCCCTGAGTTCCTGACCGGAGTGGAGCCATTCGTTCGCCGATGGAAAGGTGACGAGCTGATCATCCCCGCTGTCGGCCCTCACTCCGCCTATGCTTGCTCAGAGGAGACACTTCTTAAGGAAAAGGAGATCGCTGACCGTCATAACGCCATGATCCATATCCACCTCTCTGAGACCAGGGAAGAAGTAGACGGATTCCTGCTCTCCAAAGGCAGGAGCCCAGTGGAGTACCTGGACACCCTAGGGATGCTTAGCGAGCGGCTGGCGGCTGTGCACTGCGTCTGGCTATCCGAAAATGATTGCCGTCTTCTAGCGGAAAGAAAGGCTAACGTTGTGGATTGCACCGTGAGCAATCTTAAGCTAACCTCCGGCATAGCCCCTCTGAACACTCTGTTGAAGTGGGGTGTGAATATATGCCTGGGAACCGATGGGGCATCCAGCAATAATAATCTGAGTCTGTTTGAAGAGATGAAGGTTACAGCCATTGTTCAGAAGAACGCCTACCATACTCCGGCTGCCTTTTCAGCCGAGCAAATCTGGCGCCTGGCCACAGATAATGCCTACCGAACCTTCGGACTGGATATGGGCCTTAAGGCAGGAGCCCTGGCGGACCTGATGCTGATCGATCTACGCAAGCCCTGGCTATGTCCCGAGACGAATATCATATCCCATCTGGTTTACAGCATGACCGGCGGGGTGGATACTACGATCATCAATGGCAGGGTATTGATGAGAGAAGGGATCATCCCTGGAGAGGAGAAGATAATGGCTGGGGCCCAGAAGAGATTTGAAGATCTGGTACAACGACGTTGAGAATATTAATATTACCATAATCTAATTTCTCTTTATGCTCATCAAAGAGGCAGCTATAATAAAAGGGGATGGTCTTCTCAAAGGACAAGATATAAAAATAGATGAAAATAGAATTGCGGCTATCGGTCCAGGGCTCAATGCAGATCGAGGCGAGGAGGTCCTGGATGGCAGGAGAAAGCTGGCGATCCCCGGCCTGGTGAACGCCCATACTCATCTGGCTATGACGCTCTTTCGGGGCTATGCTGATGATATGGAGCTCGTACCATGGCTGAAAGAAAAGATCTGGCCTCTGGAGGCAAAACTTAACGAGGAAGACATTTCCTGGGGTGTGAAGTTGGGTTGCCTGGAGCAGATCCGCGCAGGCATCACCTGCTATTGCGATATGTACCTATTTCCGGACGAAACAGCCTCCGCGACGAAGAAGATGGGGCTTCGCGCAGTCGTCGGCGCGGGGGTCTTCGAAATTTTCCCCGAGCTTCTAGGCGGCGTAGAACCCTTCCTTCGCCGCTGGCAGAAAGATGAGCTGATAACTCCTGCCATAGGACCGCATGCGGTCAATACCTGCTCGGAACAGACGCTTCTTTTTGCCAAAGAGCTGGCGGAGAAGTACAAGGCATTCATACACATCCACCTCTCAGAGACCAGACAGGAAGTAGAGGAATTAAAAAGCAGAATGGTATTAAGCCCGGTGGAGTATCTGGAATCCCTGGGGATGCTAAACAGTCACCTGGTGGCTGCTCATTGCGTCTGGGTTTCTCCCAGAGATATAGAAAAATTGGCAGCCGGAAAGGCAAATGTAGTCCATTGCCCGGTGAGCAACATGAAGCTTGCCTCTGGATTCTCCCCTGTGGAAAGACTCTGCTCCTCTGGAGTCAATGTTTGCTTGGGAACTGATGGAGCATCAAGCAATAATAACCTCAATATCTTTCAGGAGATGAAGGTTTCAGCCATTTCGGAGAAATGCATCCGCAAAAATCCGACCGCTCTTCCCGCCAGCCTCGTCTGGAAAATGGCCACCGAGAACGCCTACTCATGCTTTGGATTGCCTTTGGGCCTTCGGGCAGGCGGTCTGGCGGACCTATCCCTGATAGATCTGCAAAGGCCATGGTTTTATCCTGAGAATAATATAGTATCTCATCTGATCTACAGCATGACCGGCGGGGTGGACACGACCATCGTTAACGGAAAAATCCTCATGCGTGAGGGCATAATCCCCGGCGAGGCAGAGATTCTACAGAGCGCTCAGGAGCGCTTCGAGCGCTTAATCTCATAGCCGTCTGCGCGATCTTTTCCTGCCGCTCAGGTATCTTCTGGTCCCCAGGTAGCTTATTGCTAGGAGCAGCAGCAAAACCGCCCCAGGCAGCAGCCAGCCAAAAAGCCCTGCCTTTCGCACCGAAACCAGCACAGCAAGATCTTCCCGTCGCCGGTCTCCCTCGCCATAGATTATCTGGCAGGGCAGGGCGAAAGTGCCAGATGTGGCATTCTCCTCGGTGAGCACCTTCAGCTTCACGACTGCAAAACCATCGGGATCAATTCGGGTTGTCTCTTTCCCGGTCTCCACGCTAGAAAAAGGCATCTGGGGATAGGCCTCGACCTGAAGATTCAGGGCGGGCTCATCTCCGCGATTGGCCAAAACAAGCTGAAGCTCCGACTCTTCTCCCGGAAAGGCCTCACCCTTCAGCTCTTCCAGCTGCAACTTTGGCCCTTGAACCGCCTTGGCCTGCAGGGGAACCTCTTGGACAGCATCCTCGTACTGAAAAACGACATCTGGCAGATTCTCGTCTCCCGAGACCGTCACCTGGGACAGCCAGGAGTAGCTGATGAGGAGCTGCAAGGGATAGATCCCCACCTCCGCGCCCTCGGCAAGGGCCGTGAACTCCAGGGATCTGCTCTCCCCGGGGGCGAGAGTGCCTGCGACTTGGGGCCCTGAGAGCACCTTGATCCTGTCGTCATTGCTCTGCAAAAGAGCCACAATTCCACTGGCATCCCTTTTTTTGGCATCGAATCCCGCGCCCTCCGCCGAGGCCAAGGCAGGGGCAGAGACGTTGTTATGCAGCAGAATAGCGAGGACTGAAGGCCTCTCCAGCTCGATATGGCCGGAGACGGAAGAGATCACCAGATGGGGGCCATCCACTCCCTGGTCCGCTCCCTGGCCAGAGATCATCACCAGGAGGAAAATGACGAGAACCGCCAGAGCCTTCATCAAACTAAAGAAGAACTTTACCCTTTTAGCTCTACTGCCTGGACGGCATTGAGCACAAAATTTCAGGGCGAATCTATTTCGCAGAGGCCATCTCCATAGCCTCCTTGGCGCTCAGATCCTGGTGAACCACAGCGCAGATGCGGCGCACGATGAGCGCCGGGCTCTCGTGTTGGAAGACGTTGCGTCCGATGGCCACGTCGCGGGCTCCCGCGCCAATCGCCCCTTCCACCATTCTGAGGAGGTCTTGCTCAGACTCCACCTGTGGCCCTCCCGCGATGACCAGAGGAATGGGGCAGCTCTCCACCACCCTGGCGAAGCTGTCCTGGTCGCCGGTGTAGATGGATTATCAGGCCCGGGTCGTGCCCGTAGCCCCGGTGGCCGAAGGCGGCCGCGCCCTTGTGGACCACGGCGGCATCGGCTCCGCCGGAGGCCACTGCATCGGCGATGGTCTTGACGCTTTTGATGCCCTTGATGGGCCCGACACTGATCCCGTGATCCATGGGAATTATGACTGTGTTGCCTGTATTGCGGTTGATTATCCTCTCCATGCGAATCGATGTTCCTCTCAATTTGACACCCCAATCTAATGTACGAATTAGTACATCATAGTAACGTTTACTACTATAATGAACAAATTGTGTGTATTTAAGGTTCCTTTTCCGGTACCCTGAAATAGTGGCAGGATGCCCTAATCCTCGGAGAGACTATGATGGGTGGCGCTATATCTTTCATTAGAAGGCTGAACATGGCAGCAGGAGTGGCCTTAGTCATCTTCCTGCTGACAGCCCTTTACTTGAACATCATCTTGAGCATAGCCCTGGCAGGCACCGAGACCGGCGAGTTTTGCCCAGACTGCCCGGACTGGACTGACCTGGACGGCTGGCTGGCCAAAAGGGATGCCTATGAAAAAGCGCAGCTGAACGGCGGACAGCAGAATGGACCTGCAAGCAACCCATCGACTGCGAGTGCAAAGGTCGGGGATGAGATGAAAGGCTATCCTGTGCCTGAGCTTCTGACCGCTGCGACAGCATCCCGGAACGGCATGGTTATTCTGGATGTCCGACCTCCGAAGGATTACCAGGGTGGCCATATTCCAGGCGCACGCAACCTTTACTGGAAGGACCTGCAAAAAGACGGCCGCCTGGACCTGGGGTATGCGGGACGTGCATTGCAGAAGGCGGGCGTCAATGATTCCGATCGCCTCCTTATCTACGGCGGCTCTGACGAGGGACCCTTCTATGCATTTTGGGCCCTTTGCTATCTGGGCCTTGAGAACGTGAGTCTGCTTGACGGCGGATTAGAAGCGGCCATGCTAGCGGGTGCGAAGCTGGACACTTATGCTCCTGCCTTCCCGGAGTCGAACTACACCATTCATACCCGCCCATGGCTCCTTGTGACCGAAGATAACCTGGATAGCTTCCTTAACCTGTCGGACCTGGAGGTTCTGGACGCCAGGGATTTTGTCGATTATGGAAAATCCAAGCTCAGCAACGCTGCGATACCATTATCGCCGGACAAGCTCTACGAGGACTCCAAGATAAAAGATGCTGCTTTTCTGGAGGAGCTGCTGAACCGACGCGGTCTGAATAAAGAGGGCACTCAGCTGGTCTACGGCACGCCTCAGGCTTACTCGCTCTTCTACAGCCTCAAGCTCACGGGCTACAACGCTACCCTTCTGGAAGGAGACTGGTGGAAGGAGACCAGGTGGGCGGTGAGCGAAATAAAATAAATATATATTTTTAATTTTATTTTTTAAAAATTAATTGTTGGGAATATCGATTCTTCCTTCAATGTTCAAAGTGCAACATCACCCGGCAGACTCCATCTTTGCAGTCCGAGGTCACTTTATCAGCCAGCTTCCTGATGAGATCGACGGAGAGCCTGGATAGACTTCCGTCGTCCGTAAAATCAGGATCTGACTGGGAAAGGTCTTGAAGTGGAAACGGTTTCCCATGGTACTGGACAGACAGGTCCAGGTTGAATTCATCAAATCTCACGTCCACAACTATCTTCTCTTCAGCCAGATTGAGCAAGGTCACGGTCTCAGCTATCTCATTCAGCGCTGAGATCGCCTTGTAAATCACTTCTCTTCTAGCTCCCCAGGCCGCTCCCTGGATTTCCATGAAGGAGAAAATATCATCAGAAGTGCTCTTTTTGGGCTCCAAGACCAATTGGACCTTCTTGGCCAAGCCCAGACGAAATAGAAAGGTCAGGACTATGGCCAGCAGGGTAGCCAGATAGAGCGTTGAGCTGAAGATGGGCCGCACCAAAGGATTCGGTATCTGGGAATAGACATTCACTAAGCCCATCACGGAAAGCCCGAAGATGAGGGAGATTCCCAAAACGAAGATCTTGCGGGAGTCCATCATCCTGGACATCATCATCTGCAAGCCGATGATGACGATGAAGCACACTGCAAATATGGGCGTTGCACCCATGACCGGCTGAGGCATGATCACGAAGATCTCTGCAATGCGGGGGAGAAAGGCCAGGGCAATCAGAATGCCTCCTGTGGAGTAGGCGATCTTCCTGCTGGTGGCCCCCGTAGCCAGACTGAGGCCGATGTTGCTGGAGGCTGAAGACTGGCCCATTCCTCCCAAAAGGCCGCTCAGACTCATGCTCAAGCCATCAGATAAGAGTCCTTGTTTGATGCTCTGCATCTGGGGCCGTTTCCAGTCCAGGTCATTGATCTTCTGGCAGGTGGTTATGTTGCCGAGGGTCTTTACTGAAGCGCAAAGGCTGGAGATGGCGAAGGGTATTATCAGGGACGGATCAAAGGACCATCTCAGGACACTAAAATTGGGCAGGGCAACTAGGGGAGCATTGAGCAAACCGATGAAATTGTTCTGGGCCGAGGAGGCCGAAAAGATACGATGCTGCATAGCCCACGATCATGCCTATGAGAACTGAGTAGAGCTTGGTCTTCCCCCCGCTCCAGATCGTTATGCTCACCATGGTTCCCAAGGTAATCAGTGAGACCAGCAGAACCGTCGGATCTATAGTCGATTGACCCTCTTTCAGGCCCAGAAAGTTGGGAACGGCCACGGGTATGATCGATACGCCAACCATCGCTACCACCAGGCCGGTCACTTCGGGCGTGAAGATGAATCTTAAGCGCTGCACAACCCTGGACACTGCGATCTCGAAGAGACCGGATAGCGCGGTCATGCCGAAGACCAGGGGTAATCCGCCCATCTTGGCGGCCAGCAAGGACGCGGTGATATAGGCCGGCTCACAGACTGCTGGGGCAAAGTATCCCGATCCAATGCCGCGCCTGTTCAGGGCCTGGAGGATGGTGGCGATGCCCCCTGCCAGAAGGGACATGCTGACAAAGAAGGCTGCCTCCTCATCAGTTCCGGAGAAGCCGTGTATCACCATGAGGGCGAAGGCAATGGCCGTGGTGACCTGAAAGGTGTGCTGAAGGCCCAAGAGGATGCAAGTAGGAAGAGGAACCTCGTCATCCACTCCATAGATGAGGTCAGGTGGCTTTCGTCTGGCTGGCATAAGACTCCCTGGTCATTTCCCACCAGTCAATTGCCAACCAAGCTATTCAAATTTTCCTTTGTGTTTGGAATTGACCCTTCTATCTCTTCATCTCTTTGACTTTCTGGAAGATCTGCTTCATGGTGTCCTCGTTGCTATCTGTGAACGAGAAGGGCGAGCCGGTGAAGGGTTGAAAGTAGACGGGCACGTCGTCCAAGCGATAGAAGGTTCCGTCGCACTCCATGGCATCGATCACTCCCGGCAAAACGACCTGGGAGATCATAGTAGTAGGACAGGGCGCGATATCGATGCAGGCCACGGGAAGCTCGGCTAGATAGCGAGCGCAGGCCGCCGGAAAATGCGAGACAAGATCAGCTGAGACTATCAGGGCTGCATCCACATCCTGCTCCCGCAGCACATCCACCGCCGTGTACTCGCCGGGATTGTAGCGGGGATAGCCGCGGGCGAAGTCCAGGCCGAAGGGATATCCGTAGAGGTAGGAGGCGATCTGATTGAAGCCGGCGACGTTGCAGTGGCCGCGCAGAGCGCCGATCACGAACTTGGTGTGGTTGTTCAGCTCCTTGACCAGGTTGAGGGCCGCTTCAGCATTGCGGTGCTTTCCGAAGGAGGAGGCGATGCCCAGGCCCACGTAGATGGCCCCAAAGTTGCAGCCCAACATCCTCTCCAGCATCTCCTCCATCTCGGAGATGGAGACGCCAGTGACCTTCTCCACGGATGGGTGAGGCTTTTTGCCGTGCAGGAGTGTGAGCAGGGCGGACAGGAGCTCATAATCGGTGTTGGGCTTGAGCTGGATATGCAGGTCAGAGTTCCTGGCGGTGATGCTCTTTCTCGGGTCCACGGTGATGACGGTTCTATCAAACCGCCCCCGCCGCGTCCAGTAGCCTCGTGGATAGACGCCGTAGCGGGACATGTGTCTGGGCATGGACTCCAGGGGATTGGAGCCCCAGTAGACCACCAGATCAGATCGCGACTTGCTCTGGCCGGCGGTTGCGCCGACGCGACCTGCTTCCTGGATGCCCATGGCCGTGGGCCCGTGGCAGACGGTGGAGTTTGAGTCGGCGATCGCCCCCAAGAACTCCGCAAGATGAAGGCCGACCTGCATGGCCTCGCAGGAGGTCTCACTGCCCATGAAGATCAATGGACGCTTGGCCTTCACAAGGATCATTGCCGCTCTATCTACGGCTTCGTCCCATAGTGCAGTGCAAAAGCTCCCGCTCTCTTTGAGAAGAGGCTCGCGGATTCTATGGGGGCTGAAGATCTCCCAGAACTTGGCATTGCCCATCTTACAGGCGTTCTTGGTTACTATTTTGCTCCCGCGAAGCTCCACCTGAATGTCGTCGCAGGAGGCTCCGCAGACAGGACAGATTATGTTCTTGAAAGCCATCATCTAACTCCGGACATAAAGCTTCAGAACCAGCTCTTCGGCGCTCAGAACATCCTCTTTTGTGGGTTCGATCTGCACAGGCGAGCCCTTGTACAGGGGCGAGCCCGTGGAGAAGGTCTCCGGGTCCACGACCACGTTCGACCATATCGCCCGCGGCATGAAGACCTGTCCTGACTGTATGGATTCTTCCGGGTGGGCGTAGGCGGCCACGCTGTACCGGCCGTCTCTAGAGGTGATCTTCACCTTCTGCGGCGAACCCAAATCCTGAAAATCACCGGGATTCATCTCGCAGACCGCACATTCCTGGGTGTAGTCCTCGGTGAGCTTGCTGCCGCCCTTGGCCAGCCTGCCCTCTTCGATGGTGCTTCCCGTGTTGAGCAGAAATTCCTTCATCATCTTCCCTGACCCTCTGGTAGAAACAAAGAGATTGAGCATCGCCTCCATAGCCTCAGCCCTCCTTGCAGTAGAGCACTCCTTTGGGATTCTTGCTGATGGCATAGTCTCCAGAAAACCTGGCAAACTTTCCCTCCAGCTGAAGATCACCGAGCTTTGGACTCTCCTCTCGGCCCGCCTCCACAAAGCCAGGAGAGAAATGCTTGATCTTTCCCAGGACCGCTAAGGTCCCGCCGGTCATCTCTGCCCCCGCGCCCCGCACGGCATTGCCCTTGACCAGGACCAGGCCGCCGTTCTGGCGGATGCCGCAGAAGCTCTCCACATTGCCTGCTACCACTATCTGGCCGCCGACCAGGCCGCTGCCTAATTGACTTTGCGCGTTTCCTTCGATCAGAATCTGGCCGCCGGTCATGCCCCTCCAGCTCCCCCGGTAGCTACAGCCTACATGGTCTCCGGCGTTGCCCATGATCTGCAGCAGACCGCCTTTCATCTCCATGCCTGCCCAGGAACCGGCGTCGCCACGAACAAGGATGCTGCCCCCGGCCATCTCGGCCCCAAGATGCATGCCGGCAGAGCCCAAAATCTCGATCTTCCCGGTCTTCATGCCTTGGCCGATGCGCTTTACCCGGGAGACATCGCCCTCGATTACGACCACCGTCTCCTCGGCCTGGCCAGTTCCTCGCACCTCCACTTCGAAGAAATCGCCCAGTGGCAGCTGAACTGGACCCTGCCAGACGAGCAGCCTTTCTATCTCCTCTCCTCTCTTTTTGGCCAATGTGTCGGCCCGGATGACCTCGGCCTCGATCATGATTCCGATCTTGCCCTTGGGCTGGAGAAGCACTTCCGCCATCCTTTCACCTCCGGGCTACAGCCTCCAGGGGCTTGTTGACCTGGATCGCCACAGGATTTTTCAGATACTTGTCCGGCACAGGATAGTTGGCATAACCAATGGTGTAGTACTTGAACCACTCTTTAACGTCGGCCAGCATCTCCTTCTCCAGGGTCTCATCCACAAAAGGAGTGCTGTAGAATCTGCGGCCATCGGGCACTCTCAGAATCTCGCCTCTGTGGACAACTATCTCTCCCTCTTTCACTGTGTACTCTGCCTGGGAGAAGGCCCTCTTGATTTTAGAATAGTCGTTCACATCCAGCCGGGTGGGATCCAGATCATAAACTGTAACATCACCGTCTGCTCCCGTGCCCAAGTGGCCTTTGCGGTTGGCGATGCCGATGGTTCGAGCCTGATTGGCTCTGGTCACGATGGCTATCTCCAAGAGGCTCATCTCTCGCTCGATGCCGGCCAGGCTGGATCTTGCGCTGGCCCAGGGGTGGCATTCCTTGAAGGTGTCTTCCCTTGCTTTTCGGGACATGAGCCAGGCGATGACCTTCGGGTACTGGGTGAAGACCCCGCCGTTGGGATGGTCGGTGGTCATGATGGTCTTCCAGGGGTCCTTGATCTGGAGGAGAAGCTCCAGACCCATGGCCCACTGCACGCTGTTGATGGGGCTGCTCTTGAGATAGGTGTAGGGGATCACTCCCGAGCCGCACTCCAGCTCCACATCCGTATTGGACCACTTCTGGCCAGAGAGCATGTAGAGATCATGGATGGCCGGACCATCGCCGGTCATGGCTGTGCCAGGGCCGAAAGGCACGGCTCCGTTGTCGATCACCACATGGTCGACCTGATTCACGTAGTCCGCCACTCCTTTCACCCCGGAGCAGAAGTCCCGCCAGGAGGTTCCACCGAAGGAGTTGAACTGGGCGTGGGCCAGGTAGACGGTCTGCTTGCGCGTCGCGTCCATCTTCGTCTCTGCCCACTGGACATTGGTCTTGTTTTGCGGCTTCAGGCCCTCCAGTATCTGCAGCGAGTTGCGGGTGATCTCCCAGTTTCCTGGATGCCCCATGTTGTTGGCATGGAGATGCAGCGAGTTGGGCAGTCCCAGAAGCTCGTTCACCTCCCCCAGGCCGCGGATCACCTCACGCGCAGTGACCTCAAAGTGGATGTTGGGCTCGTCCAGGCTGTGCACGTTCTGGGCCCAGCCCCAGTTCTCCACTCCGGCGGGATTGACGCACTTGATGCCGTATCCTTTGTGGGTCCGCAGCATCCAGGCGGCGTAGGCGGCGGCCTTCTCGATGTCGCCCTCCTTCAGGTAGCGCATGATGAACCAGTTGTTGCCGAGGACCAGATAGGCGCCCATGTCCACGATGGGAGTGGCCCTCATCTCCTCATGCGTATGCCGCGCCTCCAGAGGAGGCATGGCCGCCTCAAAGACGGTGGTGTAGCCCATAACGGCGTAATCGTAGCCCTGCTTGTAAACAGAAGGAATGGTGTAGCCGCTGCCCGAATGAGTCAGCGCTGTCCTGGAGCGAACGGACTTGTAGTGGTCCTCGGGCCTCATGAGTCGGCCAGCGTTCACCTTTGCTCCTGCCACATGAGCGTGGGAGTCCACGCCGCCGGGCATGACCGTCTTGCCGGTGGCATCGATCACTCTGGCCTCCTTCTCTTCAGCCCCGGAAAGGTCGTCAACCACTTTTCCGTTCCTTATGAAAACATCCTTGACGTCACCGTTTATCTCATTCAGGGGGTCGAAGACGTAGCCGTTCCTGATAATCAATGTTGCCATCAGACCATCTCCCGCCGCTCTAGCCATATGGCCTCCACAGGGCAGATCAGCTGCAGGTGGCGCAGGAGCCGCAGACCTCCTGGTTTACGACCTTTACTGTGCCATTGGCCACCTCCAGGAGGGATTTCTCATCCAGCTCGTTGAGGTGGCCTGCTGCTAGATAGGGATCAGCTAAGGCATTAACAGGGCAGGCGATGACGCAGTTTCCACAGCCAAGACAGGCATCTTCGTTTGTGTTGAGTCGTGAGGTCAGAGCAGGCCAGGGAGCGAGAGGAGCGAGCATCTTCTCGAAGGCGGTCTTTCCCTTCATCTCCGGTATTATCGCCGTCTTTCTGACTTTGATGGCCCGCACCGGGCAGGCCTGGGCGCAGGCACCGCAAAAGATGCAGGCCTCCTTCCGGTGCGTGACCTTCTCCACGATCTCGCCCTGCTTCCAGTCGCGGTTGAAGAGAGCATTGGCCGGACAGGTGTGCACGCAGGTCCGGCAGGCCTGGCAGACATCGTCATCCCGGAAAAACTCGCCCGCGAAGGGCTTCTCGAAGGAGATGGCCCCTGTGGGGCAGACAGCGGCGCACCAGCCGCAGTGAACACACCAGTTCAGGTCGATGATCGACCTGCCTTCCACTTTCAGGCTGCGGTTCAGAGCCAGATGCGTATCTTTTACCTCGATGCAGGCCTGCGGGCAGACCTCGACGCACAGGCCGCAGTGGACGCATTTTTCGTTCACCTGCGTCGGCTTCAAGGCCATGTGCAGGTAGCTGTCATCCTTCTCCGCCTTGCCACCCACTCGCACCTCCAGTGCTCCCATGGGACAGATGCGAGCGCAAAGCCCGCAAAAGGCGCAGGCCTTCTTTCTCTTCTCGATGTAGTCTTTGTCGATCGATCCGCGAACAACAGCGCCCACGGAGCCTATCACAAGTTCGCCCTTGGGGCAAACCTGAACACAGGTACCACAGCCGATGCACCTTTCGGGCAGATAGACCTGGCTTCGGTTCTCCCGGGATTCCAGCACTACCTCTCTCATCTACATCCTGCCTGATGAAAATCGATATAGAAGGGAATGGGTTAAGAATGTTTGCATGAACGCTTATGAAACAAAGATATATCAGCGTTTATGTTTGCGGTCTGTCGTAACTGGCTCAAAATCGATCAAGAAGCGCTTTGAGACGCCAGCCAAGAGCCAGGAATAGACGTTGAGGCTGGCCTCGGTATCCCATTCCAATGCCAACAAAGAAGCTCTAATCTCTTCCGCCAGCCTTGGCTCTCTCAACTATTTGCGCCAAAAGCCTCTGACCTTCTTCCGAGCGGAGAGGCGGCAGCTCCCAATCCTGCACCACCTGGCCACCTTTTCTGTAGACCATTGCGCCCCGCCTCTCCCAGGTGGGAGTCTTGGCCAGGTTGATCCCCCGACTGAAGACCAGCTCGTGGATCTCGGGCTCCTTCATGCCCCGCATCTGCTCCATGGCCTTGCTGGTGGTAAGACCCTCCTCGACCAGCATATAAAAGCCGTAAGAAAAGACATGATTTCTCCAGGTCTCATCCTGCCGCTCCGACAAATAGTCAGCTACCTCCGCCTCGCAAAGCGAGATCACCCTGCAGTCCATGGAGACCGGCCGGCCCAGGTTTAGGGATAGCACGGCGGAGAGAAAACTCGCGATAACGGAGTCGATCTTCTCCACGCGTCCCGCAAAGGGAGCCTCCAGAAAGAGCAGGCTGATCTCATCCGAGAATGTGAAGGCCAAGGCTGGCGTGAGTCCAGAATCCGAAAACAGCCTTGCGGCTGCACCCGTCATGGATCTGGCAAAATCAAGATCGTAGGGCTTTTTGCAGCTCTCCAGGATCGTCTTGAAACCGCGGCCGTCCGCCCTCACCACTAAAGGCGCACGAGCCCTCAGGTTGGAATAGATCTCCCAGCTAGCTGTCTTTATGCTTTGCCTTTGCATTTCTGGTCAGGTTCCGGATGAGGATAATGTCGCCGACTGCGGTAACCCAGCGGAAGGGTATAACGATCCCCTTGCCCTTCAGGTCGAAGAGCTCCTTGTTCACGTCTCCCAGAGCCAGGCCGCTCACCACGCCATTCTCAGGATCAAGGACGGCATCGTCCACCCTGCCCACAAAGACGCCCTTCTGGGTATAGACATCCTGGTCCAGGAGCGATGTGATCTCCACATTCATATTGAATCCCATAATAAAATTTGGGTTTCGGATATTAACTTTGCGATGGCTGCAAAAGCGTTATATTCTTTCCTGCACCTCTTATGAGGAGGTGAAGGAAGATGATGGTGGCGGGCATCTCCGGCAGCCCCAAGAGGGCCGGGAACACGGAGTTCTTGCTGAACGAGGCCATTGGAGTAGCCAAAGTGCGGGGCCTTGAGACGGAGAGGCTACTCTGCTCGGAACTGAAGGTCGATTTCTGCACGGACTGCGGAGATTGCAGCAAGGGCAGGCCGTGTCCCAAGAAGGATGACATGGCCAGGGTTCTGGAGGCGCTGAAAAAAGCAGACGGCATCATCGTAGCCTCGCCCGTCTACTTCGGGTCCATCACCGCACAGCTGAAAGCGGTCTTCGACAGGACCATTCCCTTGCGCAGGCAGGGATTCAAGCTCAAGGACAAGGTCGGCTGCGCCATCGCCGTGGGTGGAGCCAGGAATGGAGGGCAGGAGAAGGCCCTGGAGAACGTGCATGCCTGGATGCACATCCACGGCATGATAGTGGTGGGTGATGATGCGCACTTCGGCGGCATCGCCGTGCGACCGGCGGCAGAGGACAGGATCGGCAGGAAGACGGTGGTGGCGAGCGCAAACAAGCTCTGCGATCTGCTGGAGAGGATGGAATTGAGAAAGAGCTGCTGGGCTGGGGACTAGACCTTCACGACCGCAGGAAAAACAGATAAAAACATGAGGTATAAGAAGTGTCAGTCAAGAGAGAGCAGGTTCTCATTGAGGCTCTGCCTTACATCCGCGAGTTCTATGATTCCATCATGGTCTTCAAGATCGGTGGATCGATCATGTCCGACCGCGCCGTCCTGGAGGACTTCATCCAGGACGTGGTGCTGCTGCGCTACATCGGCATCCATCCCATCATCGTTCACGGCGGCGGCCCGGAGATCTCCGAGGCCATGGAGAAGTTTGGCAAGAAGGCGGAGTTCGTGGGCGGCCTGCGCGTGACGGATAAAGAGACATTGGGGATCGCCCGCATGGTCCTGCTCGGCAATATTAACGCAGAGCTGGTCAACCTCATCGGCAAGCACGGCGGCAAGGGCATCGGCCTCTCCGGCCAGGACGGCATGTTCCTGAAAGCCAGAAAGAAGGCTCCCGTCAAGATCCAGGGCAAGGAGCCCGTAGACCTGGGATTCGTGGGCGATGTGGACAAGGTGGACCCGGAGATCCTCATGATCATGGCCGGAAAGGGCTACATTCCCGTGATCTCGCCCATAGCCGCTGATAGCGAGGGCAATAACCTCAATGTGAATGCCGACACGGTCGCCGGAGCAGTGGCCATAGCCATGCGCGCCAAGAAGTTCTTCTCCATAACCGATGTGGAGGGCGTGCGCATGAATCCCGATGATCCGGCCAGCGTGATCTCCGAGTTCCCGGCCTCGGACTTCGACCGGCTGGTCCAGGAGGGCATCATCAAGGGCGGCATGATACCGAAAGTGGAGGCCTGCGTGCGCGTGGTGCAGGGCGGAGTGGAGAAGGCGCATATCATCGATGGCAGGAAGCATCATGCCATCCTCCTGGAGCTGCTCACGCACGAGGGCGTGGGGACGATGATCAGCAGGAGCTGAAGGCAGGCCGATGCCATCTTTCCTCTTTCTGATGATTTGCCTTCAGGAACCCTTACTCCTTTTCCCTCAAACTTCTTCCTTGCGGCGATTATCAGCTCAATATCGCCTTTGTTTTCTTCGGCGCCGAAATCCTGAACTCCCCACAATTTAGGCATATGGCCGCGTTGAATAGCGATTCCTTGTGACAATAGGCACCAAGCGTCATACCGAAAATCAATGGCACAAGCCTGAATTCTTAGGCTCCATTGTCTACAACGAGGGGAGGTCAGGGTGGAGAGCAGGATGCCACGCGCCAGGGAGCTGGCCGGGCTCGCTCGTCGCCTGCAATCCGATCGAGCAGGATGACCACGAAGCTGCGCCCGCGCGCTCCCCGGAGCCGCTCGTCTCAAGCGGACTAGCTCATCATCGGAGGTCTGGCTGATATCCTGACCCTGCAGCACGAAGCGGCCGCTTGTAGGCCGGTCCAAGCAGCCCACGATAATTGCGTCCAGCTCCATAACATTTGATATATCTTTCACCCCTTTTATGTCCATCGTCGCCCGGCTAGATTTTGGCTCTATTGGCGAAAGGATCGCTTCCCCAAAAGATCACCTCACCTCGGTCGTCTCAAAGAGATATGCACCCAGGAATAACATAGCTACGCAGCTTACCCCCAGAATGCCAAAGTCCGCGACAGGTGAAAGGGCACTCGTGCCTATCAGGCTGTACCTCAAGCCGTCCACGCCGTAAGTGAGGGGATTGAAATAGGCAAGAGCCTTGATGGCGGCAGGGAACCTGTCCAGAGGAAAGAGAGCCCCTGATAAGAAGAACAGGGGGAAGATGAGGAAGTTCATGATCAGGCTGAATCCCGACATATCCTCCATCTTGGAGGCAAAGGCAAGGCCAAGGCCTATGAATGTTGCCGCTATGAGGATCATGAAGACCAGGGAGAGCAAGAATCCCGCAAGGCTTGGCATCGTCATCCCCAAAAGTATCCCCGAGACCAGTATTATCACTGCCTGCAGAATGCCGGTGGTCAGGCCTCCTGCGGTTCTTCCCAGGACTATGGCGATTCTGCTCACCGGAGCCACCATAATCTCCTTCAGGAAGCCAAACTCTCTGTCCCAGAGGACGGAAAGGCCGGCAAAGGTGGCGGAGAAGAGCAAGGTCATGCCTATGATCCCTGGCGTCAGGAAGCTGACGTAGCCAACGCCAGAGGGAATGCCGGGCATGCTTGCGCCATTGCCAAATCCGATTCCCAGGAACGCCAGGAAGAAGAAGGGCGAGGCTATGGACCCAAAGAGGCGGCTCTTTAGCCGGAAGAAACGCAGCATCTCCCGGAGCCAGATGCTGTAAATGGCATAAAGATCCTGTTTCATCCTCTCCTCCGGTGCATCATCATGGCCCCCATCAAGCTGGCTGCGCCTCCCGTCTCTCTTATCTTCCGGCCCGTGTACTTGAGGAAAACGTCCTCCAGGGTGGGCTTATGGAGTCCTACGGAGGTGATTGTTGCGCCGCACTTATTTGCCTCCTGCATGATCTCAGGAATCCTGGATTGGGCATGGTCTACCATCAGCTCAAGGATTCCATTGGCGGCGACGGTGGACTTGATCCAGGGGAAGGATCTCAGGCATAGCATCAGCGCTTCCGCACCGCTCTGAACCTCCAGGCTGACCGTATCTGATCCGATCATGTCTTTAAGGTTTGAAGGGGTGTCCAGGGCCACAATCTTGCCGCGATCGATGATGGCCACGTGGTCGCATAGGGCGTCCGCCTCCTCCATGTAATGGGTGGTGAGGATGATGGTAACGCCCTTCTCTTTATTCATATTGCGAATGTACTGCCAGATGTATCGCCTGGTCTGGGCATCCAAACCAAGGGTGGGCTCGTCCAGGAAGAGCACATGCGGATAATGCATCAAGCCCCGGGCGATCTCCAGCCGCCGCTGCATGCCTCCTGAGTAGTCTTTCATCTTGATATCGGCTTTCTCGGTCAGATCCACCAGCTCCAGAACCTCATTGATCCTCTTCTGGCGCAGGGGGCCGTCCATGCCGTACATTCTGCCGTGAAAGTCCAGGTTCTCCCTCCCGGTCAGCATGCTGTCCACGGCAGGGTCCTGAAAGACTACGCCGATTGAGGATCGCACCTCATTTCTCTCCTTAGCCACATCATGGCCCCAGACCCGGGCTTCCCCAGCCGTGGGCTTGAGCATGGTCGTAAGCATCTTGATAATGGTGCTCTTGCCGGCTCCATTGGCTCCCAGGAGGCCAAAGAGCTCGCCCTTCTTTATCTCCAGGTCGATGTGATCTACAGCGGTCATGCCGCCGAACCGTTTGGTCAGACCGTGCATGGAGATGGCAGCTCCGTCCCTGGCCTGCAGGGGCTGTGGTTCATGCACCGGTCCAATTCCACTTGTGATATCGTTCACCTTCTCAATTCTTGCCAAAAGCAACCTAAATCTGCAGGATGAATCTGTAATCGCTAACACCAAGCGCTCTGCCTAGGAGATCCTCCATGGCCACGCGCATGTTCTCCAGAAGCTTCCTATCTGATTGATCCGCATTATTTGAATTGGCAAAGCGATCGCTCTCATAGAACATGTGATTGGCAGATGCCGTCAGCACGAGCAGGAGGTAGGAGGTCTCCAGGGGACGCTCGACATGAAAACGACCCTTATTGCATCCCTTGGTGATCACCTCCGCCATAACAGGGGCGATCCGGGCAAATGGCTTCACCCTCATGAGCTTCATATGCAGCGTGGCATTTTTGGACTGGTTAATAAAGCCGAGGATCTTTTTTCTGGAGGCAGAGATGCAAAGGAAGCGATTGACCATGGAATTGAGCTTCGCAGCCTCGTCTAGGTCATCCTTTTTCGCGATCTGGATGAAATCGCTCTCCATTTGAGCTATCTGCTTCTCTATCACTGCTATCAGGACATCCTCCTTCGAGTCGAAGTAATAGTAAAAAGCGCCCTGGGATACATTGACCTCCCTGACTATATCGCTGATGGCGGTCTCTTCATAGCCCTCGGCCAGAAATAAGCGTTCTGCAGTGTCGATCAGCTCTCTTCGCCTCTCTTCCGGGTCCTTTATTATCCTACTCATCTTGTCCTCTAGACCATGCAACAAGTCAGTGACTTAGTGTAAGTCAGTATTCTTATATATAAAACCTGTGGCTTGCATTGGGCTTTAGAAATAAAGAAATATTGCAAAAATGGATGAGAATTAGGGCAGCATTCGGCGTTATCTTGGCGCCATCCCGTTCAGGCTGTACAGGGTCAGCGGCCTGCGATCCTGCTGAAAATAGAGGTTTAGAGCTGCTTGAATGGTCTCCGAGGCACCTTTGCTTGTGGCCTCGATTGAGCGGCATGATCGTCCGAGAGCCGGATGCTCATGTGTATCATGAAAAGCACATTGGAGCACAGGAAGGTACTCTGGCCGTCGAGCTACGCCACTTTTAAGAATCATCAGAAATTTGGAGTAAATAGATTCTCAGATTCTGGTCATTTCATTGCCTGCGCCTTCAACCTCGCCTCCTCGGCGGTCATCTTTCCGCAGCCCCCCAGGTAGAGGCTGTGGCTTTTGTCTCCGTGTTTCCAGGGCGTATGCCTGAGGGGTGATCAAGCTCCATTGCAATTATCAGATGGCCGCCACCCTTGGTCCACAATCTCCGGGCACTTGGCCAAGAGGGGAGTATTTCGATGAAAGAGCCTAACAGGTTCAAATGGATGATTCCGGTCCTGTTCATTTTTGTCCTGAGCGCATCTTGCGCCCTAGGTCAGGGCCAATCAGGCAATAATCTTCCTGGAGATGCCCTACAGGTTCAGCCGGGCCAGGCTGTTCAGGATAGCATCAGCAAGGCCGGGGAGACCCATTACTTCCTGCTTCCCATGGATACATCCGGAATTGTTTCCATATCGGTGGACGGCGTGCCAGGGGATATGAAGCCGCACATCACCCTCAACAATGAGTACTTCGGGCTGTGGGGCTCTGCCATTCAGGCAGACAAGACCGCAACCAACGCAGGTGATTCCTTGAGCCTGGAGAAAGATATGCCAGGACCCGGCGGCTGCTACATCACAGTCTCGGATGCCGATGGCAAGGCCCATAGCTCGTCTTACTCTTTGAAGGTGGACTTCAGGCCGGCCCCAGATGCAAATGAGCCCAACAACCTGCCAGGCGAGGCCACAATTGTCAAGCCCAACCAGGCAGTAAAAGCCTACATCTGCCCGAGCAGCGACATAGATTACTACAGGCTGGATGTAAACACCTCGGGAATCCTGGCCCTAAAGGTGGACGATGTCCCTGAGGACATGAAGCCCTACATCAAACTCAGGAATGAGTATTATTTTCTGTGGGGGAACTCAGAGATCGGGGACAAGACTGCAACCAATGCGGGAGAACCACTAACCCTTGAGAAGGGCTTGCTCGGACCCCGTGGCTACCTCATCGCAGTCTCGGACGCCGATGGCAAAGCGCACTCCGATTCCTACACACTGACATTTGCCTTCGAGCCAGCACCAGATAACTATGAGCCCAATAACGATATTGGCGACGCAACCGAAGTCAAGTTGGATCAGCCTGTCACCGCCTACATTTGCCCTGGAGATGACAAGGACTTCTACAAGCTATACATGAACAGCCCTGGAGTAGTTGCCATCAAAGTGGATGGCGTTTCTGAGGATATGAGGCCTTACCTGATGATACGGGATAAGAACAACCGCCAGATCGCTGACAAGGGTGCCACCAACCCTGGTGATACTCTGATCCTGGAGAAGGACCTAGAAGCTGGATGGAATTACTTCGCCGTATCGGATGCTGATGGGAAGGCCCACAGCGAGCCCTACACCATTGATGTGAGCCTGAAGGCCAGTGTAGAGGGGACCAAGTGAGATTTCTATTACGCGATGTTATGGAGGATGGAGATCATGACTTGGATGTTTGGGGATGAAGGAGATAGAACTTTGCCGGTGCAAGCAACGGTTTTGATAATGAAGAATCTAAAACTCATTCAATCGGGATTCAAGCGACAAAGACATTTGGGCCACAGTCTCACGACCTTGATCTGCCTGGCGCTTCTGCTGGTCTGCCAGACCCAGGCGGCTGGCCCTGAGGCGGCAACGCTGGATGATCTGAGCAAGGATTGGGATACTCCATTTACTGAAAAGTTGTACTTGGTGCATTCACCAGGCTACACGGATAAAACGGGGGTTTCTGTTTTGGAGGATAAGTGGTTCCTAAGTCCACGCAAGCCCATAAATGGTTCCCTTGTATTACCATGGATCTATGGCAAATACAGCATTGACAAACTTCAGGGACCTTTTGATACCTATAGAGCGGTCTGCGCTTGCGCGAACGGAATGAGCGGACCCGCAATTGAAATATATGTCCATAGCCTTGCCCCGCTCCCATTCAGCTGTAAAGACATCACGACACAACCGAGCGGGACCAACAAACCCGAAGAAGGACCTTGTGCGAATGCCTGTGATAAGAGTAAACATCTGATCTGGGATGGCTATGCCGGCTGCAGCTGCATCTGCGAAGATGGATGGAAGTTCGACGAACACGGCGACTGCATGCTCTTCGCAGAAAACGAAACTGAAGCAGCAATGGAAGCAGAGCTTACCTTAGAATTGGAGACTAATGAAGGCACAAAAGTGATAAAGACAGGAGATCGGACACAAATTAGCTTGGCCGCAGGCGACAAGGCGAAAGTGATAGCGATTTGTAAAGCTATTATAGCAGATCTAGCAACCTTTGATATCTTGATGGGCCTTACGAATGAAACTTCAGTAGAGCTGGACAATGTTTTTAAATTAGGATTATTATATCAGGGATTGGATTGCAAAAAATTGCTGAGAAGTGCTGGAATTGGAAAAGTATTTGAGGATGGTTCCATAGCTTCATCATCAGACCTGGCTGGAGGTCAACCGATGAAAATTGAATTGGATCTCCAACGAGGTCCTCTCGGCATCGAGGTTTCTCAGGATATTGTAGCCATTGATGTTGATACACCCACGGCCATCGTTTCATCCACAGGCAAAAACAAATTTGGTGTAGCTTACAATCCGGAGATAGGCCGAACCGTTGTCACAGCTCTTCGATATCCAGTTACCGTCCACCCGACATCCGGCAATCAGGCTCCCTTTACCCTGGCGGCCGGTCAGCAGGTGGAGGTAAGCTCAGAAGGAGTAGGGGCCGTAATGCCCATAAATTAGACTAGTAATAATGGCACAGCTCCAGGATCTCGAGCAGCTGGCGTACCCGGCGCGGGCAATGCCACAGCAGGAAATGCCACCTCCGGCGGAGAAGGCATCAGCGCTCCAGGCGGCCCAGGCGCGCCAGGAGCTTCTAGCACTGGAACATCCACGGTGAGCCCAAGCGGCAACAACCAGATCGGAGACGCAGCCGATATCAGCGCAGGCCAGTCCGTCAGCCAGACCATCAGCCCGGCAGGCTCCAGCAACTTCTACAGGTTCCAAGCGGGCAGCTCGGGAATTGTGAAGCTGAAGCTGGAGAATGTGCCCAAAGATATGAGGCCATACCTATGCCTGTACGATAAGAACCTGGCCCCAATCTCCGAAAAATCGGCTTCGAACGCCGGAGATGTGCTGAACCTGGAGAAGGATGTTCAGGGGCCAGGCTGGTTCTACATCGAGGCCAGGGACATTGATGGAAAAGCCCACAGCGAGCCCTACACTTTGGATGTCGCCTTTGAGCCTGCACCAGATCAGTATGAGCCTAACCCTAACTACTTCCGGGCCACCGATGTAAAATCCGGTGAGGATATCAATGCCTATATCTGCCCAGGCAGTGACGATGACTTCTACAAGATCTTTGTGGATACATCAGGAATCCTCAAGCTGAAGCTGGACGGCGTTCCGGCAGATATGAGATCCTATCTGCAGCTGTATGATAAGGGCTTCGGCAATTCGATAGCCTCCAGTTCCGCCTCCAGCCCTGGAGATAAGGTGGGACTGGAGAAGGATATCCAGGGTCCAGGCTGGTTCTACATCAGGGTTCAAGATGCTGATGGAAAGGCCCACAGCGAGCCTTACACTTTGAATGTTGCCTTCGAGCCTGCGCCAGATCAGTATGAGCCCAACCCCAACTACTTCCGTGCGACACAGATAGCGCAAGGCCAATCCATTACAGCATACATCTGCCCTTCAGGGGATGAAGACTTCTACAAGTTCTACATGGGCTCTTCAGGAATAGTGAAGGTGACGCTGGACAGCGTTCCGGCAGATATGAGATCCTGGCTACAGCTGTATGATAAGGGCTTCGGCAATTCGATAGCCTCCAGTACCGCCTCCAGCCCAGGAGATAAGGTGAGACTGGAGAAGGATGTCCAGGGTCCGGGCTGGTTCTACATCAGGGTTCAAGATGCTGATGGCAAGGCCCACAGCGAGCCCTACACACTGACTGTTGCCCTGTGACAGGAGGAATGAGGTCCAAACAAGGGGCTGGGGCTTGGCCCGAGCCCCGATCTACTGCTTGGCCTGGCTCTGGGAGAGATCCTCCTCTACAGCCTCAATGGTCAGAGGTACTGGCTCTATCTGGGGAAGCTGGGTTTGGGCTGTTCTGGGATTAGCCTGGGAGCTGGAGAACGATCAGTAGAGCTATTTGCACCTCTAACTTTTGGTGTTATTTTCCGTCGTTTCATTGACCAAGGCATTTGCTTTTCTGGAGACCTCAACTCTCATAGCCTACTGCTTAGTTGGAGATATGTGTCATCTAAGTCCAATAGCGTTCTGAGATTGGGCTTTGCTATCATGTCCCGATGATTGGATCCAGCTATTCTAGTCAACTACCACGGCCTAAAGTCCGTGGCTTGCGACTACGCAAAAAATCGTGTCGCGTTTGGCCGGTTGACCTTAGAGTGGCGAACTCACGGGGTTTCATAGGTTTCCCTCAACCCGTTTCGGCCTGTCTCAAGGTGAGA
>JAPKYD010000053.1 GCA_026394475.1 Methanothrix sp.
AGTTAAATATATGTTTATCAAATATGCTCTCAGATTAATATGTCTAAAATGCGTGGCATATGGTTCTGAATTGAGCCAATTCTTCGCATCTGGAATGACATGAATCCTTGAAGAAAAGTTAATATGAGTAAGTCAAGTTAACCGCTCGGGACTTTCGAGGATCTGCTAATATCGAAGCGCCATATGTTCGGGGGATTTTGGCAAATAAAAAGGCACAATGGGCAAAGAGTGGATTAATTACGCATACAGATAGTCATTATCTCGCAGCGTCAATCTTACGTCATCCAAAATATGGACTCGCAATCGCTCACCAATTATCTCGTCGATTTCCAGTTATTCTTGTCGATGAACTTCAGGATACAGGGTGGTTCCTAGGTCACGCGTTATTGGAATTATTACGTATTCCTTCAGTATCCGGTCTTGTTGTCGGAGATCCTGACCAAGCAATTTATGAGTTTGGCGGAGCAAGGCCAACAATATTCAATGATGTTGAAAGTTTACAAGGAGCAGTACGCTACACCATGACCAAAACACATCGTTGCCCTAAGCGTATTGCTGCGGTTTCTTCAGCTCTTTCAGATTCCGGGGCGGCTGTTTCGTCAAGAGATGATGCGGAGGATGGGCACACAATCTTGCTAGTGCATGAAATGACAAAAGCATGCGCAGACGAAAAATTTTCTGCTCAGATCACCGAGACGTTTCAGGAAAATGAAACATTGGCGATCATTGCTCGAAGAGAAGTAACGATTCGAGGATTGGTTGGAGAATCCACAGGAAATGACTTTAAGGGATCATCTCACGCAGGTAGGCGTCTTGATCGCGCAGTGCGCTTGTTTTGCAATGGACAGTCGAGTATGGCTTCAAGGATCGTGGCAAAGGAGCTTTCGTGGCTGGTCTTGAAAAATGAATCCCCAACTATTGAAGAACTACGTGATCACGATATTGATATCCACGAGTGGAGGCTTGCTCTTTATGGGATACTTCAAGCCGCCTGCTTTTATAAAGATGGTGAGAACTGGAATGATTGGTTGAAGCGAGTCAAAAAAGTTATCAGGGACTCGGCGGTGAAATTCAATTGGGAGGAAAATAGAGGAGAACTTTCGGGAAGGTTCAGGGCATCCAAAGAAGGTGAAGCAAAAAGAACATCGGCAATAGCTTCAGTTACAAATAATAGTATACTCGGGAAGTCAATAGTAAAAACTATCCACCAAGTGAAAGGAAATGAATTCGATTGCGTCGTGTTATTTGTGCCCAAGCCGCATTCTAGAAACGCTCCCTGTCCTTCTGACGAGTGGTGGCCTGCCACTTCCTCTGAAGAACGTCGAATAGCATTTGTTGCAACATCACGGGCTAAGAAAACTTTGATTCTATGCGTGCATCGCAATACATATGATGCTTTGAAAGAGAAACGACCTAAATTCGTTGCTCTTTTCGAAAAAATAAATATTATGTAAATTTTATACGGAACTTCATGCAGCATCATGCCAAATGTCGAGCGCCACCAGGCTGAGACCGCCGCCGAGCTGGACGCGCTCCTTCCATCGGTGCTGGAGCGGGCCTTCCGGGGCGAGCTTTGAACCGAGCAAACTCAACTGAGCTGGCAATCAAATATTAATCCCTCGAAAGCTTTTTTAGCTTCCTAAATCAACTTATAATCATGAATTTCAAGGTTGTTCTTCAGGAAGCCGAAGAGGGCGGCTACATAGTGAGCTGCCCAGCACTTCCCGGATGTCACTCCCAGGGCGACAGCGCGGAAGAGGCTCTGAAGAACATCAAGGAAGCGATAGTAGGCTGCTTGGAATCACTGGCAGAAGAAAGAACAAGGCTTCTGGGCACTGCAGGCAGGATTGTGGAAGTGACGGTCTGATATCATATGCCACAAAAGCTGCCGGTATTGTTCTGGGATTATAAAGCGACTGCTGTATCATTTGCTCGGCGGCCCTCCGGCGCCTCCAGGCCGAAGACCGTCGCCGAGCTGGCCGCGCTCCTTCCGTCAGTGCTGGAGCGGGCCCTCCGGGGCGAGCTGTAAACCTCAGTTCAGCTCAAAAACTAATTATTTAATTAATAATATTAATAAATCGGGATAACTTTTCAGGCCGATGCATTGGAGCGAGAATTTAATACTAAAAAGGACCTAGGATAATTTAGATGGGCGAAGATACAAGCATCATGGTATCAGTAGAAGACATAAGGGCCTTCGAGAAGCTGAAGCTAATATCTCAGATTGCTCCCTTGAAGGAGCGGATCAGGTCGTTGGAGAGAAAATACAAGTGCGACCTCAAAGCCTTTGAAGACAAATTAAAGCAGCTCCCTGAGGATTTTGAGATATGGGACGACTTCATTGAGTGGAAAGCATATGCTGATAGCTTGAAAGATTTGGAAGCTAGGCTAAGAAAGATCGAGGATGCGACGAACTTTAGAATCGCTTCAGGATAAGGCAATCAGGGGCTATGAAATCCTGGACTTCAAGAGCGGCGAAAGCTTTTATTTCCTCAAAGTAAAGGCAGTTCTCTTTGATGGCAGCCAGCTTCACATCAGGGAATACACTTCATTTGACAGCTATTTCTATTCATACCACTGGCAGGATCTGAGCGGATCTCTGAGGACCCGATGGGACAATGCACCTCACCATCGTGAACTTTGCACATTTCCCAATCACAAGCACTCACCTAATCTGGAAGAATCCAGGGAAATGAGCTTGGATGAGGTCTTGAAAGAAATTAAAGAAAAGCTGCAAAGACCAGAATGACTTCCTTGCGCTGGAAGAAAATGCAGCTGCCCATTGCGAGACAAAGCTCGACGCCCTCCAGCGCCACCAGGCGGAGACTGCCGCCGAGCTGGACGCGCTCCTTCCGTTAGTGCTGGAGCGGGCATTCCGGGGCGAGCTGCAGACCTCAGTCCAAATCAAAAACTAATATTTGATGGCTGCCAGCTCGGCTCGCAGCTCTCCTATGGTTGCCGTCCTCTCCGCAAAGGCATTGTGCTGGTGAATGCTCTCCTCGTTGATCTGCTTCAAAGTTACAGCGGCGTCATCGGGAAGGTCCGTGAAGACTTGCACCACCTTTTGGGCCATAGTCCTGACGCAGTCCTCTACGAACTTGGGATTGCTGTGGGCCCTGGCCACCACCACGGCCTCGTCCGGACGCTTCAGCAGGCCGTAAACCTTGGCGCTCATGGATTCTTCGATGATCTTGATGATCCTATCAATGGAAACGCAGCGTCGGTTCCGAACCTCGATCGATATGCTGCCGCGGCCCCTTTGGTTGTGCGTAGCCACAGGCAGCCGCTCAGCGAACTCTGCTGCCGCGTCGTCTGTTACGCCCAATTTTGCCAGCTCGTGTCTGACCTGCTCCTTCATGATCTCCTGGGCACATGGGCAGGCCGTTGTCCCCATAACTTCAGCTCCAACCGTCTTTTTCAGGTAGCCGGAAGGTCCTGCCCTGGCCACAGCTTCGGCAAAGATATCCACTACCTCCTGGCAGGTGACTTTGGTTACGGGCGTCTGTCTGCGTACGATGTACTCGCTCTTCATCTTCACCTCTGCCCGGGAGGCGTACTCATGCCTGGAGAGGAGTCTCTTGGCAATCTCTCCGCAAAGCTCCTCGATCTCGTAGACCGGGCAGTTTATGGCCTCCTCCAGAACATCATCCATCACCTCAAAGTTGCGGGAGAGGTTGGCACCTTTGCGGTCCGAGGGAAGGTCAACGAAGACCTCGAAGTTGGAGATGAGAACCACCGGTCGCTCGTCGTTCCCGCGCTCTACTTTGACCAGCTTCTTGACGCCTGTTACTCCCACTCTCGTCAAGTTGATGGGATAATCAGGCTCGCGGGCCTGAATATCAGGTAGGGTATCCACGAGGCCTCACCTTATGCCCAATTCGTCTTCCTCGTGTCATCAAGCGCATCCTCCTCCTTCTCATCCATCCGGAGCAAGAGCCCGTCCACCTCTTGAAGCATCCCCTCCAGGGCCTCGCTGATCCTCTGATGGCGCTCGTCCATGGCTTTGAGAGAGCTCTCCAGCTTTGCCAATAGTTGTTTTTCGCCCATATCGAGCAGCATCTCGCGTATCCTTCTCTCGACCTCGTTCGAATCGGGCATAGTGATTTATTCAAAACTAACGTATTTGAGACTTTGCTTCAAGGGAAAGATAGTCAGTTATATCTATTCGTAAGGCTCTTTTTAGGGCGAGGAGTTGTGTGATGATCAAGCGTTGCCCTCAGCATGGATTATTCAGGGGAGAGCATTGTGAGTGTGGCTTTGCAGGCCAGCCTTTTTTGGATGAGACCAAGACGGAGCAACTGGGCCGACTGGTGGCGGGAGGGCTCAGGCATTTTCCCGATGATCTGGGCCTGCAAATGGACTCTCGCGGTTGGGTTGATCTCACAAAGCTCTGTGAGGTAGTGCGAAGCAGGCATCGCTGGGCCAGCAAAGAACTCTTGATCGCGCTGATAGAATCCGATCCCAAGCAGAGATATGAGATCAGCAATGATAAAGTCAGGGCTAGGTATGGCCACTCCGTAGATGTGGAACTGGACCATCAGGACAACAAGCTGCCCAGGCTCTACTATGGAGCAAGTGAGGAGGAGGCCGACAGGATTCTGGAGATAGGCCTCAAGTCCGCTTCCCAGAGGTACGTTCATCTCTCCACAACCCCGGAGAAGGCCTGGCATGTTGCCACTTTTCGCACCGGCAACCCCAAAGTGATCCAGGCGGACGCCGCTGCGGCCCAAGAGGCAGGAGTAAAGATGATGACAGTGAACGAAGACATCGTCATCTCAGAGACGATCCCTTCCCGGTTCCTCTGCATCCTTGCCGCCAAGGACATTCCCAAGCACGGGTAAGATGCACCTCTCTTGCCGGTATTCTGGGCGCCAGAAAGCTCTATTTGGCCAGGCTAGCGGCCAAAGCGTCTCTCCCTTTGCTGGCAGTCCCGGATGGCGCGCAGGAAATCTATCTTCCGGAGCTGCTGCCAGTTAACGTCGGTGAAATAAAGCTCGGAGTAAGCAGCCTGCCAGATCATGAAATCGCTGAGCTGCTTTCCGCCTGCCCTTATCACCAGGTCAGGCCTCTGTCGGAATCTTAGACAGGCCTCTATCGCCTTTTCGTCAATCTCCTCGGGATTCAAGCACCCCGCTTCCACTTCCTTGAGGATTTCTCTGAATGCCTCTGCTACCTCACGCTTGCCACCGTAGCCTAAAGATACCGCCATCTTGACTCTACCGCCTGAGCCGATGTGCTGCACACCTTCGATCGTGTGCAAACTTATCTCCGCGGGAGCGTCTCCAAGAAACGCAGCGATCTTCTGGCAGAGCTCAGGGGCGTCGTCGTTCACATATAGGACCAGGGAGCTCAGGCTCAGGGACTCGCTCCATTCCAGGAGGTCTCTCAATTGCTTCAGGCCCCGATCATTCAGATCGCCGGAGCTGAGGATAACGGCCACGCAACCTGGCAGATTGTTTCTGGCGATCTGGACTTCCAGGAGACGCTCGTAGAGGCGATGGATCATGATCGACCTTTCTTTCGTATTGGATCATCTTCCAAGGCAAAGTATTTTTGCAATGAGACTTGTCTTTAGGGTTCATGCAGCGGGAGGATATCGCCAGGGCAGCCATAGGATTGACGGTGGTGCTGCTGCCTTACGCCGAGGCCTTCACCGTTCTTCCCCTGGCAGCCATCTTCTTGTTGGACCCGGGCACTCGCCTGCTCTCTGCGTCCCTGGCCATGCTTCTCATCATGAGGCCAGCCCTCAGCATCCCTCATATCAACCTCCCACTTTACGTCATCGCCATCTCCTTTGTGGCCTCCACCTTTGCCCCGCTGGCCTTCAAGAAGTTCGATACCCTGGCCGGGAGCATAATCTATCTCATGATCACCGTGGCCCTGGGCTATCCCCTGGCGGCCATGATCTCCTCGGGAAGCCTGTCCCCGGAAAGGATGCTTTTCCTGGCTATCCTGGGTGGCCTTTCCGGCGCTTTTCTGCATCATGTCTCCCAGGAGCGCGACTTCACCGTGCCCTTCGGAACGGCCATGGTGATGTGGCTCTTCTCCTTCGACTATCCGCTGCCGGATCTGCAGCGCATCCTGCTCATCTGCATCTTTGCGCTCGCTTTAGGCATCGGAGCATACTTTGCCAAGGCGGCGGACTCTGATGCAGTGCTGAGCGAGACCATAATCTGCCTCCTGGTGATTCTGTTCGGAGGGTTACCATGGTTCTTGCTTTTATTGGCCTTCTACCTTCTGGGCGGGGGGTTTACTCACTACGGATATGCCTACAAGCGCGCCTTAGGAATCGCTCAATCGCGGGGAGGAGTGCGCGGCTACAAGAATGTCTACAGCAACAGCCTCATTCCTCTGGCTATGGCCATCTGCTACGGAGTCTATGGCAGTGAGATGTTCATCTACGCCTTCATCGGATCGGTGGCGACCGCCAACGGCGACACCCTGGCCAGCGAAATCGGCGAGACCAGCCGCTCTAAGCCCAGGATGATCACCACCCTGAAGGAGACCGAGCCGGGCGTGGACGGTGGCGTGACGCCTTTAGGCGAAGCCGCTTCGTTTGCAGGAGCCCTCCTCATCAGCCTCCTCGCTGCGGGCACGGGAATGGTCGGCTCATTTGGCATCGTCGCAGGGACGATAGGCGGTTTCTTGGGCACGAACTTTGACAGTCTGCTCGGCGCCACGCTGCAGAGCCGGGGCATGCTGAGCAACAACGGCGTGAACCTGGTGGCGACCGCGTTCGGGGCTTTAGTGGGAGCAGCCCTCTGGTATATCCTGCAGATTATTTAGGTAGAAGATGCTACTAGCCTTCATGAAGATCTTCGGGATCTTTGGCGATCCCATCGAGCACAGCTTCTCCCCGGCGATGCAGAATGCGGCCCTGCGGGCTTTAGGCATAGCCGCCTGCTACCATGCCTTTCGCGTGCCGCCGGAGAAGCTGGAAGACGCCGTCTTGGGCGCTGCAGCCATGGGCTTTGGCGGCCTGAATCTGACCATTCCGCTGAAGGAAAAGGCGCTGGAGCTGGAGATCTTGCAGCCGGATGATCTGGCCAGAGCCATTGGCGCGGTGAACACTATCTCCTTCGGACGAGATGACAGAAGTATCGCCGGTCACAATACCGACGGAGCGGGGGCACTCCTGGCTCTGAAGGATGCCGGAGTTCGGGTCAAGCGGAGCAAGGTGCTCTTGATTGGAGCGGGAGGTGCGGCGAGGGCTATCGCCTATACCCTGCAGCAGGAGGGTGCAGAGATCTTTATCGCGAACCGGAGCATCCAGAAGGCCCAGCAGCTGGCTGCCTGCGTAGGTGGATTGGGCTTTGGCCTGGGCGAACTGAGGAGGCTCGTGCCTGGCATGGACATAGTAATAAACGCCACATCGTTAGGCATGCGGGAGGGCGACCCCAGGCTCTTTGATGGCCGGCTGCTGCATAGCGGCCAGACGGTCTTCGATATCGTTTATAACCGGGATACAGAGCTTCTGGCGGACGCTCGCTCAGCCGGTGCCGGGGCCGTAGACGGGGTGATGATGCTGGTCTACCAGGGGGCGAAGGCCCTGGAGATCTGGACGGGCCAGAAGGCTCCAGTGGATGTGATGGAAAGGGCAGTTCGAGCGGGATTGGCGACGAGCCAAGCAGAGAAATAGGCGGAGACAATGACGCGCATACTGATACTAGGAGGTACGGGCGAGACCGGTTCCTGGTTCGCCCGCTATTTTAAGGAGAAGGGCTTCAATGTGGCGGTCTGGGGCCCGAGCGGGAAGGTGGCGGTCGCAGAGCGCTTGGGAGTGCGCTATGCTCATGATAAAATAAAGGAAGCGACAGAAAGCGACATCGTCCTGGTCAGCGTCCTCGTCGAGAAGACGGTGGAGGTGATCCGAGAGGTGGCGCCCCGCATGCACGCAGGCAGCCTGATCATGGATGTGACCTCCGTCAAGTCCGGGCCGGTTAAGGCCATGAAGACCTACGCCCCGAAAGGCGTAGAGGTTTTGGGCACCCATCCCATGTTCGGGCCCACCATGCCCTCCCTGCGCGGTCAGACCATCATCCTCACGCCCGTGCAAGGAAAGAGCGAGAAGTGGCTTCCCGTCATCCGTTCCCTGTTCGAGGCCGACGGCGCAAGAATCGAGATCCTGGAGGCCGATGAGCACGACGAGATCATGGCCGTGGTGCAGGCCCTGACGCACTTCGCCTACATCGGCATCGGGGCCGCGCTCAAGGCCCTGGACTTCGATGTGGAGAGGTCGAGGAAGTTCATGTCTCCGATTTACGAGATTATGATCGACTTTGTAGGGCGCATCCTGGACCAGAATCCGGAGCTTTACGCTGCCATTCAGAAGAATCCCAAGGCCATGAAGGTGCGGCAAACCTTTGTCACCGAATGCATGCGGCTGTGTGAAAAAATGGACGCGGGAGACATGGAGGGATTCAAGCAGATCATGAGGGACGCGGCAAAGCACTACGGAGGGACGCATGAGGCGCTGGAGAGGTCGGATAGGATCATAAACGGGAGGATAAGGGAGAATATAATTTTAAATTGAAGATCTTATTTTCCCTTTCACAAGTTTAGGCCTGCAACTATTACTATTATAATTCTACTTTTTACCCACATGACATTGAGCATAAATGAATAAAATGCAGATCCAACTGGCTTCTCTAGCCTTAGAACAGGCTAGTTAAGAAGGCCAGGGGGACCAAGAACAGCACTATGAAACCTAAAACCATCAAACAAATTGCCAGCCCATTTCCTCCTGCCATAAAGATCCTCCTAATGCTTATCGATAGGTCATGCTTGTAGGAGGTAATATTAATTACTATCGGAACCCTCGCCTAAAAGGGCCCTTCCTTTTGCCGCTCCGGCATGCTCTCTTCTTCTCCAGAATCTCTGGCATGGAATCGATCGGCCTTTGTAGACTGCAACTGAAATAAATTAAAGATTGGGGATGCAGCAAGACCTGAATAGAGATTCATCGCGATCAGTTATTGGCATGAGAATTGCCCGGATCTATGCGCGTCCTTTTCCGCCTGGCCATAGACCCCGGTCCCTAAGCTCTTTGGGCCAGGAAGATCTTTGTCCCAGGCCCGGAAAGGCTTAGAGGATAATTCATGAAGTCGGCAAATGGGACGGCAATTTCAGACAACTAACAATGGTTCAACAACAGACTCATGGAGGCTTGGATTTTTGAAAGACTTGAAACTCCTCCTGAACTGGCATTCAATCGAAAAACGCTTCCTGTAATTGTGCTTTGGAATAGATCACAAGTCACTTGGGTTTTAGAGAAAATCATGAATAATTTAAACTCTATAAAACTGGAGCGGTTGTGAAATAGTTTCAGGACTTTGCAAAATGCCGTTCTATCCAATACCTTTAACTATCTTCGCCAGCAAGATTTCTGATCGTGCGATCTATCCAGAAGAGCGGAGTAAAGGCACAAGGGGGGAAGCTGGAGAAGAGAAGGGCCATAGGTGCGAGATTTGTGCTCTTGAGGCCAGCCGGCTATCCTTTGAAGAGCCTTTTTCAAGAGCATCCTGTGGTATCCGATCCCAAGCTCTTCGAGCTTTATGCCCGAGAGCAGTGGTACGGCGAAGCAGTCAAGCCTGGGTGCTATCTATTCGACCGCAGGCTCTATCCTGACTTCGCGTTCCAGGTAGTGAAGGTCTATCCCAATTTTTCAGTCGTGGGCTCCGAGACCACCATCAAAGTGGAGCAGAAGGCTGAGACCAAGAGGGTAGAGTACGATGTTCATTTTGAGGACGTCGTCGGCCAAGAGACGGCCAAGCGGAAAGTGAAGATAGTAGAAAAGTTCCTGCAAGATCCTGAGAAGTTCGGCCGCTGGGCCCCGCGCAACATTCTGTTTTACGGCATCTCGGGCACAGGAAAGACCATGATCGCTAGGGCGCTATCCGCGCAGGCCAAGGTGCCCATGCTTCCCGTGAAGGCCACCAGCCTTATAGGCGAGTTCGTGGGCGAGGGGGCACGGCAGATACACAGCCTTTACGAGAAGGCGGAACATATGGCTCCTGCCATAATCTTCATCGACGAGCTGGACGCCATAGCCCTAGATAGAAGGTACCAGGATTTAAGAGGTGACGTCTCGGAGATCGTGAACTCTCTGCTCACGGAGATGGATGGAATTCAGCGCAGAACAGGAGTATGCACCATCGCGGCCACGAACCAGATCGAGGTTTTGGACAGCTCTGTGCGGTCCAGGTTCGAGGAGGAGATCGAGTTCAAGCTGCCGACCCTCGAAGAGCGGCTGATCCTCTTGCAAAAGAACGCCGAGACTCTGCCTCTGCCGATGGAAGACGTGAACCTGCCAGAGATCGCCCGGCAGACGGAAGGCTTCTCGGGCCGGGACCTAGTAGAGAAGGTGCTGAAAGCTTCTTTGCACCACGCCATCATGGATGAGGGCGATATCACACAAAGGCATCTGCTCGAAACCATTCCCCTGGCCAGGAAAGAGTTTCGGCAGCCTCCCAAAGAGATGTTCTCCTGAGATGTCTCAAAGGAAGCCCTTTTGTACTTTTAAGTGAATAGATGCATGACGCACCATGTGGCAGGAGATTCTGAACAAGTTCAAGAGGTTCCCGGCTCAGGAGAAGGTCGTCAGGCTCATCCTGCAGAGGGGCTTCCAGATAAATGACAAAGCCCGCGTTGTCTCGGGTGATATTGAGATACCTCACGCCCAGATCGCCAGGGAGCTGGGTGTGGACCGCCGGGTTGTAGACACCACAGCCATGGCCATTCGTGAGGACGAGACACTCTGGAAGATCTTTCACAATGTGCGCTCCATGACCTTCCTGGCAGAGGTGGCGCCGGTCCTGGGCCTGGGCGTCATCGAGATAACGCCCGTGAACGCCACGAAGACGGGCCTCCTGGGCGATGTGGCCAGTGCCGTGGCCAGCTACGGCATTTCCATTCGTCAAGCCGTCTCCGACGATCCCTACTTTGTGGAGAGCCCCAAGCTCACCATCATCACCGAGGGCAAGATCCCCGGCGAGCTGGTGCGCATGCTCATGGAAATTGATGGCGTCAGGAGGGTGACGGTGTATTAGCGGGCAGGTCGTGACCACAGCGATTGTCTCTTATAATTTTGATATCAAAATTCAGCTGATGAGATCTCCAGATAGTCCGCGTTCAGAAGAAGCAGGTTTGAGTGCCGATTCCGCAATAAATCAGTCAGGTCCCTGGCCGCCTTCTGCTACCTCTTGTGTGCACTGCATAGCTTGCTCAGCCAGGTTGCACCGCAGAAGGCCCGAGATGAACAGGCCCGCGATCAAAGCATGCTCTTTTGACATATCTTCTAATGCTGCCTTAAGCTGCTCGACAGCCGCCTCATCGCCGCCAACTCCAGGAGCGAAGAGCAGCTTTTTGGTCAGATCGCCTATCTGCATCATCTCATCGGCTGAGATATCAAAGAAGCCACTAACGATCTCTAGAACTAGAGAATCCTCTTCTGGTTCGAACATGGCTTAACGTACTTGGTCGATGATGAAAAAGGTTTGCCTTCTTCCCACCGCAATTCGGGCACTTCTCCACCTTTTCCGCCGGTTTCAGACTCGCCGGAACATTTGTCCTTCCCGTGGAGGCTTCGCCTGATCATCGCGTTCCGGCAGTCGTCCTTTGCCAGGGTCTCTCGGGGGTAAAGGATCTTGTTCTGCCTGAAGTCGCCCGCTGCTTTGCGGCTGTCGGTTTTGCTTCGCTTGCCTTTGACTATCACGGCTACGGCCAGAGCGATGGCGAGATGGGAGGGCCGCGACCAACACCCGATCCCTTATCTTCCTACTCTTCCGAAGGTCGTTCAATGACCTCACGCCAGTGCTTGCCCCTGGGCGAAGCCTGCCTCATTGCTTCGTCTCGCTCCGCATTCTGTAGTCCGTCGAGCCAGTCGGTGAGTTTCTTGCCTAGGCTACGCTTGGTCCAGTATGCCTCTAGTTTTACATGTGCATCGCACCTGTGGTTGAATGTCATGCCACGCTGGCAGATCGGACCGCTGCAAGGTCCATGGCCTTTTAGGTCGCACTCTGGAGAGTTCATTTCGATATGTTGAATGTTCCGTGAGCTTATCTAGATTACCCAGGTACTTGTCAATGCACTGATGGAGCAAGTCTTGCTATGATGAGGTGAAGCTGTCGGTCAACGTGGATATGGCGGCATAGACCGCGTCAAAAAGAAGACAAGTTTGGTCTGGATATATACCACGTATGGGCAAACTAAAGCCAACGCAAATATCACAAAAACCGCTAACTAAAGACATATTGGAGTGCGGGGAAAGGGATATCCGCACGTTTTTACGAGTAAATCTTTTCTTTGAGGCAGCAATCATTCATGTAGGTCGCATAGCAGGACGAATTCAATTTCGTCCCACGCCTTCTTCAGCAGCTTTCTGTAATACCCGGCATCGAACTCCGACGCCGTCCTCTCCGGCTCCACCTCCCACTTTTTGGCATCCCTCACCACGTAGCCTATCTCCATTCCCGGAGCCAGGGGAATACCCTGCTTCAGGTGAGCTTGCACCGCCGAGGCCTCGGCGCACCTTCGCGAATAGCT
>JAPKYD010000006.1 GCA_026394475.1 Methanothrix sp.
AGGCTTGGCTTCTACTTCTGCCAGCTCGAAGTTGAATTTGGGCTGGTTTTCCAGCCAATCCCGCCAGGAGTAGAGCCTGGCATCAGAGCCCACCATCGCCAGGGCGAACCAGATCACAGAGGTATTCATACCCGTATTGGTGAAAACTACTACCGGCCTATCTTTGTCCAATAACATGAAGATTTTATTCAACTGGTCCTCGCCCTTGATCTGTTTCCCATTCAGCACGCTTGCATAGGGTATGCTGATCGATCCTGGTATGCTGCCGGACCCAAACTCCTGCAAGGTCCTGGCGTCAACAATTTGCGCCTGTCCACTCTTGACGAAGTCGTAAGTCGCAGTGAAATTTGTCGTTTCTGCTGGAGCATAGATTTTGCCAGAGATTATCTTGGCGTCTTTCGTAGTGGCGCGTCCCGATGCCGCCCAATCTTCAACCGTCCCATCCAGGACCTTTACCTTCTCATGACCCAGCCCCTTCATCATCCAGTAGACATAAGTCGCCACAGACGGACCACCGCCGTAAGGCAGGCATTCGCCGTAGATCACGACGGAATCCTCACGAGAGATTCCGGCATCCCCAAGGATCTTGGAGATTTCAGGCACTGGCTTCAAAACTCCCGCCTGCATATCAAACTCCATGTAAGGAATGACCACTGATCCAGGGATATGCGTGCTGGAGTTCTCGCTCACATCTAACAGGATATCCGCATCTGAGACAGCATCCAATGGCGCAAGAATCGCTTTAGCCTCATCGCTACGCACTATGCTTTCTTGGTCATCTGTCACCTTGGCAGGAGTGGCATTCTGAGCAGTCTTGGGTGTTTCGGCATTCTTAACGGTCTCAGGAGCCTTGTTTTCCTCATCCTCAAACCCGAAAGCGCTCTGGTTCCATCTGACCATCCTCGACTTCTCCGGCCACTTAGCGGCGGACTGTTCTTGACCGGCTGTAGGATTTCCTATTTCATCGAGCTTCTGCATGGGGTCCCAGCCGCTGTCATCGCAAGCCCCTCCTAAAGATGCACATTCTGCGCCAGCATGAACGCTCCGTGATAAGGCCATGACCACCAATAAGGCCCCGCAGATTATAGAGATCAGCATCAGCTTTGATTTTAGTAAACTCATTGCATTCCACCAGGATACTAGGCCGCCAGCTCTTCTTTTACTTTCTCCACAACCTTGGAGCAGGCCTTTTCATCAAGGGTAATATCATGAGACTTCTCGATGCCAAGTTCAGTTACAATTACCTGTATCGCAGGCTCAATCTCGGCATGCTGCAAGGTCTTCGCAGCACACTGCACTGGACAACCGTCTATGGCCACCATCAGACCTGCTTCCTTTGCCGATTTGACCATTCCTTTGATATGACCCCCCACTCCCGCCAGGCAGAAGAACCCGGCCACCTTAGATTTTGCCAGCTCTAATGCTGCCTGGTTTGCGATCTGTCCCACGTTTGAGGCTCCAGAACAGGCTACGACGCGCACATCCGAGGAGCCGCACAGACACTTCTTTTTCTCTTGCATGAATCAAGCCTCATTTCTTCAGCATTTTCTTGATCTCTTCCACGGTCGCAGTTCTGCCTACCATCTTAGATTCGCCATCCACGTAGAGCGCGGGAGTCATCATTACTCCGCGGTTCATGATCTCCTGGATGCTGTCCACTTTGACATTCTTTGCCAGGCTCTTGCATTTCGCACATCCTGTTCCAAGGATCTCTATCTTCACCATGTTTTTTTCACCCAATTATCTTTATGCAATTTTATATCCCACGATCGCACCATACAGCATTCCCACCAGGGTCGAGATCAGCACCACCAGGCCGATGTAAACGCCTGCTTTCTTCACGCCTATGACCCTCATTATTACTATCATGCTGGGCAGGCTCAGGGAAGGTCCTGCCAGGAGCAGCGAAAGCGCCGGGCCCGGTGCCGTCACTCCCGCGCTGTACCCAAAGAGCGTGCCCACGATGGGGATCTCCAGCAGCGTGGGCATGTAGAGCAGAGCCCCCACGATCGAGGCCACGAAGCACGCCAGGAAGCTGTTCGAGCCGAAGATCGACCTGATCAGATCCACAGGCAAGAAGTAACCAATTACACCTGTGATGAAAGTTCCC
>JAPKYD010000087.1 GCA_026394475.1 Methanothrix sp.
TTCTGGTCGAGAAGGGCATCTTGAGATCATACCTCAACTCCCGCGAGACCGCAGCGCGCATGGGCGGCGTTCCGCGCAACGCCCGGGCGGAAGGAACGAACCGGCCCGTGGTGCGCATGAGCAACACCTACATCGCCAACGGAGACTGGAAGCTGGAGGAGATTCTGCAGGAATTGGGCAGCGGAGTTTATCTGGCGGGAAGTCGAGGCGGCCAGGTGAGCACTGCCGAGGGTGTTTTCCAGTTCAATGCCAAGCGCGGCTACCTGGTGGAGAATGGCCAAAAGACCAGGCTGCTCAGGGATGTCTCATTATCCGGCAAGATCCTGGAGACCCTGCTGCATGTGAAGGCCGTGGGCAATGATCTCAAGTTCAACAGCGGACGCTGCGGCAAGGCTGGACAGCTGGTGCCCGTGAGCGACGGATCGCCGCATCTGCTCATCGGCAAGGCGACAGTGGGCGGGGCGGGGTGAGCATAATATCTATAATATAACTCTACTTTCCAAGTTTTTTAGCTACTACTATTGATAAGGGGCTGTGGCACAGACCTCTTTTAAACATATCTTTAAATTAAGACATATTTCATCACAAAAAATGATGCTTAATAACACAATTAACTCCATGATGAAGCTATTGGTACGCAAAATCAAAAACTTGGAACGTAGAGTAATATAATTCATTTTTATATATTTTGGGGAAGGTTAATTATATGTCAGATAATAAAGGAGAGAGAAACGGCTCAGATAAGCCTCAGGGTTCCTTCGCTCTCGACCAGAGCGCCAGCTCTTCTCAGTCTACGCAGGATGTCCTCGAAGTCCTCCTCCTTAATTCCTATGGCCTTGGCCCTGGCCAAAACAGCCTCTCTGGAAGCGTGCCCTTGCGATTCCTCCTTTTCTCGCTTGATGGCATCCAGGACGGACTGGATCTGCTCTCGCGTGACCTCGCTCATTCCCAGGGTTATCTGCTCCGGCGTCCTTGCGGCCTGGCTACGCTCCCGGAAGTGTTCTGCCTGGACCTCCTCTGCGCCCACCACGCCCCGGATCTCCTCGCCAAAGAGGGACTGAAATAGCTGCTTCAGCCTTTCGACCTCCTTCGTCATCTCGGAGAGGCTCCTTTGCATCTCGGAATGATCTCTTTCCAGGCCCTTCAGATTGGCGTCCAGGTAGCTTATGCGGTCGCGAAGCTTCACAAGATCGCGCCGCGATACCTTCAGGCTGACGATGCTGTTTATGTTGATCTCGCACTTGCTCGGCTCTTCTGCCATAACGACCTCTAATCGATGATATCTCAGCCCGGTCCTTTGGGAACCATCTTCTGGAACTTCCAGAGCTTATCCAGCCTGGCCGTGGCGTCCATGCCCACCTTGGTGGTGATGCCGTCAATGCTTCGCGGGTCGAGGGTGCTGCCCCGGACATTGGGATGGATTACGATGTCCTCGTCCCCGCGCATGCGCGTGGCGATGGCAAACTCGATATCCCTGGGATCATGAATGTCGATGTCTGTATCTACTATTACTACGTGTTTCAGAGATCTATGCGCCTGGAAGGCGGCTTCGATAGCCCTTTTCGCGTCCTCTTCCGTCTCCTTCTCGATCTGGACCACGGCATGGAAGTAGCAGCATCCGCCATCCGTAAGAAGGACATCCCTCACCTTGGCCACCCTGGATACGGCCCTGTAGATCAGCGGCTCGTAAGGCACGCCCATGAGCATTTTGTGTTCGCCTCCTGCAGGAAGCAGCCCGTGGTAAATGGGATCCTCGCGGGTCATCATCTTTGTTAGCCGGATGACCGGCTCCTGGCGGACGAGATCCTGGGTGCCGGTGATGTCCACGAAGGGACCCTCCGCGGCTCTTTCGCCGGTGATGTATCCCTCCAGGACTATCTCGGCGTGGGGTACCGGCACGCCGTTCTCCAGGCGAACCAGCTCCACAGGCCCCTGCCGCAGGGCGGACGCATACTGGAACTCCATCTCCGGCGGAACGCGGGTGGAAGCGGCCATCAACACCCTCGGGTCAACGCCTATGGCGATGGCCACGGGCAGCTCCCGGCCTTCCGCCTGGGCAGCCTGGTAGAGCTGATGGGTATGGCGGCCAGGGACAAGTCGCGCCGCCAGCCTATCTTTGCCCAGGACCATCAGCCGATGCACGCAGGCATTGAGCCGCTCCCCAAACTGGGTCACCACCACGGCTGAGGTGATGTAGGGCCCGCCATCCCCCCGAAAGTAAGTTAGAATGGGCAGCCCGAAGAGATCCGGCTCTGAGATGACCTCCTGGAAAGGCGAGGAGTTCACTTCACAAACCCGTCCCTGGCAGCCAATTTTGCTCAGGCGCCAAATCATCTCCTCGGCAGGAATCCCCAGGGCCCTGGCCAACAGCTCGCGGGTGCCGAGGATGTTCAGGCAGCACTTTTGCCCATTCACGCTTTCAAAGAAGATGGGCCCCGCACCCCAGGCTCGGGCGGTCACCTCCAAAAAAGGCGATACAGGTTCGTGTACCTCCTTCATCAACTTTGCCTTGCTAAGCTCTTCCAGGAAACCCCGAAAGCTCATAATTCATGCCTCTGCAACACAATCATCTGCGTATCTTTGCAGCATAATTGCATCTTATTCTTAAAGCTCTTTTCCGTCACACCAGCAGCACGGCGATCAGGCCGCTCAGGAATACGCCGTCGAAGGTGCCGGCCCCTCCGATGCTGGCCACCGGAGCACCCAGATCCCGGATCTTGCCCAGGTTGAGGATATCCGCCCCGATCAAAGTTCCCATGGTTCCGCCCACGTAGGCTATGAGGAAGATGAAATCATGCGGGGCGTTGAAGACATAGACCAGCATGATCGCCGCCAGGGCCGCAACCAGCGGCGGAAGGAGGGCGGGAGTTACTATGCCCAGCCCCATCACAGGCCGCGCCACCCGGTTGGTCACGATGGCCACGAAAGCGATACAGCCCAGGGCGTAGAGCAAAGACGCCGGAAACTGATAGAGCAGCAGGACGGAGATGAGGATAGGGATCACTGCTCCGCCCACGTTCACGGCCAGGAGGGTGTTGCAGCGAACATCTTCCATCACGGGAATCCTGTAAGTGATGCCGAAGACGCGAACATGCTGCTCTGTGACCATGGGCGTGCTGCACTGCATGTTTGTCACGGGGATATTGATGGCGCTGCCGAGCAGAGAGGCAAGCAGGACAAAGAGCGCCTGGCTCCAGGAGAAGCCGATCTTGGTGAAGGCCGTCCTGGCCAGGTCCAGAAAGAGAAAGCCCACCACAGCGAAGAGCAAAAATGCCAGCAAGAGCATGAAGAGCATGCCTACAGGGCTGTAGACCAACCGATTTCCCATGCAGCACTATTCCCTCCTTGAGAGTAATAAGTTTTTTGAAGGCATCTGCTGCAAAAGAGATTTGTAAGGGCATGTCAAACCATAACCTATGAAAGAGAAGTGGCTCATGGCCTGCGGAGCCTGGGAGGAGATCAAGCCCAGGATCACCACCGCTCTCGAGTCGGGCTTCGATTGCGTCGTCGTGGACAAAGAGAGCATCGACCGGGTGCGAGAGCTGGGGGGAATAAGGGTCGCATGCTTTGGCACAGAGCGCGGGTCCGAGGACATTCTGATCATCGGCAGGAATGGCGAAGGCGACGGATCTGTCTCGCTGCCCAAGGATGTGAGCCAATCCCTGGATATAGCCCAGGCCAAGACCGTCCCGGGCGCGAAGGCCGGTTATGTGGTCATAGCCAACAAGAAGTATGAGCAGTTCGCCGTGGAGCTGGGCAAGCATGTGGACTCTCTCCTGGTCATCGGCACCGACTGGAAGGTCATTCCCCTGGAGAACATGATCGCAGGGCTGCAGGGCGTGCAGGTCAAGATCATCAGCGGCGTTAAGACCGCAGAGGAGGCAGAGCTGGCCCTGACCACCCTGGAGCACGGCGCCGATGGAGTGCTGTTGGACACCTCCGATCCTTCGGAGATCAAGAGGGTCATGCGAGTGGTCGAGGAGTCGGAAAAAGGCCGCCTTGAGCTTATTTCCGGCAAGGTCACTGCCGTCAAGCCCGTGGGCATGGGAGATCGGGTCTGCGTGGACACTGCCAGCATGATGCAGCCGGGAGAAGGCATGCTCATCGGCTCTCAGGCCAAGGGCTTCTTCCTGGTGCACAGCGAGTCCGAGGACAGCCCTTATGTCGCAGCTCGACCCTTCCGGGTCAATGCCGGAGCAGTACACGCCTACATCAAAGTGGGTGAGAAGACCCGATATCTTTCGGAGCTGAAGTCCGGCGATGAGGTCACCATAGTTCGCAAGGATGGCGAAGCCAGGGGCGCCATCGTGGGCCGGGCCAAGATCGAGAAGAGGCCCATGATCCTCATCGAGGCCGAGGCAAGAGGAGAGAGAATAAGCACCTTGCTGCAGAATGCAGAGACCATAAAGCTGGTCAGCCCGGACGGCACGCCCAAATCAGTCGCCGACCTGAAAGCCGGGGATGAGGTTCTGGTGCATCTGGAGGAGAGCGCCCGGCACTTCGGCATGAAGATAGAGGAGAGCATAGTGGAGAAATAGATATGATCCTCAAGCCGCGCATCGTAGCCGTTCTGGGAAAGGAGGTTGCCAGAGACGTCTTGTCCCTGGCGGACGCGGATATGGTTGAGGTTCGGCTGGACCTGGTTGAAGGCGATTGCCTGGAGGTCATGAAAGCAGTCCGGAAGGCCACGAATCTACCCATCATCGCCACCAACCGCCTGAAATCTGATGGCGGTCAGTTTGAGGGCAGCGAGGAGGACAGGATCGAGCTTCTCGCAAAGGCTGCCTTTTTTGCCGATTATGTGGACATTGAGCTCTCAGCCGAGCAAAGAACCGAATTGATGGGAAGTGTGAACAGGCCGGCAATAGTCTCCTATCACAACTTCGCCTGCACGCCCGGACAAGAAGAGCTGCATTCGATCCTGGAAGAGATGAAAGGCAGCGGAGCAGCCATTGCCAAGATAGCCGTAACGTCCACCTGTTTAAGGGACACTCTGGAGATCCTCGGGCTTCTTCTGGAGGCGGAGATGCCGCTGTGTGTGATCGCCATGGGTGAGATGGGCAGACACCTTCGGGCCGTTGCTCCACTCTACGGCTCCGTCCTGACCTATGGTTACGTATCCCGGGCCGCAGCTCCGGGGCAGATGAGTATATCGGAGCTGAGGCAGGCGCAAAGGCTGCTTGACCCGGCGTCGGCAACGTGCTGGTCCGATCCTGCGAAGAGGATGCCTGCATCGATCGCTCTCAATTTATGAGCTTTTATGGATCATAGCACTGCTTAGATCCGCCCGGTCATTATCATTATTTTACACAAGATTTAATTACCCTAATGGCTCATTCGAAGCCATGGAAGTAGTTGTGGATGTCGGCGGCAGGCCCGGCTTTGATTGCGGGAACTTCTGCAGCTTCTGTTACTTCAAGGGCGTGCAGAGGGTAGAGCCCTCTGGCTGCAGGCGATGCGAACCCCATAAGAAGGGATGCGACTATTGCTCCAGGGAGGTGCTGGAGATTGAACCCGGTTTCAAACCCCTGGATCAGATGGTCTTCGAGGTGTCCCAGAAGACCTTCCATTCTAGCCCGGATACTATTATTATTAAAGGAAATGGCGATGTAAGCTGTTATCCGGATCTCCTTAAACTGGTGAAGACCGTCAGCGATGGCAAGGTGCCCGTCTACCTGGATTACACCAGCGGAAAGGGTTTCACCAGAGGGAACGAAGCCGAAGCCCTGGTCGATGCCGGAGTCCGGAGGATCAGCTTCTCCATCTTCTCCACCGATACCGAGCTTCGCCGCAAATATGTGAACGATAAGCATCCAGAGGCAGTACTGGCCAATCTCCGGACCTTTTGCGAAAGCTGCGATGTTTATGCCATGGCCGTTCTCGTACCGGGGGTGAACGACGGCCCTGCGCTGGAGAAGACCGCCCGGGATTTGGTGGAGATGGGAGCCAAGGGCCTTATGCTGATGGCCTTCGCAAATAATCGAGAGCAAGGACTCATATTTGGCAATGCGCCCATAATGCCGGCGACAACTCCCCATACCGTGGAGGATCTCAGGAGAATGACGAATGAGATTTCGGAGAAGTACGAAATGAGGGTCATCGGCACCCCCCTCTGGGACCCCCACACCAAGGCACCCTTTGCCCTGGCATATCACAAGCAAGAGCTGAAGAGGCTTCCGGCAATTGAAAGGAGCGCCACCATCATCACCAGCAGAGTGGCATACCCCATGCTGTCATCCATATTCCGGGAGCTGGGGGACGAAGTCAACGTTGTGGCTGTGAAGAAAGAGATAGGCAGCCTGATCACTCTGGAAGACTTTGCGGATCTTGACCTCAAGGATGTGAAGGAAAGGGTGATTATTCCCGGCATGGTTCTGGCTCACGATAAAGAGATTCGCAGGGCGTTGCGGCGTGACGGCAAGAGCAGGCTGGTCTTCAGGGGCCCGGACAATCTCACTGTGGAATCGGAACGAAGCATTTACCTGACTCCACGACAGGTTCTTGACAGGGAGCTTGAAGCCTTCAGTGGTCTCATTGAGGAGATCAATGACCTGGGGATCCAGACCTCTGAACTCGCCATGGGCCCAAAACGCAGTTGAGAAAGGGTTTTTTACTCACCATCTCCAACCAGCCAACTGCCTTGTCGATAGAGAGCTGGTCGAGACCAAAACCCTTATATTCGATGATTGTCGTAACTCGTTTCGTCTAAAATCGAAATAGATTAAAATCTGGAGGATATCCAGGCAGACTTAAGATTTGGATTCTGGGATCTCCCCCAGGGACCGGAGCCCGGACCGCAGATGCCCAAGAAGAAAAGACCTCAGATCGTTTGAAGCAATTGGGACTGGACACCTTCGCGGTCCAGTCCCAAGACGAGTCTGTTCTAGTATAACTCCGATAACGGCACTCCGGCGATTGATGCCGCCAAACTGCGAAGAGATAGGTCTTTGCTGATCTTGCGATATTCTTGGATTTTCCTCACTTGTGAACGCTGGCAAGGACGAAGCGATTTCAGGCGACGGCGAGGGAATATTTAAGTATTAGTTGTCAGGTAAGTTGGTGACAAATGATGGTCGTATCGCCCCGATACAGAGATAAATATAACGAGGAGGAAATGAGATGGCGTTCTACACGTTGGGCCTCACTTTTAATCTTGTGATACTCCTGACAGTTATTGTACTTGCTGTTTGGATATATGGTATATATTTCAACTTTAAGAAATGGGGCCTCGGATCCACCGGCTACCATGACCAGCTGCGTAACAGCTTCTGGCTCTTCCTTGCCACCTGGATTCATGAGGCATTCAAAGACGGCGTATGGGTATTTCTGAGAACAGTCGTGCTCGATATCTTTCTTCTCCGAAGGACGCTGGCCAGAAGCCCGGTTCGATGGATCATGCATATTACTATGTTCTACGGGTTCCTGACCCTCGCGACCCTGTCGGGGCTGGGGCTCATGATCGATATCGTTGAGCACTTCAACCTGCTCGGGCTGGCTGAGCCGGCTGAGATTGCCAAAGAAGCTCTGTCGCTGCCCTTCGATATCTTCGGGTATCTGCTCCTCATCGGCGCAACCATTGCCGTGTCCAGGAGGATCCTGCTCAAGTCCGTGAGGGACAACACCAGCGCCTACGACGCCTTCCTGATCGGCGCTGTATTTCTGATCACTATCACCGGATTCTATGCCGAGTGGCTGCGCGGGAATGCTTTCCTGGTGGGAAATGCCTTTGAATATCCTCTCTATGCGCCTCACTTCGCCCTGATCCACACGGTGCTGGCCCTGGGTCTGTTTGCCTTGGTTCTGCCTTGGACTAAGTACATCCATGTGATAGCGACGCCCATGACCCTTCTGGCCAACAGAGGAGGAGAGTAAAATGGCTGACGATAAAGGTTCCAAGCCCCTGATGACAGGCTACATGATATCCACCCAGATGCTGGAGATCGATGGCTGTAGCAGATGCCAGGAGTGCATGAAGTGGTGTCCGACCTTCGACGTTAGGCAGGACAGACCTGGCATAACCCCCATGTACAAGAACGCGAAGTGGAGAGAACTCATAGCTAGGAGTCATAGCCTACGGGCGAAGATCTTCGGCCCCAAGCCCCTCAATGAGGACGAGATGAAGACCTTCACCGAGGACGTGTACAGTTGCACAACATGCGGCGTATGTGGAACTGTATGTGAATCAGGGATTAAAACCGTGGAACTCTGGGAGGCCATGAGGCCCAACCTGGTGGATCGCGGCAATGGCCCCTACGGGAAGCAGTCCTTCTTCCCCAAGCTGGTCAAGACAGACAAAAACCCGTACCAGGCCAAGCAAGAGGACCGCCTTTGCTGGTTGCCCAAGGACGCCAAGGTGCTTGAGTCCGGTAAGATAGCCTATTTTGCAGGCTGTACCGCAGCTTACAGGCAGCAGGCCCTAGCTGTGGCCACCGTCAGGGTGCTAAACGCCCTGGGAGTGGACTTCTGCATGCTGGGCAAGGATGAATGGTGCTGTGCATCCGCGATGGTAAGAACCGGTCAGAGGCCAGTTATGGAAGAGTGCGCTGTGCACAACGTCGATGCTCTGAAGGACAGAGGAGTTGAGACGGTTCTCTTCGCCTGCGCAGGATGCCAAAGGAACTCCACTATAGACTGGCCCCTGTGGTACGAGGGTTACATACCCTATGAGTCCATGCCTCTCTCCGCCTTCCTAAGGGATAAGATAAGAGCAGGCGAGGTCGAGTTCACGCGCCCGATAAACTACAAGGTCACATATCACGATCCTTGCCACAACGGAAGGCATTTGATGCACTTGAAGGGCAAGGACTGGGCCTTTGAAGCCCCGCGTGAAGTCTTGCAGTCCATACCTGGAATCAAGTTCCAGGACATGGTGAGAAACAGGGCATTGCAGAGGTGCTGTGGAGCGGGTGGAGGTGTGAAGGCTGGTATACCCGACCTAGCGCTGGACTGCGCCAAGGCCAGGGTGAGGGATGGAGAGGAGATTGGGGCAGAGATCATAGCCAGCACATGTCCCTTCTGCAGACGCAACATCATGGACGGCAGAAACGATGCCAAGTCCACCGTGAAGATGTTGGATGTGGTGGAGTTGATGGCCGCGGCCATGGGGCTGGACACAACTATACCTGAGAATCCATATACGAAGTACCAGGAGCAGGACGTGATAGTCTGCGGTCCTGCGGTGTGCGAAGTGGGAACCATAGAGCGCAAAGAGCCAGGCAAGGACCTGGTGGGCGAGGCTCACTAAGCTCGATGAAGGGTGTCTGGATCATCCGGATATCCTTTCCTATTTTCAATTTTTATTCTAAAAAGAACTATTCTTTAAAGAAGGGGGTTTTGTCAAATGACCGAGATTCGGGACCCCGTGCATGGCTACGTGAAGCTGGAGGGCCTGGCCCTGGAGCTGGCGGACACGCCCCAGATGCAGCGGCTGCGCTGGATAAAGCAGCTCGGCCTGGCCAGCCTGGTCTATCCCGGAGCCAACCACACCCGGTTCGAGCATAGCCTGGGAGCCTATCACCTGGCGGGAATGCTTTCCGATCACCTGGGCCTGAAGGAAGAGGAGAGGCTGAAGATTGGAGCGGCGGCGCTCCTCCATGATGTGGGCCACGGGCCTCTCTCTCATGCTACAGAGGCTGTGCTTGCGCCATACCTCCGAAAGGAGCACGAGAGCATCATAGATCTCCTGAAGAGAGGGGAGCTCAAGGAGGTCCTGGACGGCCACGGACTTCGGCCTGCGGACATCCAGCCTCTTATCCATGGAAACGGCCTGGGCCAGATCGTGAGCGGCGAGATAGACGTGGATAGAATGGATTACCTCATTCGGGATGCACACTACACGGGCGTGGCCTACGGGGTGATAGACCGCCTGCGGCTCCTGCAGGAGATGACGCTTCATCACGGACAGCTCGTGGTGCAGGCGGGAGGCATTCAAGCAGCGACCTCTCTGCTCATATCCAGGCTGCTCATGCATCCTGCAGTTTACTACCATCATGTCTGCCGCATCTCAGAGTGCATGATCTCCGCCGGAATTCAGCACATGATTGAAGAAGGTGCAAATGCTGCAGAGATCAAAGCCATGGACGACATCCAGCTCTTCGGTGCCATGGCCAAAGCAGGAGGATACGCCGCCGAGATGGCATCTTGCATCCGGTCGAGGAAGCTCTTCAAGCGGGCTGTTTACGTCGGCCTGGAGAGCCTGGATACTTTGCCCCTTAAGGTCAGCGGGAGGATACTGGCCCAGGAGATAGCCCAGGAGGCGGGAGTGGAAGCGGATTGCATCCTGGTGGACAATCCTGCTCTTCCCGATGCTCCCGAAGGCAGCTTTCCCGCCTTGGTTGGAGAGGAGGTGAAGCTACTGCGAGAGGTCTCTCCCCTGGTCAGCATCCTGGAGAGGGCACACAGGGCTGGCTGGCGCTTCGGAGTTTACGCGCCGGCAAGGCTGCGGGAGAGGGTGGCCCAGGCCGCCAGAAGGTGCCTGAACCTCAAGAAGAGCACAGTGCAGCACACATTTTCCGAGATTGATAATGAATGCCTTTAGTTTTGCTCGCCAAGAAGGATTAAATCTGAAGGTGAGACAATCATAAAATTTAATGGCACCCCAGTGCAGAACCTTTCTTGGGATGCCATTTTCGCCAATCTAGAACACGTAGATGGCCACATTATTGCTTTCCAAGCCTCCGGTCTTGAAGGTGTTTATATAAGTACCTGGCATTTCTGCATAGAACCACACGTACTTATATCCTGGGATTACGGAATCGTAGATCATGTTGCTGATCTCCCCGGTAGGAGCGATCTTAGATGATTGCACATCTCCGTTTGATGGGACGTAAATGAATTCCCGAACCCAGGTGCCTTTGGGCATCTTTGCCATCACATCCCAACCGCTATCCGTCTCGACCCATGCCAGGGGCTGGTCTTTAAGGAAAGTCATCTCGAATACGGCCCATGGTGCATATATTCCCATATGATTAACCGATGCGGGTGGATAAGCTACGGCATTGTAAGGCAGCAATGCCTTCTGTTCCGCCGCTGACGGGGCTTGTGTGGAGTACTTAGCCATAGCTGACTTATCTATGTTCGCTGGAACTGCTGGCGGTTTCACTGGACATTTCGGGCCACAAGTAGCGGAGCAGGTTGCTGAACATGTCGCAAGGCATGTCTTAGCGCAAGTGCTCAGACAGGTGCCATAGCATGTACTAAAGATGGTAGGACCACAGTGCAACGCACAGGTTCTGCTACACGTACCACCACAGGTTCCACCACAGGTACTGCCACAGGTACTGCCACAAGTACTGCCGCAAGTACTGCCACAAGTGCTACCGCAAGTATCGGCACCACATGAGAGAACGCAAGTTTGGCAGCTATATAAGCAAGTGTTACTGCAGGTATTACCGCAGGTATTGTCGCAAGTGCTGCCACAAGTGCTGCCGCAAGTATCGGCACCACATGAGGCAACGCAAGTTTGGCAGCTCGCCATGCAAGTATCGCCACAAGTGCCACCACAAGTGCCACCACAAGTATCGCCACAAGTGCTGCCGCAAGTGGACCAGCCGGCGCAGGTATCATAGACAGTATTCCCAATCGGCTCCTCCTCACCCTGTTTACGACAATTTGAGGTATCCATAGCGCCAGATTCAGCATTTTTGATAGTAAGCCTGCAACCTTTATTTCGAGGCGCCTCCAATGGATTTAGGCTTGCAGTCTCAATGCTGCCATAGCCCAATTTACTCTCCGAAGTACCATTTTTCAAAAGCCCTAAATCCTCCACGATCTGATTATATCTGTAATCGAAAAGAGGAGTGTTGCTTGGTGAAATTGCATTGGCATCTGAGCCATCATTAGATGAAGCCATTGCACCAAGCGGTGCAAATATGAAAACTGACACGATTAATAACAATAGCCTTGATCTCAATCCTAATCCTCCCTCAGCGTCCCTCAAGAGTTTAAGCATATAAACCGGCGCTTTTGAGGTCTATC
>JAPKYD010000014.1 GCA_026394475.1 Methanothrix sp.
CGGGAACACCGATCTCCTCCCGGGTTAAATCCACAACCACGACGCGATCCAGCCCTGCCTCCTCCAGCTTGCCGAGCATATATTTTATGTCCAGCAGGAAGTCGTCGCTGTCGAAGGACTCCATCTCGGAGAAGCTCTCTTCCCCGGAGGTCTCAAACCAGTGCCTATTGAGCCTCTTGGTTCTTTCGTAGCCGATCTGCTTCCTGAAGTCCGCCTGGGTGGTGTCCTCCCTGGCCCCGTGAATCTGGGTGAGCCGACTCTGCGCCACCTCCGTCAGAGCGCGCAGCACGGCCACGCTGGCAGAGGTGTGGGTGCCCATGCCTGTGGTTAGCAGGGTAGGGTCGCGGAGCCGGATATCATCGGAGACGGCAGCGCAGGTGGGGATGCCTATGTCGCTGGTGATATCCCTCAGATAGACCTCGACTTCGGCTCGCCGGAACTTGTCCAGAAGCGATCCAGCCAGGCCGTCGCCGACACCGCTGATCAGCGGGCCGGTGTTGCGCACCGCCTCGACCAGGGCCCAGGCGTCCCTCTCGATGACCTCAGCCAGGCCATGGAATATGGCCTCCTCAATCTCATTTCCCGAGGCCAAGCCGCTGGTGTTTGTTCGGAATAGCCGCTTGTAATCGGAAGGCAGAGGATGGAAGACCGCATTGGCTGGAACCAGGATCTCCTCATCATTCATGATGTCCCAGCCAGGAACCCAGGGAATCTCGGCGTTCGCATCCGCTCCCTCGGGCAGGATCAAATCGGATGGATCGAGAGCTGATGTCCCCAGCTCCGCAAAGCGAGCCAGGTGCAGCTCGCGGTCAGCCACCTCCGCAGAGTAGCGCTCCAGGCCTTCCATCATGGCCGAGACCTTGGCCTCGATGGGCGTTGCCCCTTTGCCATTGTAGACGGAGATTGCGCCGCGATCCGCCAGGGGCCGGATGGAAGAGAAGACGGGTATGCCGATCCGGTCCAGGTTGGTTATATCCGCCACCCTGGTGATCCCGGCGGCGGGCATCTTGGCCTCCACTCGATCCAGCGTCTCCTGAGGAGGCAGGGCCCGGTGAGTATCATCTTTGTATCTTTTGATGCAGGACGCGAGTCTCATTGCCAGGAGCAAGGCGGCTATGGAATATAAAACCTGTTCAAAGGAAGGGCAGAGGGTCTTTTTTCCGATAGGCCAGCGCCTGGCAGGTCGCGATCAACCTGCCATCCTCGCCCGTCACCCGGATCTCGCAGGCAGAGATCCGGCTGGATCGGTTCACCTCCCTGCCCTCCGCAAGAAGGACCTGGCCCGGGGTGACGCCGCAGAGGTAGTTCACACTCACGCCCAGGGCCACAGCCACTGTTCCATGCGAGTTCACAGAGAGCTCGAAGGCGGAATCGATGAGAGCGTAGATCGCCGCCCCGTGCGTCGAGTCGAAGATGTTGTTCATAATCTCTGAAGTCTCCATCCTCACCAGGGCGCGGCCCGGCTCAAGCTCCATAATCTGAATCCCGAAGATCCGGGCAAAAGGCTCCGCAAGAAAACGTTCCTTTAAGGTCTGAAGGCAATCGTCCATAGTATCATCCCTCTCTGGGCATTATCCTCGAAATGGTTATATCTGCTCCGCCTGATCTCTTCGCATGCCCGCTGCCCCAGGCACCAAACCAGAGCCTGTCTCCATGGAGTTGAGCGGCTCTGCGGTGTCCATTCTCCTCACCCAGGGCGCTATTAACATCTGGTTTGGAAGAAAATTCGAGAAATCACTCATCGCCAGGATATTGCTGATAATATCCAAAGTGGACTCAACCACAGAGCATGAGAAGGAGGTCTTATGCCGATTCGAAGAGATAAGCGAGTTCGAGAGCAACGGCTATATCCTCAGCTCTTACGCTCGAAAAAAAGAAAATTACAGGGCCATATTTGTGGTCCCATTCTCCAATTCCCGGGCCCTGGAGAAGTTCATTGAATCCGTTTTGCAGGAGACAGAGAGAGAGGACGCGAAGATCACCCTTTACTGGAGAGGGGGAAGGGTCAGGATGAACATGATAAAGGAGGAGCTAGGCAGGCTTAATTGCTTTGGCATCCTCAATGTAGTTTATAAGGACGGCCAGACAGGAGTGGATGCTGCAGAGGAGGAGTCATGAGATTTGCAGGCTGCACTAGATATATAGAGATTTCAGGCATAAGGAAGTGCTTTGAGGGATCGCCCCCAGGGTCCATAAACCTGGGCCTGGGCCAACCGGACTTTGATACGCCGGACCATATCAAAAAAGCAGCCATTGAGGCCATCGAGAGAGGTGTCACCGGCTACACGCCCAACTGCGGCGTGCCGGAGCTGCGCGCCGCTCTTGCGGAGAAGTTCCTGAAGGAGAACGGGATCGAATGCGTTCCGGAGGAGATCATGGTGACCAGCGGAGCCAGCGAGGCCCTCTTCCTGGTCATCGCTGCGTTGGTGGACAGGGGCGACGAGGTGCTGGTAGGCGACCCGAGCTTTCTCTCCTACGCAGAGCTGACCAAGCTGGTCGGCGGCAAGCCCATCGGCGTGCCTTTGGACGAGGACCTCAGGCTCTCGCCAGATGCCATTGCGGACAAAATCACAGACAAAACCAAGCTGATCGTATTGAACTCGCCCTCCAATCCCACAGGAGCTGTGCAGACAGGAGAGCAGATGCGATCTATCGCCGAGTTGGCCGAAGACAAGGACATCGGTGTTCTCTCAGATGAGGTCTATGAACATTTCATCTACCAGGGAGAACACGTCAGTCCGGGCCGATTCTCTGATAACGTCATCACCGTCAATGCTGTCTCCAAGACCTACGCCATGACCGGCTGGAGGCTGGGGTATCTGGTGGCGAAGGGCTCTAGCCTGGAGCAGCTTCTGAAAGTTCATCAGTATGTCCAGGCCTGCGCCTGCTCTATCTCCCAATTGGCGGCCCTGCAAGCAGTCACCGGGCCCCAGGACTGCGTAGCTCAGATGAGAGAGGAGTTTCGGAGCCGCAGGGATTTGATGGTGAAGGGCTTTAGGGAGATGGGCGTGGATCTCGTGGTTCCCGAAGGAGCCTTCTACCTCTTTCCCAAGGTAGGCGACGGCGATGCCGCAGCCGCCCGCCTGACCAGGGCAGGAGTGATCACTGTTCCCGGATCGGCCTTCGGACCGGGCGGAAAGGAGCACATCAGGATCTCCTACGCTGCTGCCCGAACGCAGCTGGAGGAGGCTTTGCGGCGCATGAAAGATATTCTTTAAATAGGAGAGTTGCATTCGTCGCTAGGAGTGATGAAATGAAGGAGCAGGTTGAGGTCAGAGAGCTGAAAGAAGGAAGATATGTAATCATTGACGATGAACCCTGCATAATCAAGGGCATATCCCATTCCAAGCCCGGGAAACACGGCAGCGCCAAAGCCAGGGTGGACGCCATAGGCATCTTCGATAATCAGAAGAGGTCGATCGTGTTGCCGGTTACGACGAAGATCTATGTGCCCACCGTAGAGCGCCAGACGGGTCTGGTCCTGTCCATCGGCAACACCTCGGTGCAGCTCATGGACATGGGCACTTATGCCACTGTGGATGTACCCATAACCGCAGATCAAAAGCCAAAGATTGAGGAAGGAAAAGAAGTTCCCTACTTCTTCGTCATGGGCAGGACCAAGCTGGATCTGCGCTAGAATCCTTCGATGTTCCAGAAGTGCGGCTTCGCCGATGCCACTTCGGATTTAGATGATGCTGATTTAATCGGTTGCTCTTTGACTCCACCACATCTTTTCGGTCCGGTTCAAGAGAGGGACCCGATGCCATTCGCCGCGCATCGCACGACTTCGAAAGTTACGATTACTACTATGATGTGGATCTAGCAGATCTCAAGATCTGCGAGTGGCTCTATCTCTCCATCGATCTCGACGCCCTCGACCCCGCTTGTGCGCCTGCAGTCGGAGATCCGGAGCCGTTTGGGCTGAGCCCTTGGGACGTTTAGAGAGTGCTGGAGCGCACAGCGCCTTGGGCCAAGGGTCTGGATATAAATGAGCTCACTCCTGCCTATGACCGCGGAGAGACAGCGCGGCCAGCGCGCGAGCTCATCGCCGCCAAAGCCAAGAAATCGGAAAAATAAATTAAGAAAGTCTATTGTGCTGGTGCCCGTCATGCTGGTGCCTATTTGTGAAGCATCTTCTTGAAGGCCATTATGGCCAGGATGAGAAGAGCAATGAGCATCGCCAGCTTGGAGAGCTTGAAAATGACTCTCAAGGGAAGCGAGACAAAGCACATCATCGTCTTGAACAAACCCCAGAACATCTTTTAATCCCCACCACATTTTTTTAGACCTAGGTGCCGGAGCCATCGAGATCCTATTAATATATCTCACGCCTCATTGGATTTATTTTTTGTGGTAGTTCTCGCCAATGCTACTGCATCGCCCCAAGGTCGGCCAGGGCACGGTTGATCTTGTCACGCCTCTTCGCCACCTCTTCGGACCGTTCCGCTATCAGTCTCAGCCTCTCCCGGACCATGCGCAATCCTTCGGAGGGTGCCGGACCGCCGGTGTTGGCCCTCAGAGCCACGTTGCTCTTCGGGTCCAGGGCATTCTCCAGATCGCCTGCGGAGAAACCGCGCTCGCTGACCCGAAAGCCTGCAAGCTCCATGGCCACTGCGTCCAGATCGGCCAGGCCCGGCCTTCGGCCTGCAGCGGCGATCCGGCCCACGATGCTGTGCGCCGTGCGGAAGGGCATGCCCGTGCGTCGCACCAGCGAGTCGGCCAGCTCGGTGGCCGTGGCAAAGCCAGTGCCAGAGCTCTCTTCCATCCTTTCCAGGTTGAACTTGAGAGTGGATATGCAGCCGTCCAGGATGCGCACCGTGCTCCTGGCCCAATCCATCCCCCGCCAGAGGTGGGGCGTGACCTCCTGCAGGTCCCGGTTGTAGCTTTGGGGAAGGGCCTTGCAGATGGCCAGAGCCGAGACCAGGCTGCCCAGGACTGAGCCCGTTTTTCCCCGCGCCAGCTCTGCAGTGTCAGGATTCTTCTTCTGGGGCATGATGGAGCTGGTCGAGGCAAAGAGGTTGTCCAGCTCCAGATAGCCGAACTCTGAGGTGGACCACAGGATCAGCTCCTCCGCCAGACGGCTCAGGTTGACCATGCAGATGGAGAGGTCAGCCAGAACTTCCAGGATGAAGTCGCGCGCGGAGACCGCGTCCATGCTGTTCTCGACCAGGCCATCAAAGCCCAGGAGCTGACACGTCCGGAGCCTGTCGATCTTGAAGCCGGTGGAGGCGAAGGCGGCCGCGCCCAAGGGGCTGAGGTTGACTCTTTGGTAGGCATCCAGGATTCGCGCCAGATCTCGCAGAAAAGCGTCGGCGTGGGCCAGCAGGTGGTGTGCCAATGTGGTGGGTTGAGCATGCTGGGTGTGGGTGAAGCCGGGAATAATAGTATTAGTATGCTTTTCTGCCAGCCTGACCAGCGATGTGATCAGCGAGAGCTGCTCCTCCATCAGAGCCAGCATCTCCGCACGAAGCGCAATGCGGATGCAGGTCGCCACCTCGTCGTTCCTGGACCTTGCGGTGTGCATCCTTCCCCCCTCGGGGCCGACGCGGGAGAGGACGAAGGCTTCGATGGCCTCATGCACATCCTCGCCCGCGCCCAAGTCGGCCTCCCGAAGATCATCCAGGGCGGCGATGATGCGAGAGCAGACCTCGTCCGAGATCAAGCCCTGCTCCTTGAGCATTATGAGATGGGCTCTGTCCACGAGCAGATCGGCCTCAAAGATTCTTCTGTCTGCCTTGCGGGAGGAGAGGTAATCCAGGACATCCTGCGAGATCTTGCCAAGCCTCTGGTCGCGAAACATATCAGGTCGTGTAGTTAGCGTTTATGTCCACATATCCGTGCGTCAGGTCGCAGCCGAAGCTGCGGGCAGAGGCCGTGCCAAGATCCAGGTCCACGTTGATGGTAATAGCATCTCCTTTCATAATCTTCTTAGCCGCTTCCAGGACACCTTCCATGATCTTGCCCCGCTCCACTAAGGCAACCTTCAAGCCGCCGCCCTCCAGGCCCAGGCTGATCTTTCCAGGATCTACTGCAGCGCCGGAGTATCCCACGGCACAGATGATCCTTCCCCAGTTGGGATCGGCACCGTAAACAGCGGTCTTGACCAGGCTGCTGCGGGCTACGGCGCGCGCCACAGCGCGGGCATCCTCCTCGCTCCTGGCTCCGAAGACCGCAGTCTCGAAGTATTTGCTGGCGCCTTCTCCGTCCCTGGCCATCATGCGCGCCAGCTCCATGCAGACGAAACCCAGAGCCTCACGGAAAACCTCTAGCCTGCACTTTATCTTGCCCGTAGCGGTGAGGAGCACAGTGTCGTTGGTGCTGGTGTCCCCGTCCACGGTGAGCATATTGAAGCTGTCTTTGACAGCATCCCTCAGGCATTCCTTTAATGCCTCGACGCTCACATTCGCGTCCGTGTAGAGAAAGCAGAGCATGGTGGCCATGTTGGGCTCGATCATGCCCGCACCCTTCACAATCCCGGCCACGCGCAGGCCCTGATGCTCTACCGCTATCTCTTTCACGCGGGTGTCCGTGGTCATGATGGCCCGCGCCGCTTCTGCACTGGCTTGCGCATCGCTTCTGAGCCTGGCCTTGGCCTGGTGGAACAGCCCGGCCATGAGGGCCATATCCATGTATCTGCCGATGACGCCCGTGGAGGCCACGGCGATCTTCATCTCTTCCGTCCCCAGGAAGCCGGCCAGCAGGCGGGCCATGGCCTTGGCATCCTCCCGGCCGCGCTGGCCGGTGTAGGCGTTGGCGCAGCCGCTGTTGGCGATGATGCCCTCCAGGTGACCAAAACCTTCCAGGTGCTCAAAAGTAACATCCAGCGGCGCAGCCCGAACCTTATTGGTGGTGAACATGCCGGCTGCGGCCCCAGAGGCGGCGATGAGGGCCAGGCCGTACCTGCCCTGGCGGGCTCCGGAAGCGCGCACTCCGGAGATGGCGCAGATGCCGCCCTCAATCCGCTTCATGGTGCATCCCCAGGCCGGAGATTATATCGCCCCTGGTCACGATGCCCACCAGCCTGCCGTCCTCTACGACAGGAAGACGATTGATCCGGTGACGGGTCATGATGCCTGCCGCTTCTTCGACGGTGTCCTCCGGTCCGACCTCGTGCAGATTCCTGCTCATCACGTCCGAAATCCTCTTCTTGGGTATCTCCATCATGCCAGCGTGCATCCTCTCCCACTTCACCAGGTCGCGGAAGGGCACCTCGAAGACCTCGAAGGGGCTGGGAAGCCAGAGGCCGCCCTCATCCTCTTCCACGGATAGAAGCCTCAGGAGGTCCGATTCCGAGACGATGCCCACCAGCCTCTCTCCGTCCAGGACGGGCATGCCGCTGATCTTGTTCTCACGCAGCTTTCGGGCTGCTTCACTCACGAGGTCGTCTGCTTGGACCGTGATGGGCTTGACGTTCATGACATCTCTGACTTTCATCGCTTTCACCTCAGGGGGCCATTCCCGGGAACCAGAGGCCCGTTCTCTCATCCAGTTTGGCCATGAGGTTCATGTTCTGGATGGCCTGGCCGGATGCGCCCTTCACCAGGTTGTCGATGGCCGAGATGACCACCAGCCTGTCGCTGCCCAGCTCCGGCTCAAAGCTGATATCGCAAAAGTTTGAGCCGCGGACAGATGCAAGGCTTGGCACCCTTTCCGCCATGCGCACGAAGGGGGCATTCTTGTAGAACTCGCGATAGATCTCCGCCACCTTGGATTTATCCTGCAGCGTCTCCACCGCCTCCTCGCGGGCAAAGACGTGCGCCGTGGTCAGAATTCCCCGCACTGCCGGTACGACGTGCGGCGTGAAGTTGATTTTTATGCCAGGAGAAAGACGGGTCATCTCCTGCTTTATCTCAGGAACATGGCGGTGGGTGGTAAGCTTGTAGGGTATCACATTTTGCGCCATGTTGGGATAGTGGCTGGTCTCTGTCGGCTCCAATCCTGCGCCGGAGATGCCTGACTTGGAGTCGTAGACCACGCGCTCCACCAGGCCTGCTTTGGCCAGCGGTGCAACGGCCAATGTGGCTCCTGTGGGGTAGCAGCCCGGATTGCCCACCAGATTGGCCTTGGCCACCTCGGGATGCAGCTCCGTCAGGCCGAAGACCGCCTCCCGCGGGGCGCGGTGCTTGGTCTGGTAGGTCTTTTCGAAGACATCCACCGGCAGGCGGTAATCGGAGGAGAGATCGATGACCCTGGTGCCTGCATCCAGGAGCCCCGGCACCCAGTCCATGGCCGTGCCGTGAGGAACGGCAGTGAAGACTATATCGCAGCGCTCGGCAACCTCCTTGGCGTTAGGAGCTTCAAAGTTGAGGGAATAAATCCCCTTCAGATGAGGATGAACCAAGCTCAAGGGCTTTCCCGAAAGCTTGCGAGAGGTTACTACCACTACCTTGACTTTAGGGTGGTTTGCCAGGAGGCGCAACAGCTCCCCGCCGGTGTAGCCCGATCCACCGACTATTCCTACATCAATCATAAGAATCCCCATGAGCTAATGATATAAATTCACCACGCCTTATGGGCAGAGAGCTGCGCTCAAGTCGGCCAGGCCCACTGCAGCTTGCTCGATGCGCTCCTTCTGCTCCAGAGGAGCAAGCCAGCGCTCCGGAATCCACCTGGCTCCATAGGCCGCTCCGAAAAGCGACCCTGCGATGGAAGCGATGGAGTCGGTGTCGCCTCCGCTGCTGGCCGCCATTACCAATGCCTCCTCCGGCTCAAACTTGAGGAAGCAGTAAAATGCGGCGGGAACGGTCTCCGAGACCAGAGGTGAGGTGCCAATGGCAGCCAGCGCCGCCGCGGCCTCGCGGCCCTGAAGCGAGCCTGCCCAAAGAAGGCGGTCAGCGAACTTTGCGTCGATTTGGCGGGCCTTCTGGACGGCCATGCGGAGGGTCGCCTCTTTGGAAAAGCCCTTCAGGCTGAGGGCGACGGCGACTGCCACGGCCACAGCGCCAGCGCGCGCCGCCGGGCCAGAGTGCGTAGGCAGGCTCTGCAGATCGGCAAACCTGCTCACCAGATCCAGATCGCAGTGGTACAAAAGGCCCACAGGTGCTGCCCTCATGGCCGAGCCGCAAGTGGGAATGTCGATACCGGACTCCTTCCAGGATCTTCCGGCGATCATGTTCTCCACGGAGGAGCGGGTGGTGAAGCCCACCCCCCGGTTGAGCCGCTCGTCCAGGGTCCAGGCCGTACCCCAGGCGACGAGCTTGTCCGCGAATCTGTCAGCGGAAAAGCCAGAAGCCTCGATCATGGATTCAGCCAGCAGCAAGGTCTCTTCGGTGTCATCTGTGAACTGGCCAGCCTGAAGGCCGAAATGACAATGGCCCTCTGGAGCGGGCATCATCTCCTGAACGAGCCCCACCTGGGTTTGAACCTCCGCGGCGGTGTAGCCCTCAGTGGGCATTCCCAGGGCATCTCCCACCGCCCCACCCAGGAGACAGCCCCGGATGCGGTCTCGCATATTCAAGACCATGGCCGCCTGTAGGCAGCGTTGGTAGTAATAATCATCGCAAAAGAGTTTATCCTTTTCTACACTGTTTTATATTTATGAGCCATGCCAAGGCCTGGGACAAAGACTACCGTAGCCGCGGCCGCCTCTGGGGAGGCGGCGTCAAGGACCTGCCCGAGCTGCCCGCGGGCTGCAGCGTCCTGGAGATGGGCTGCGGCAGTGGAAAGACGCTGGCAGGCTTGGCGGGCCGCGCCAGAAGGGTCATAGGGCTGGACATCTCAGTGCAGGCCCTGCGGCTCTGCCGCCCTTGTGGGCCCAAGATCGATCTGATCCTGGGCGACGCCTGCCGCCTGCCCTTCCCGAGCGAAAGCTTCGATGCCGTCTTCGCCTTCCACGTGACCGGGCACCTGCTCCTGGCGGGCCGCCACGCGCTCGCCCGCGAGGCGGCGCGGGTGCTGAAACTCGGAGGAAGGCTGCTCTTCCGGGAGTTCGGAGCGGAGGACATGCGGGCCAAAAAGGGCCAGGAGGTGGAGCGGGGGACGTTCAGGCGCAAAGAGGGCATCATCACCCACTACTTCACCGAAGCGGAGGCAATGGTCCTTTTTGGCGACCTTGAGCCGATCTGCGTTTGCACCCACCGCTGGAGGCTGCGCGTGAAAGGCCGGGATCTGATGCGCTCCGAGGTAAAGGCCGTCTTCCTCAAGACCTGAGGTCCGGGAACTGGAACTGGGCGATAGTAGCCCAGGACGCTTCTGAACTTTCCCCCCTTGGCATCCCAGAGACTGCCAACAGTGAAGTAGAGGCCGTACTCTCCATCCTCGATGCCGGTGATCGTCAGGGTGTCCATGGAGCGCAGGTAAACGGCTACCAGCGGCTTCACCTTCTTGTCGGTCAGCACGGCCACGGTGTCCATGGTCCAGTTGTTGTGCACGATGAGCACTCCGTAGCCGCTGCGGTCCATGTCTTTGATGTAGGTGCCGGTATCGGGGCGGTTTGGCTGGGCCTGGCTGATGAAAGCGCCAATTAATAGTAGTAATAAGATGGCAAGAATAGGCAATTTTTGGCGCACGAAATCCATCCTCCGTCTTCTTGATAGGCCTTCTTGGTATTTATCCTTTGATTAAGAGAGGGCATGAAGCCCCAGGAATGCCTACGGAAACGGGCCTCACCCCCCAGATTCTCCGCCTTCCTTGCACCTCTTCGCTCCATGACCAGGAGCGCCAGGCAGCCCAGGAGACACAATACGCCCGCCAGTAAGAAGGTGGCAGAGAAGCCTACCAGGCTTGCCACCGCCGCTCCGGCGGCCCCAGTGACGGCAGTGCCAAGGCCCGTGGAGGTGGAGTAGACTGACCACTGGAAGCTCTCCCGTCCCTTATCCAAATTGGCGGACCAGAGGCCGAGCCAGGTCGGGTAAGCCAGGCCGCTGCCCAGCCCGTAGATCATCTCCGCCAAATAGACTTGATAAATGCTGTGCGCCGTGACGTAAATCACGGGCACAGAGGCCATGAGCAGCGTCCCCAGGATCAGCCACCTCGTCTTCCCGGACCGGCTGTCGATGTACTTCCCGAAGGGAATCTGCACCAGGGACTTGGTGAATAGGAAGAGGGCACTCGCGAGTCCCGCAGTGAGCATGGTACCTCCGGTCACCCCACCATCGTTTATGTACAGGGCCAGGATGGGCTGGATCAGCCCGAAGCCCGTGAGGACGAAGATGTCCGAGAGCATGAGCAGCTTCATGGTGCGGTTCATCATAGCGAGTCACCTCCGAGATATATTTAGTGATATTTATAATTCGATGCAGCCAGGCGGACGTCCCAATCTGATGTTATGATAATAATACAAAACTTTGGATTAAGTCCCGTATTATCATAGCAGGGATTGTTCAATGGCCTAAGCTAACTTAGAAAAGGGTCCGTTCTAAACCGGATTTGATGGTGATGCAGTAGATAATTACGCTTAGCTCCATCACAATTCCTGGGATTAAGATTCTATATAAACCTTCCGCTCAGTGAGCTGTGCTAATCAATAGCATGCAACCCAAAATAGCAATATTTATAAGCTAATTATAGAAAATCGAAGCTTTGAAATTATCCGCATCAATCGAGGTTGTCCATTATCTGCGCTATCTGCACCTCAAGCTCAGGCAAGTCTTGCTTGACGAACAACCAGACTCGTCCCAGATTCACTGTGAAATAGCCGTGGATAAGGACATCTCGGAGGCCTGCGACGAGCTTCCAGGGGACGTCTGGATGCTGGCTTCTGAAATCCTCTGGAACATTCTTCATGAAGTCGTCTTTCGTGATATCGCGAGTGTAATCTTTGATGAGACCGATGCTGAAGATGATGTCCAGAAGAATAATTCTCTCGTCACGATTCATTCATATCACAGACACCTGCTCTCTCAAGATCCGGTCCCTCAATCCAGGATGAATGGAGGAATATTCGACAAGATCCACGGACCTTCCGGCGGCATCTTCCAGATCCAGCTTCAACGCCACGAGATCAAGAAGGCTCTTTTCTTCATTCAGCTCGACGAGAATATCAATATCGCTCCCCTCCGTTGCCTCACCCCTGGCAAAAGATCCAAAGATCGCCGCCCTTGAGACTCCATGATGGCGCAAGATAGGCGCCAGCTTGTTGGTTAGGTAATCCAAACCCTCAATCATGTTTTTCTATTGAAAATATGTTATGCCTACTTTATATAACTTGTATCTGCAAAAAAAGAGGATTCAATCCGGTTTTCAATACACATTTCCTAAGTTATCCTCGCCACTGCCGCCACCTCATCGCCGGGCTTGACATTCATGATCCGCACGCCCTGCGTGGCCCTTCCCTGCACGCGAATGTCGCTGGTCGGTATGCGTATCATCACGCCGTCCCTGGTCGTCACCAGCAGCTCGTCCTCCTCGGAGACGGTGGTGGTGCAGCAGACAAAGCCCTTCCTGGCGTCGATGTTCTTAACACCCTTGCCTCCCCGCCTCTGCAAGGGATACTCTTCCAGCTCTGTCCTTTTGCCATATCCCTGGTTGGTGATCGTGAGAAGGGTAGAACTGGAGCCCGATTTGATCATGTCCATGCTGATCAGCTCGTCCCCCATGTTGAGACTTATCGCTTTAACGCCCATGGTGCCCCGGTTGCTCGCTCGAACGTCGCCCTCCTTGAACCTGATGGCTTTGCCGAACTTCGTGGCCACCAGAAGCTCCTGGTTTCCGTCGGTAAGAAGTGCCGATACCAGGCTGTCGCCCTTAAGGTTGACGGCCTTGATGCCGCCCTTGCGCGGGTTGCTGAAGGCCTGCAGTGGCATCTTCACTATGCTGCCGCTCTTAGTTACTAATATTATGAATCCGGATTCGAAGTTCTTCACAGGAATCGCGCCCGTCATCTTCTCATCTGGCTCCAGCTGGAGGAGATTTACAATGGACTTTCCTCGCGTAGCCCGTCCGAGGGATGGAATCTCGTAGACCTTGAGCCAATGGGCTTTGCCCTTGTCTGTGAAGAAGAGCAGATAGTCCTTGGTAGAGGCCGTGAAGACATCGGTCACGATCTCCTCGTTCTTGGTCTCCGCGCCGATGACCCCCCGCCCGCCCCGGCGCTGCATGCGGTAGGCTGTGATGGGCTGCCGTTTGATGTATCCGGAGCTGGTGATGGTCACCGCCACCTCCTCCTCCTGGATCAGATCCTCCCGGCTGACCTCGCCCTCCACCTCGATGATCTTTGTCCTGCGCTCGTCCCCATAGGTCTTGCACAGCTCCTTGAGCTCTTCTTTGATGATGCTCAGAATCTCCAGGTTGCTGGAAAGGATCATCCTCAGGTGGGCGATGAGCTTTTCCAGCTCTGCCGCTTCGGAGACGATCTTCTCCTGCTCCAGGCCCGTCAGGCGCTGTAGCTTCATGTCCAGGATGGCCTTGGACTGCTCCTCGCTCAAGGCGAAGGCCGGCATCAGGGCATCCTTGGCCTCAGCGGGCGAAGCCGCAGCTTTTATTATTCTTATTACTTCATCGATGTTTTTGAGTGCGATGAGGAGGCCAGCGAGGATGTGAGCGCGCTTCTCCGCCTGATCCAATTCGAACCTGGTGCGCCGCTCGATCACCTGCGAGCGGTAGTATATGTACTGCTCCAGGATCTCCTTTAAAGAGACGGTCTTGGGCAGGCCGTTAACCAGAACCATGTTATTTACGCCGAAGCTGGTCTGCAGCGCAGTGTGCTTGTGCAGCTGGTTCAAGACCACATGAACATTGAAACCGCTTTTCACTTCGACCATCAGGCGTATGCCCTCTTTGTCCGACTCGTCCCGCAGGTCCGATATGCCCTCCAGCCGGCCTTCCTTGATCATCTCCGCCATGTCCTCGATCAGCTTGGCCTTGTTCACCTGGTAAGGAAGCTCTGTGAAAATTATCTTGGTGCTCCTGGTCCCTTCCTCGATCTCCGACTTGGCCTGCAGCAGTATGCTCCCCCGACCGGTCAGGTAGGCAGCCTCTATCCCGGCCCGGCCCACGATGTATGCGCCAGTGGGGAAGTCAGGCCCGGGCAGATAAGCCATGAGATCACCGAGCGCGGCCTGGGGCTGGTCTATGAGGTGAATGATCGCTCCCACCAGCTCCTTCAGGTTGTGAGGAGGAATGTTGGTGGCCATGCCCACGGCAATGCCCGTGGACCCGTTGAGGAGAAGATTGGGCAATTTGCCCGGCAGGACGGTTGGCTCTTTCAGTGAGCTGTCGTAGTTGGGCACGAAGTCCACCGTGTTCTTCTCTATGTCCGCCAGCATCTCTTCGGCGATCTTGGAGAGGCGTACTTCCGTGTAACGCATGGCTGCCGCCGGATCGCCGTCCACGGAGCCGAAGTTTCCCTGGCCATCGATTAGGGGATAGCGCATGGAGAAGGTCTGGGCCATTCTGACCATGGTCTCGTAGATGGCCGCATCTCCGTGGGGATGGTACTTGCCCATCACATCGCCCACCACACGGGCGGACTTCTTGAAGGGCTGATCGTGGGTCATGCCCTGCTCGTACATGGCATAGAGAATGCGGCGGTGGACGGGCTTCAGCCCATCCCGTACGTCGGGCAAAGCTCGCCCCACGATCACGCTCATGGCATAATCGATGTAAGAGGACTTCATCTCCTCAGTGATATTGACATCTACTTCCGTCAAAAGCCACCTCAAACATCAAGGTTCTTCACATACTTGGCGTGAGCTTCGATGAACTCCTTCCTGGGCTCTACCTGATCTCCCATGAGGATGGTGAAGATGCGATCTGCCTCCACGGCATCCTCCAATGTCACCTTCAGCATGGTCCTCTTCTCGGGGTTCATGGTCGTCTCCCAGAGCTGATCGGGATTCATCTCACCCAGGCCCTTGTACCTCTGGATGGAGGGCTTCACAAGCGTTTTCACCATCTGGTTCAGCTCCTCATCCGAGTAAGCGTAATTGACCTGCTTTCCTTTCTTTACCTGGTAGAGCGGAGGCTGGGCGATGAAGATAAAGCCAGCCTCGACGAGGGGCTTCATATACCGGTAAAAGAAGGTCAATAGGAGCGTCCGGATGTGCGAGCCGTCCACATCGGCATCGGTCATGATGACCACCTTGTGGTAGCGAGCCTTCTGGAGATCAAAGTCGTCGCCGATGCCTGTGCCAAAGGCCACGATCATATTTCTGATCTCTGTGTTCTTGAGGATCTTGTCCAGCCTGGCGCGCTCCACGTTCAGGATCTTGCCTCGCAGCGGCAGTATGGCCTGAAAGTGACGGTTTCTGCCCTGCTTGGCCGAGCCGCCTGCGGATTCGCCTTCCACGATGTAGATCTCGCATTTTGCTGGATCGTTGTCAGAGCAGTCTGCCAGCTTACCGGGCAGGCCGCCGGACCCCAGGGCATTCTTGCGGCGCGTCAGCTCCTTGGCTTTGCGAGCCGCCTCGCGGGCGCGCAGGGCCTCTGCTGCCTTCTCCACGATGGTTGTGGCCGCCTGCGGATTCTCCTCGAAGTACTCTGCCAGGCCCTCGGCCACCATGGACTCGACGATGCCCCGGATGGCGCTGTTTCCCAGTCGGGTCTTGGTCTGGCCCTCGAACTGGGGATCGGGAAGCTTGACGCTTATGACCGCGACCAGCCCCTCGCGCAGATCCTCGCCGCCGAGCTTGGCCTCATTCTTGAGAAGCTTATTGGCCCGGACGTACTCATTCACCGTTTTGGTCAGGGCGGCGCGAAAGCCCATGAGGTGAGTGCCGCCCTCACGGGTGTTGATGTTGTTGGCATAAGAGAAGATGCTCTCGTTGTAGGAGTTATTGTACTGCAGAGCCACTTCCACCTGTGTTCCATTCTTGCTGCGAGAAAAGTAGAGGGGAGGGCTGTGCAGAGCTTCTTTGTTCTTGTTGAGGTACTCCACGAAGGATGCTATGCCCCCAGCATACTGGAAAACGTTCTCTTTGCCCGCTCGCTCATCCTTTATGGTTATCTTCAGGCCGTTGTTGAGGAAGGCCAGCTCTCTCAGCCTGGATGAGAGGGTATCGAAATTATACTCGGTATCCTCGAAGATGGAGCCATCGGGCTTGAAGGTGACTGTGGTGCCGGTATGATTCGAAGTTCCTCTAACTTCAACATCAGAGACCACGTTGCCGTGCCCATACCTCTGCCAATAAACCCGCCCGTTCCTCCTGACCTCCACCTCCAGCCACTCGGAGAGGGCATTGACCACAGATACACCCACACCGTGCAGCCCACCGGAGACGCTGTAGGACTCGTGGTCGAACTTGCCTCCGGCATGAAGCATGGTCATGACGATCTCCAGCGCCGGCCGACTGTATTGGGGATGGATATCCACAGGAATGCCGCGGCCGTCGTCTTTTACCGAGACGCTGCCGTCCGGGTGCAGGATTACGTTTATCTCTTTGCAGTAACCCGCCAGGGCCTCGTCCACGCTGTTGTCCACCACCTCGTATACCAGGTGGTGCAGCCCCAAACTGTCCGTGGAGCCAATATACATCGACGGCCTGCGTCTGACTGCCTCAAGGCCTTCAAGAACCTGTATCTGGCTCGCGTCGTAGCCCGTTGCGTCGCTCAAAGCTGATTAAGCCTCCTGAATAATTAGGACCGTAATGAAATAACTTGAGCGGATATAAGCTTTTCCCCTAAGTATATCATTTATTTTATTTGCCGAAACCTTGAAATCCCTCCAACGAGGGATACCTGGAATATATCCGTCATCACTACCGCCAGACAATGTCATCAACCGATAAAAATTTTTCGAAGCTTTTGCAAAAGAATTTCAGAAGCCAAGGTCCGGATTCGAACCGGAGTGGTAATGCTCTGCAGGCATTTGCGTAGCCGCTCCGCCACCTTGGCATAGCATTGGCTTTTGGACAATAGAGTTGGCCCACTTTGGACCACATCAGCCTTCGTTATCAGTGAAGGTCGCCGCTTGCCGCCAAGTACTGCTAGAGTTCCTATGCTATAAAGGTTGCCTTCGCGGCAAGGGGCCGATCAAGACGGATCATTGAAAGGATCCCAGAGAACAGATACACATGAGAGACGCATAGACATCAATTGTAAAAAATATATATAACTAGAGAGAAATTAGACCCTGCCACAAAATCCCCCATTAGGCGAAAAGTATTTATTTAGAAATGGAGTTACAATTTGCTTCTCAGTGGGGGAATTGAGTTGGTAATTGGATTAACAATGATCAAGGTTAGACCCGGTCAGGAAAGATCGGCTTATGCCGACCTGCAGAAAAGGCCGGAGGTGAGAGACGTCTATCGCCTCTTTGGAGAGTACACCTTCTTCCTGGTTATGCAGGCCGAAGGCAGAAATAGGTTCCAGCAGATCCTGAAGGGCATCAAAGAAGAGAACGAGGTCCTCAAGACCGGCCCCGTCCTGCTAGAATCTGCCCTTACCTTCGGCTGAAGCCTTCTCGCTCACTTTTTTTGACTGCTTATTTTATCATGTGAGCAGCTCGGCTCCAGCAGGGGCGCGAACTTGGTACCGTAGTATATGATACCCCTTTCGCCCTCTTTGCCCAAGATCCGAAAGACCGGCCGCACGCGCATACCTATCTTCACGCCCTCCAGAGCGGAGACGATCTGGCCGGTGACCCTCGGCCCCTCGTCGAGCTGAATGATGGCCAAATTGTAAGGAGTTTGCCGCTCGAAGTCCTCCGTGGCGTTATGAATAGTAGTATAAGTAACGACGCTGCCCGTCCCCTTGAAGGTGTACTCCTCCAGATGCGCCCCCCGGCGACAGTTGGGACAAACGTTTCGGGGAGGGAAGAAGTACTCATTGCAGCGGGTACAGTGCGTCCCCTGAAGATTGTACCTCTGAGGTATGCTCCTCCAGAACCTAGGCGCGTGCGTAGTCATATTCACCTCGCGAGTATGTGGACCAGTGCGGTTCCACCTGAGCCTCCCACATTGTGGATCAATCCTATATCCGCCTCATCCACCTGGCGCTTGCCGGCTTCGCCGCGGAGCTGCAGAACGATCTCATAGGCTTGTTTTATTCCTGTCGCACCTACGGGATGACCGCAGGCCTTCAGTCCGCCGGAGGTATTCACCGGGAGGCTGCTGCCCAGGGCGGTAAGCCCTTCCTCTGTGGCCTTCCCCCCCTGGCCTTTTTCCACAAAGCCCAGGTCCTCGATGGCCAGGATCTCTGCGATGGTGAAACAGTCGTGCACTTCCGCCACATCCACCTGCCGCGGCTCAATGCCGGCCTGGGCAAAGGCAGCGCGCCCGGCATGGACGGTGGCATCCAGCGTCGTCAAATCTCTGCGGTCGTGCAGCGCTAAAGTGTCGCTGGCCTGGGCGCTTCCCACTATTCTTATGGGCGTATCTGCGAAACGCCTGGCCGTCTCCGTGGGCGCAAGCACGACGGCTGCGGCACCATCTGAGATGGGCGAGCAATCCAGGATACGCAATGGATCGGCCACCAGGGAAGATCTATTCACATCCTCAATGCTGATCTCCATATGATACTGAGCTATGGGATTGTAGCAGGCATGATGGTGGTTCTTCACTGCCACCTGGGCCATCTGATCGTGCGTAGTCCCGAAGCGGCGCATGTGCAGCCTGGCCATCATGGCGTAGAGCGCGGGAAAGGTGGCCCCAAAGAAGCACTCCCACTCGCGATCGGCTGCAGCGGCGAGCGCATCCGCCGCGGTACCTGAGGAGACATCGGTCATCTTCTCTACGCCGGCGGCGATCACTATATCGTGGTAGCCGCTGGCCACGGCCAGCACCGCCTGGCGCAGTGCCAGACCACCGGAGGCGCAGGCCGCCTCTACTCGCGTCGAAGGGATATGCATCCGGGAGAGCCCTGCACAATCGGCGATCAACGCCCCGATATGCTCCTGCTCCACGAATCTCCCGCCGCTCATGTTTCCCACGAAGAGAGCATCGATCTGCTCGCCTGCGATCTCGGCATCCTCTATGGCCAGCACCCCGGCCTCGCTGATCATGTCGCGCAAAGAGACGTCCCAGCGCTCTCCGAACTTGGTGCAGCCCACACCGATAATGGATACGGCCCTCATATTCTCAGCTTGCCCTTGTGTTTGGCATACATGGCATAGTCGAGATACTCAGCGCTGCCGATGTAGTCTTGCACAGACGGAGCTTGGCAGCGGATCTCCTCAATTCTATCCTTCACGGCGATGCTGAAGGCGTCACTTCCCGCCCCCGAGCCGAAGCTGGTAACGAAGATCCTGTCCCCCGGTTTGGCTATATCCAGGGTGGCCGCCAGGCCGATGAGGCTGGAGGCCGAGTAGGTGTTTCCAATCATAGGCACTATCATACCGGGCTCGATCTGCTGTCTGGAAAATCCCAGCATATCGGCGACCCGAACTGGGAATTTGCCATTGGGCTGGTGGAAGACCGCGTAATCGTAATCGTCAGGCTTCGTGCCCAGGCGCTCCATCAGACCGCGCGCAGCGCTGACGACGTGCTTGAAGTACGCCGGCTCACCCGTGAATCTTCCACTGTGCTCCGGGTAAGGCATGCCCTCTCGCCTCCAGAAATCAGGGGTGTCGGTGGTAAAAGAGTAAAAGCCTTCGATCTCCGCAGCCAGATCCTCACGGCCTATAAGATAGGCGGCTCCGCCTGCCGCAGCCGTATACTCCAGCATATCTCCCGGCGCTCCCTGGCTAACGTCTGTGCCTATGGCCAATCCCAGATCGATCATCTTTGAACTCACCAGACCCAGACAGGCCTGGACGGCTGCTGTGCCCGCTTTGCAGGCAAACTCGAAATCTGCAGCCGTAAAAGAGGACGAGGAGCAGACTGCTTGACCCACAATGGTCCCCGTGGGCTTCACGGCATAGGGATGGCTCTCCGATCCGACATAGATGGCTCCGATGCGATGGGGATCAACATTGGCGCGCCGCAGCGCATTGCGGGCCGCCTCCACCGCAATGGTCACGGCATCCTCATCCAGATCGGGAACCGACTTTTCAAAGACTCGCAATCCTTCAGAGACCTCCTTTCCGTCACCCCAAACCCGCGCTATTTCGTCCAACCGTATCCTGAATCGCGGGATGTAGACACCATAGCTGACTATACCTGAGACCAAAAGATTTCACCCTTTGCTCAGAGCACTGGAGACTTCATCAACAGAAAAATGTGTCGTTAAAAGAGGAATATTCTCGACCTGAGCAATCCTGATTGCTACGGGGTCCACATCGGAAGGCATCAGCCCCTGCAGGACCACTGCACCGGGCTTGAGATTGCTGACGCGAACCGCTACCATGGGCGATTTACCGGATCGGATGCCGGTAAAGATCAGGGCCCTGGCCGTGCTGCGCCCATAGATCTTCTGGAACTGGTCGGGAAGCATCTCAACGATGGCCTTCATGCTGTCGATTATGGTGTAACCCCATATCGTGATATCGGTTCGTCCAAAGATAACCGCAGCATTCAGCTTCAGAGCCATATCCGCGAGGGGAATTGGCTCTTGGTACTCGCAGACGCTGCAGATGGAATCCATCCCCAGGATATCTCCCCACATATCCTCATAGGCTCGAAGGACATTGCAGCCGCGGCTCTCATCTATCCTCAGCAGCGCATCGATGATCTTGCTCACAATCATTATGCCGGGAGACTTCCTCCTGCCGCTCTCGTAATCGGAGATCACAGAAGGCGATATCCGCAGATAATTGGAAAGGTCGGTCTGGGTTATGCCGAAGTTCCTCCGCCACTTCCTCAGGGTCTCCCCCGGATTATGGGATAAGGTGATCTCTCCAGCAATCTTCTCAGCCAGCAATCCCCGGGCACTGGAGATCTCCCCTTCGGAATTCATAATCTAAGACTGGTCAAACTAGGATATAAATGTAGCGAAAATAATTCGGCATTTAACGTAAGAATGGGCTCATTAAAGGGATGCGTCGACCGGGATTCGAACCCGGGTTGTAGGCTTGCTTCGCAGAATCAAATCCTGCCTGGAAGGCCCAAGTCATAACCACTAGACCATCGACGCCCGCCCTTCTAGTATCGCAGGAGGAACTTAACTGTTTCGATCCAGAATTTTGCCCGCGAATAGGCTTCCCATAAGAAAAGAACTGCCGTTAGCCTTCATCAGATAATTTGATATATGGGATAGGACGCGAAAAGGCATCAGAGAAAGAAGAATGAACCCCCTGATCATCGCCATCTGGCTGATGCTGCCCGCCTATATTCCCAACAATATCGCAGCTCTCTTTGGAGGAGGCGTTCCCCTGGACCTCGGCCAAACCTTCCAAGATGGCCGGCGCATGCTGGGTGACGGCAAAACCCTTAGAGGAACGGCCGCTGGTACCGTCTGCGGGCTTTTGGCCGGGCTCATGCAGAACGCCATCGCGCCGGCCCTCGGCCTGCCAAGCTTTGGCACCGGCCCGGAGCAGCTCTTTGTACTCTTGGGCCTTTCGCTAGGCGCCATGGTGGGCGACATCGCGGCTGCTTTTTTCAAGCGCCGGCTGGGCCTCAAGCGCGGTGCGCCGCTCTTTGTCATAGACCAGCTGGACTTCGTTATAGGGGCGTGGATTCTCACCATGATTCTTGCACCGCAATGGTTCTGGCAGAACTTCACTCCTCCGATAATATTAATAGTGTTGATAATAACTCCCATTCTGCATCGCCTGACCAATATTATCGGCTATAAGATCGGAGCGAAGAGGGAGCCCTGGTAATAGCGCCAATCCCGTGCGGCTGAATAATTTTTGGCTCTTCGGGGCTTTCGCGAAAGCTTTATAAGTTTAGGTAATTGATACCAAGAGCGTTATAGCCAATTTTATCACGCAAAACTATGAAATTGGAGAAATGAAAAGGAGGAGGAATAAATGGACGCATTTGGCATGGGGCTCGTAGCTGCTATGGGCGCTCTGGCCACGGTTGCGGGTGCTTCTGAGGATATTGATTCAGATATAGGTTCTCAGAGCAATCCCAACTCGCAGGTTCAGCTGGCTGCCCAGGTCGGAAATCCCCACAGGATTTACAACAAGGCCATCGCAGGCGAGCCGCCATCGAACGCTCTGTGGTGTACAACCGCAGCCATCATGGCTTATGTGCTCATCGAAGGCTATCATATGCCTTTGCTGTTTGCAGTAGCCGCTGGGGCATCCCTGGCAGCTCTCTTCGACGGAGTGATGTCGACGAGCGCCTACTTTGGAAGATCCGCCAGCCAGGCCAGGTTCAACCAGTGGATCTACCTAGACATCGTGCGGTACACAACGCCTTCGATTATGGCGCATGTGTGGATAACATCGTTCTGTATTTGTTTGATTGCGGTAATACAGGTTTACATTCTGACGCCTCACCATCCCTTCCCGATTCCCGTAATTGGCCTGGTTTGGGGACTAACCGTCGGAGCTATCGGGTCGTCCGTAGGTGACATCCACTACGGTGGTGAGCGTGAGTTCCAGTGGAGGCTGTTCGGACAGGGCCTCAACACCATGCTCTCCGGACAGATCGTGAGGAAGGCCGAGGCAGGTCTTCGTAACTCCATAGACAATGCCTGGTTCTGCGCCAAGTTCGGCGGTCCGTGCACAGGATTGGCCTTCGGCCTGACCGTTTTCCTGGATAACTGGAGAACAACTGTCTTTGACCCCGTCACCCAGGCTGGCGCTGCCATTGCCATGGGCTTGTTCTTTGTAATTGTGATGAACCTGTACAACCACTACTGTGAGGTCTCTGCAAGGAGAAAGTACGGGCCGTATCCAGGATACAAGGGGGACATACCCGCATGACCTTTGATATTAATACCATTATATACATTCTTGAGATCATCGTGGGAGGCCTACTCGTAGGTGTTGGCGTTCACTTCGTGCCCGTGGGTGGCGCCCCCGCAGCCATGGCCCAGGCCACAGGTATCGGTACAGGCACAGTGCAGCTGGCTGCAGGTTCAGGACTCACCGGTCTTCTGTCCGCTGGCCTGATGATGTCCGTCACCGATAATCTCTGGGCAATCTTAGCGACGGGTGCAGTTGGCGCCATGATCATGATTGACGCCACCATGCTGGCGGGCAGCTGGATTTACGCCTACGCCGTAGGTGCACCCTTTGCTTCGGCCAAGGTCAATTACGACCCAATTACTGGCTTCTCCCAGCCGCCTTATGTCGCACCAGGCACGGTCGGGCAGGGTATCCCCACCGTCTGCTTTGTTTCCGGTACGATCGGAGCAGCTATGGGGGGCCTCGGAGGGGCGATGATTTATTATCCGCTGGTGCAGATCAACGGCAACCCGGCCATGAGCGCCATCTTCGCCATAGGCATATTCTTTGTGGACGCCGTGCTGGCTTCCTGGAACATCCAGGGAACCATCGAAGGGTTCCACGATCCCAAGTTCAAGAAGTGGCCCAATGCCTTCAAATCGTGCCTGGTAGCAACTGCTATCTTGGCCGTTGTGGCCGTGCTCATTACGCCCATTGGAGGAGTCTGAGATGGCAGAGAAAACCGTAGTCAAGGGGTTCAAGATCGAGCCCAAGCAGCTCAGGATCTACGGGCTGGTTGGGTCCGTGGTGGGAATCTACCTGGCATACATCCTGAACAGCGTCACAGGAACGAATATATTCTCCTTCGTAGGAGCCCTGGCAGCACTCTTCGGAGTGGTCATGGGTGCTAACGCTGTTCGACGCGTCTGCGCTTACGGTATAGGCACAGGAGTTCCCTCTATCGGAATGCTTTCCCTGGGAATGGGCACAGTGGCAGTCCTGTTCGGCCTCAACATTGCCGAGCAGTTGGGCGTGGGATTGCTGGGTGTGATCTTAGCTCTGGTTTACTCACTGATCTTCGGCTATGTCGTGGGGCTTATTGCCAACAGGGTCATGGGCTTCAACATTCCCATCATGGAGGAAGGCTTGACTGACCTGTCCGGCGCAGGAACCTTGGCCATTTTGGGCTGGTGTTTTGCCATCTCCGGATCTCTGGCTTATGCCGATATCGTGAAGGACGTCTTCAATACAGGCTTCCTGGCCATCATCTTCATCTGCGGCGGTCTGGCTATCCTGCATCCCTTCAACGCCAACCTCGGCCCGGATGAGAAGCAGGACAGGACCCTGGTGAACGGCGTGATGGTGGGAGGAATGTCCACTATAGCCACGGGCATATGTGCCCTGATGACACTGGGACTGGCCGCAGGAATGGTGCAGATTGTGGTGGGCTTTGCCATCTGGTACTACTTCTACGTCTGGTACTTCAGGCTGGCAAAGAGAGATGCATCAGCAGTGGTCGGAACAGGGCTTCTGCCGCCGAGCGCGCTCTAAAGGAGGTCTTGTAAATGGGAGTTGTAAGAATATCACCCGAACTGGGTCTGCTATTCGATCCTATCAAGGGAACGGTCGCAGAGCAAAGGGAAGACGTTGTTCAGTATGCTCTGGACCCACTCTATCCCAAGGTGGAGAAGCTCGACAATATAGCGGACGATCTGATGAACCAGCTGGTGCCGGACAACGAGCTCATGGAGTCCTACGCCAACAGGGGCAAGGCATCCTACATAGGCGGCCTGTACACCAACATCTGGATGGGCTTCATCATCGGCCTGGTAGTGGCCTTCGTCATCCTCGTCAGCACGCTGTTCACCAGCCCGGCTGGAATGGAAATAGTAAAGACGGCTTTGAAGCCGGCAACTGGAGGTGCCTGAGATGGCCCTGAAGAAGAAGCCTACCGAGCCGTGGCCGCTCATCACCGGCGAGTACTATGCAGGGAACCCGGAAAACCCTGTAGCTGTCTGTACCTGCGGATCTCACATCAAACCTGAGACGCTACTTGAGGCTGGAGCAGCTCTGACAGGACCCTGCAAGACGGAGAACATCGGCATAGAGAAGATGGTGGCCAACATGGTCTCCAATCCCAACATCAGGTTCCTGATCATAACGGGAATGGAGGTCAAGGGGCACATCACCGGCCAGGCTGCCGACTCCTTCCTCAAGAGCGGCATCGACAAAGAGGGAAGAATCATCGGAGCCAAGGGAGCCATCCCCTTCATCCAAAACCTAACAGAGGAATCTATTGAGCGTATCCGGGCCCAGGTGGAGTCGGTCTTCATGATCGATACCGAGGACGTTGGAGCGATAACCGGCAAGATCAGAGAGCTGGTTTCCAAAGATCCAGGAGCCCTGGACGTCGATCCCATGAGGATCGAGATCAAAGTGGGTGGAGAAGAGGAAGAGGAACATGGACCGAGGGCGCTGGCTGCCGAGGTAGTTGAGGTCAGAGACAGGATGCGCCTGATGGACGCCGCTGTAACCAACAACGGTCTCCTCAACAAATTCCAGGCAGGCATCTATGCAGGCAAAATGGAGGGCATTGCCCTGGGCATGACCATGATTCTGATCTTCTTCGGCATAATCCTGAAGATGGTAGGAGGGCACTAAGATGGCAGAGGAACAAGAGATTGTATACGGCCAGGGAATTCCAAACGTCGTTGAGCCCCAGATGGGAATGTTCGACGACCTGGTCGATGACATCAAATACAAGGGTCAGCTCCTGGCCAGGGAGACGAAGCTGAGCTCGGGTGTTCTCGCCACCGTTTCCATGGGATTCGCTATCGGGTTCATCCTAGCAGTCGTGATGATGATCGGGCCGTTCTTTGTTTTCAAAGGGGGGCTGTGACCATGGCTGATGAAGGAAAGCAGATAATACCCGTTGGCGTCGTCGATCCAGATCAGTTCGCTCAGATCATGGCGAGGCTGGATAAGATCGATGAGAAGATAGAGTTCTACTCAGGCGAGAAGTTCCTGCGGGCAGGAAAGTCTGTCGGCAGAGATCTCGGCACGGCCTACGGGCTTTGCGCAGGACTGATCATAATATTGGCGTATATACTGTTTGTATATGCCGGCCACTGGACGAGGGTGATTTGAATGTTCAAGTTTGATAGGAAGCAAGAGGTCTTCGAGTTCGGCAAGTTCAAGGTTGGGGGCCAGCCTGGAGAGTACCCCACATGTTGCATTGGCACCATGTTCTACGCCAGGCACAAGATCGTCTCGGATGCGGAGCACGGAGTCTTCGACACGGCTGCGGCCGAGAAGCTCTGGAACGCACAGGTTGAGATGAGCGACATCACTGGCAACTCCTGTATGAACCAGATCGTCGCGGAGAGCAATGAGGCCATGAAGAAGGAGATCGACTGGTTCGTAGGGCTATCCGATTACCCGTTCCTCATCGACTCCAGCGCACCAGAGGTTCGCGCCTTCGGCGTCAAGTACGCCACCGAGATCGGCGTGGCAGACAGGGCCATCCACAACTCCATCAACGCCTCTATCACTCCCGAAGAGCTGCAGGCGGTCAAGGATAGCGACCTCGACGCAGCCATCATCCTGGCCTTCAACGCCATGGAGGCAGGAACCGTAGGCAAGATGAACATCTTGACCAAGGCAGGGGGCGGTGCCAAGAAGGGCATGCTGGAGTACGCCAAGGAGTGCGGCATAACCAGGACACTCATCGATACGGCCGCCATGCCTTTAGGCAGCGGCTCGGGAGCTACCTATCGTGCCATCATTGCCGTCAAGGCCCAGCTAGGCCTGCCAGTGGGCGGAGGGTTCCATAACGGCGCGTCGGCATGGGACTGGATGAAAAAGTGGAAGAAACAGCACAAAGAGGCCTTCGCTCCCGTGGATATCGGCTCCAACCTGGTGGCAGGCATCGTGGGCGCTGACTACTATCTCTACGGTCCGATGGAGAACGCTCCCATGATCTTCCCCGCCGCCGCGATGGTGGACATCATGAAGGCAGAGGCGGCAGAAGAGCTGGGGCTGCAGGTCCTGACCGACGATCACCCCAGGAAGAAGACGCTTTAACGGCGTCTTCGCTCTTTTCTCTCTTTTTTGAGGAATTCCTTTGCCTAGGGTTTTTATCAAAACCACCTTTGGAGCTATCCGATTCAAATGCCAGAGATGCGGCTCCTGCTGCCACCATAAGAGGCCTCCTGAGTTCGAGGATCTGGTCCCCCTGGAACGACTGAAAGAGTTCTGCGCGAAATCGAACTTGATCTGCCTGACAAAGGAAGACATCGAGAATATCAGCCACCAGACGAGGCAGAAGCCCCGCGATTTCGTAGATACCCTCTTCGAGTACGATGGACAATGCGTCCGCGTCCGTGATTTTGGAGAGAAGATAATCCTAGATTTCCCGGTGATGAAGAGCAAGGAGGATACCACCTGCGTCTTCTACGATGATGGCTGCACCATTTATTCCGTGCGGCCCAGGGCCTGCCGGCTCTTTCCCTTTCGCGCGGAGGAAGAGACTGTGCCTCAGGAAGACATTCTGCTCAATATAAGCTACAACCCCACCTGCCCTGGGATAGGGGAAGGCAGAAGTGTGGATTCTAAGGAGCTGAAGAAGCTGGTCACCGATCAGTTCATGCAGAGAAGTGAGGAGATCGCGCTTGAGTTGCAAAGGCTTGCATCGGCGGGCAAGATTCAGAAGGATGCGAGGATTTATAGGACTCTGCCGGGCCGCAGATCCTGCAGCATTAAGGACTGACTCAGTGTCGAGATGCGCCTGAGGTCTGGTAAAGTTTTTCTCCTATAGTGATGTAACCAGTTTGGGGCATGGGTTATCCCCGCGCCCTAAAATTGGAGGTGAGCCAAAATGACAGTTGTAAAGAGCGATGCAATGCTGCAGCACGAGAAGTGGATAGCCGAGGTGGTCGCACATAGACCGAAACGTACCAACGACCAGGTAATGCATATCGAGTGGAGCAGATACTTGATTGTCGCAGCCGCTGTCCTAGTAGTAGTTATTGCTGCTTTATCTATGATGAAGTAGGAGAAAAGGCCGGGCATCCGGCCTTCATTCCTGACTTCTGATGACAGCTTTTTCTAAGGGCAATCCTCGGAGGCCTAAATAATGCCGCTTTCTATAATCATTAATAATTAACTTATTGCAACAAAATTTTTTCTGAAGTCTGCAGTTTTTAGATAAAAGGATGGCACAAAGTTTAAGTTAAGGGCAGTAGTTGAAGAGTTCTGTTCGCGTATCCACTGCCTAGAGAGGAGGTGAAAATAGATGCCCAACATCACGGATCAGCTGATCGCAATAGTCGTATTCGGCATTTGCACATTTGTACTGCCCTATGCATTCAACAAGTGGTCTGACAGCAGAGCAGGTGTAAGGTAAATTCGCTTTATCACGATCCTGGTTCCCGCCAGGATCATCATTACTATTATCTCATTTTGCATCTCTTGCTGTAATGAGGGCACTTGGTATTGGTGCAGACGTTCTCCTTTGCAGCTTCAGTGAGCCCCATCAGCAGGAAGTCGAGACGGTTTATTATCTCCGCTTCGGCTGATGCCGACTCCGCTAGCTGTAGAGACTGCTCCGCCCTTCGTCTCAGATCCCTGGCCCTCGTACTCTCTTTGCGAAGAGCTGCAGCTTCGGCCTCCAGCTCCTGCAAAAGCTCCTTCCAGTTCACAGGCTCCATGCTTTGCCATCCTTAAACCTGGCAGCCTGGTCCACCTCCAGGCCCAGGATGCTTTCGCAGCCTTTGAACACAGCCGCTGCAATCCAGGCGCAACCTTCAGCGGCCGCACATCTTCCCAGGGATTTCACATCTCTGCCCAAGAGATCAGCTACGCGCGTCTCGATCAGAGGAGATGGGCTGCCAGCCAGAAAGAGGCGAGGGTCGGGTTCCCCCCGATCGCGCGAGAGGACGAGCAGGGCGGAGATCTCCATGGCCGCGAATAAGGCAAGAGACTCAAGAGCCAGTCTTCGTTCCTCGGGAGCACATTCCTCGAGGCCCGACCGCCCCATCTTGCAGAGAATGCCGCCGCAGGTGAAGGCCTGATTGGCGCTCATCTTTCCCGCATCCACCTTTCTTATGGCTTCAACATCCAGAGGGCCTTGCATCAATCCAGGCGCGAAGATGGGAGCATCGATGGCCCCGATGATCTCTCCCTTCAGGACGCAGAAGGTCACGGTATTGGAGCTGGCATCGGAGACTATGAAGCTGTTTTGGCCTTGCCGGAAGACTCCGTAGGCCAGGCCGACCTTTTCCGGGCTCATGCCGTGGGAGAAGACCTTCAGCCTGGGATCGACATCGCCTGCGCGGTGTATTCCCGGCAAAAGCACGCAGGGCCAGCCGGAATTCTTTATTGCCTCGAAGACCCTGGTGCCTCCGCCGACGTGCAGGCCGGCACCATCCTGCTGGATGATGCCCCGGTTCGGGGCGTCCTCCAGGCGCACGATGCGGGTGAGACCGTCGCCCATGGAGTAGGTCAGGACCACCAGATCGACATGGGAGAGTCCCAGATTACGCCGAATGCCTGCGAGGATCTCCTCAGAAGAGAGCCGGCTGGCTTCGTGCCTAGGAAGCTCCCAGCAGCGTCCTGTCTCGACGGCAAAGCGGATAGCTGTGGTCCCGTGATCGATGCCTAAGAACATTTGATCAGCTCGAGCAAGCTTCTCGCCAGACTGAGGCTATCTTTCTTGCTCCTCATAAGAGTATCCAGCCGGACGCACTCTCCTTTGTAGCTGCTCGTCTTGTCGACCACAAAGAGATCAACCTTGCCCAAAAGGGATTTCACGCCCTCATCGCTGACGGGAACGCCGCCAGCGTGCATGAGCTTCGCCGCCGGACCGCTCACCGGCCTGTTTCCCACCAGCGGGCTGACGGCCACGACCTTTTTTCCCTTCAGGCGCGCGCGCACGCCCGGCAAAGCCAGGATAGGCCCGATGCTGGTCACGGGATTGCTGGGGCCGAGGAGAACGGTGTCCTCCTGCTCCAGAAGATCCAGGAAACCCTGGCTTGGAATAGCTTTTTCTATTCCCTCGAAGGTGAGAGACAGAATATCCGGCACTCCTTTTAAACCCACCCAAAAGTCCTGGAAGTGCATCTTTCTCTCTCCGGTAGCGATGAATGTAGAAACAGGATCATCGCTCATGGGAACGACCTTCTGCTCGATCCCCAGGGATCTTGCCAGGGCCTCGGTGGCGCGGCTCAGGCCAAGGCCGCGCCGCAGCAGCTCGGAGCGAAAGATGTGCACGGCCCTATCTTTGTCGCCCAGTGTAAGCCTCTCTTGATGGCCTAAAGCGAGCAGGAAGTCGTGGGTGAGAGTCCTATCGCCCTTGATGCCCCACCATCTTTTTTCGTCTATCAAATCCGCCAGGGTGTAGAGCACTGTGTCCACATCCGGCGAGACGTAGTTGCCTGAGATCCAGAGGTCCTCCGCCGTGTTCACCACCACGGAGAGGGACTCTGGCAAAAGAAGTTCTTTCAAGCCCCGGAGAAGCTTGGGCGTGCCCGTGCCGCCGCTGAAAACTATCATCTCAGACGTCCAGAGGGGATTTCACAGCCTTCTTCGAGGCTATGGCGCTGTTGCCCAGGGGATCCTCGATCACGAAGGTCAGCCTGAACTGGCCCTTCCTGACAAGGTCGATCTTCTCCAGGATCGCTTCGCCTCGTCTTGTGCTCTCCACATTGCCCGCCTCTCGCGCCGAGCGAGTGGCGAAGGCTACAATATCCTCGATTCTGTCCAGGACGCCTTCCACATTGGATATGTAAGACTCAGAGGCATATCCCGGCTCGACGTCTATGCCCAGCTCCGGCACTCTTATGGTGCCGCTGGAGGAACGGATCACTCTGGCATCCAGATCCTCGACCGCCGTCACCTCCAGGGTGTAGCGTGAAGCCTCCTTCTGGGTCAGCAGGATGGTATCGCTGTTCCTGAAGCCGCAGCTGCACACGCCGGCGATGACCATGGCCTCTCCGAAATAGGGTACCTCCAGGGTCTCCCAGTGAAACTGCATCTCTTTACAGCAGACGGGACAGTTGGCATTTGTCGCTAAATTCAATCTTTGCCTCCGACCACCTTCTCGCGGTCTATCTTAATGCCGCTTGGCACCAGAACCACCAGATCATCGCCTATCCCCGCGATATCTCCCGAGACGTCCTCCACCGCCTTCTTGAGCTCGCCAATGGCCCTGTCCAGGGCGGCTTTGTCTCGCTTCAGGCCGGCGATATCCACCAGGATTATATTCCCGGCGTAGATCTCCTGCTTGATCTCCGGCAGAACCTCGACCTTTCCCAGCTCTGCCACCCTCAGGACGATCTCCGGGGAGCCGCCCATCTCCTCGAACTGACCCAGATCGACCTCGGAGTAATCCTCTTCTCCAGACTTGCCTATAAGCTTGAGCTTCTCCAGAAATCCCGCCATTTAAAACCCCTCGACGAAAAATGTGTATTATTATATTTATATTTAACGTTGCTACATATCCACCAGCTTTACGCCCACCAGGCCCATGGCTGCCATGAAGAGCAGGACGATCAGAGCGAAACCAGGCGACCTCAGCTCTGCTGGAAGAGCGATCTGCACGACTAGAATGAGGGCGATCATCAGAAGCACCAGACCGGTGCTCATGCCAATCTCAAGCCAAATCTTCTTCACGAATTAGACACCTTTCTATCTTAGGAGATATACTTTTTCGCCGCAGGCCGTCCTCGCTCGCCAGAGCCGTCAACAGAGCGCGGGTCTTTTGGCCATGCCACCGCCGCAAGATAAAGCGGGGATAAACCGGCAACCTCTCCTTAAGGATATAGCCTTTCAGATGCATTCGCAGCTCCTCAGGCCCCGGCCAGGGATGATCGGGATTTATCCAGTCGGATGTCACCGGGCTTATTCCCCCCAGATCATCTGCCCCGGCGTCCGCCAGAGGCAGAGGGTCAACCAGGTTGGGAGGAACCTGAACGGCTACTTCAGGGGGCAAAATGTCTCTGGCCATACTCACTACCTGACGAAGATCCTCTATGCCGGGCCGAGGCGCTCTTGCCAGGGCGGTTCCCGGTTTAGGATCAAGCGGCTGGATGATGACCTCCTGGATGTGATCGTAGGTTCTATGCAGACCGGCTATGGCCTCCAGGGATTCCTTTCTATCCGCCCAGCTCTCGCCAATGCCTATCAGGATGCCGGTAGTGAAGGGAATCTGCAGCCTGCCCGCCCGGGCGATGTGATCCAATCTCACATCAGGCCGCTTTCCCGGCGAGCCGTCATGAGACCTCAGGCGGGCCGTGGTCTCCAGCATCATCCCCATGGATGCATTGTATGGCTGCAGCAGCCGCAGGCCGTCATCATCAAGGATGCCAGCGTTGGTGTGGGGCAGCAGTCCTGCCTCCAGGGCCAGCTCACAGAGCTCCACCAGATAATCCAGGAGGTTGGATCGACCCACTTCGGCCATGAGCCTCTCAAAACCCGCTACCCGCCAGGGGCTCTCGCCCAAGGAAAAAAGGGCCTCGCTGCAGCCCGCCTCCGCTCCGCGGGCCAGGAGAGTCAATGCCTCTGACTTGCGAATTACTCGAGCCTGGGGAGGGTCACGCCGAAAAGAGCAGTAACCGCACCTGTTCCTGCACAGGTCGGTCACGGGAAGGAATACGTTCCTTGAATAGGTGAGAAGATGCATCTAGCGCCGGAACTCCACCAGCTTCAGGACATTTCCCCGCGGACATTCCTCCGGAGATTCCCCCACCACCTCCACGATGGTGCACCTCTCGCCATCCTTCAAGCCCGCAGGGTGACACATCTCGAACATGCTGCATTCCTCATCGTCACACTTCATGGCCTCAAAGACGATCTTGGAGCCGGGAAAGGCCTTCCTGGCGTCGAAGGCCGCGATTATGGGGCTCTCCGCCACCTCCACAGCGCGAACTCCCGCCTCGTGGATGGGGCACTCGTGGACCAGCTCTCCCCGCGTTCCCAGGACTCTGTACCGCCGTTTCGGCTCCAGGTTGATGCAGGTGTTTCTGAGCTTGCAGGCTTCGCATTCGGGAGTCGGGCCCATGAAGGTGAACTCCATGCCAATGGTGGCGAGCTTAGTTCCAATCAGCGTGATTTGTGTAGATGCCTCGGACATAATTCATCCTCCGGTCTAATTATTATTTATTAGATTATTCCCGTAGCTTCGGCCGCACTTGCCGCCGCCTTGGAGTTGAGGCCTGAGTCCAGTATGGTATAGCGATCTGGCCGGATCTTATGGGCAGAGATCAGAGCCTCGATCACCTGTTCCGCATCCAGGCCCAGTTGAGAAGCAGTCGTGGGCGCTCCCACCTGGCCCAAAGCGCTGCGGATCATCTCCCAGTCTCCGCCATGCAGATACATCATCATTATGGTGCCAAGGCCGCACAGCTCGCCATGGAGCGCTCTTCCCGAAGCGATGCGGTTCATGGCATGGGCGAACTTGTGCTCCGAGCCGCTGGCGGGGCGTGATGAGCCGGCTATGCTCATGGCCACACCGCTGGAGATGAGAGCCTTGACTACTATCTTCGCCGACTCTTCCAGGCCTGGCCGGATATCGGGTGCAAGCTCCACTATCATCCTCGCCGTCATGCCGGAGAGGGCTGAGGCATATTCGCTGTATTCCTCATTTCTCAGCCGGTGGGCCAGCTGCCAGTCCAGGATGGCCGTGTAATTGGAGATTATGTCACCGCATCCGGCAGCAAGCAGCCGCGCAGGCGCCTGCGAAATTATTTTCGTGTCTGCCACAATGGCCAGGGGCGCCTGCGCTGGGATGGAAGCGGTCTCTCCATTTATGGTCAACGATGCCTGAGCTGAGCAGATGCCGTCGTGGGAGGCGGCCGTGGGCACAGATAGAAACGGTATATCCACCCGCAGAGATGCCAGCTTGGCTATGTCTATCGACCTGCCGCCGCCAGCGCCAATAAAGAATCCAGCCTCAATCTCTCGCGCCAGCCTCTCTGCGCGATCCACCTCCTCCATCTTGGAGGCGCTGGTGATGAGGGTTTCAGGCTGAAATCCACCATCCTCCAGCATTTTGAATATGGCCTTTCCCACCACGTCATCTGTATGGGGGCCGGTGACGATGAGGGTGCGAGGCTCAAGCTTCAGATCGGCGCAGATCTCCGGAAGCTCTAGCACGACTCCACTGCCCACCGCTACTTTTCGCGGAAGCTCCATCCATCTAGATCCGACCAACCGCCTCACCAGCTAAACAGGCTATAAATTAAGAGTCCTCCGCGGTATAAAACCATATCCTTAGGATGTGACAATCTCCGAGCGGAGATCGCACAGGATGCGGTCCCGTATCTTATTGACCTCGGAGCTGGTCCTGTTCCTGGGGCGAGGAAGGGGGATCTCGATGACATCCTTTACACGGCCCGGTCGGGCGGACATGATCACAATGCGATCCGCCAGGAAGATGGCCTCATCCACGCTGTGAGTGACGAAGACCACGGTCTTCTTCTCCTCCTCCCAGATGCGTAAGAGCTCGGACTGCATGAGGTTGCGAGTCTGGGCATCCAGAGCGCCGAAGGGCTCGTCCATGAGCAGAGCCTTAGGGTCGTTGACCAAAGCTCGCGCGATGGCCACGCGCTGCTTCATGCCTCCGGAGAGCTCGTGAGGATAGCGGGCCTCAAAGCGCTCCAGGCCCACCATCTTGAGGTACTGCCTGCTCTGCGTCCGGCGTTCATCAGCGGGCACGCCTTTCAGCTCCAGGCCGAAGGCGATGTTGTCCAAGACGGTTCGCCATGGGAATAGAGAGTACTCTTGAAAGACCATGCCCCGCTCCGGGCCGGGCCCCGTTATGAGATCGCCTGCCAGGGAGACCGTGCCCGAGGTGGGCTCCTCCAGGCCAGCGATGATGCGAAGCAGGGTGGTCTTGCCGCAGCCTGAGGGGCCGATGAAGCAGATGAACTCGTTCTCCCTGATGCTCAAGTTGATCTCCCGCAGGACCTCCATCTCCTTGCCGTCTGCCCAAAAGAGCTTATTTAAACCCTTGATCTCCAGCAAAGCCATGCGAGATCGAAATTTCGCCCAATGGTAGGTATATCTTTGCATTCAGGAAGGATGGAAGAGAAAAAAAGTACGGGGTGAATGGGAAGAATGCCGTCCTTTGCCCAGAAGCGTGTAGGGCGGGAGGAGAGCAATCTTCCTTTGCCACAAGGATATGATGGACGGGCTGCTATTTAGTCAATGTCCGCGCGGAGCGAAAGTAATCAGATCTTCTCCGGCTTTTCCAGGAGCCGGGTCTTCTTCATCAGCTCTCCCGTGCGGGCGTGAGGCTTCCTGGAGACGGAATCGTTGCCTTTCTCCAGCTCTCTGGCCTCGTCCGCAAGGCGCGCAGCCGCCCGCATGACCTCATGGCCGGCGGCAGCAGCCAGGGCGATGGCCTCCAGCTCCTTGAGCCTGAAGCAGGCCTGGGCGTCGATAGAGGCGACCGTTTGCGCCATGTAGAGCGCGCCCACGGCCTTGGCGCGAGCGTAGGGATTCTGGAAATTCATGCGCTCTGCGCACTTCTCCGGCGTAGCTAAGATCGCGGGCAGATTGATTTCGCCCTTGGCGATGAGGGCCATGGCCCTGTCCAGCTCCTCCTGAACCAGCCTGATTGCGCCGCCGGCGGCCAGAACCTTGAGGGCATCAGAGTTGAAGAGGGCCATCTCTGCCGGGTCGAGGAACTCGCGCTTAGCGCCGATGAGCGGGTCCACGGGCAGGATGATGTAGCCGGTCCCCAGCGCATCGCGTGCCTCTTTCTTGGTCGGGCCGTCGGAGATGACGATGGTGGGCAGGCCCCGGAATTGCTCTCGGGCAGCTGTTGGTCCCGCGGTCGCGGCGTTGGGGCTGCTGATGACTACGAGCTGCGGACCCCAGGCCTTCAGCTCCACTGAGGCTTCGCCCTCCTTCTTGGTCATCTTGGGGCCGAAGCTGACGATCTTGAACTCAACGTCGGTTCGTTCTGCTATCTCATCCAAGGCCAGATCAATGGCAAGGGAGGTTGCAATATTTCCCAGCTTGATAAAACCGATCTTGAACATGCTGGCTTTGAGACCCAGAAGAGATAAAAGGATATCTTCCCGATTAAACAGTCCTCGTGAATGATCTTGAAGGATTACTCCAAAAACATCATGCCCTTTCTGGCAGACCTGGAGCTGGACGAGGCTGGCCCGGATCTCAAAGAGGTATCTCGCAGATACGAGATCCCGCAAGAGATGATCGCAGTCCTCAGCCGCAACGAGAATCCCTACGGCCCCAGCCCCAGGGTATGGAAGGCTCTGAAGGATGTGCCGCTGAACAGGTATCCGGACTCTCGGCCTTTTCTAGAAGCTTTGTCAAATTACACTGGATATCCGGAAGAGGACATGGTCACGGGCGCAGGCATGGACGAGATCATAACCACCATCGCGCGGCTCTTTCTGGGGCCAGGAGACAAGGCCCTGATTCCCGTGCCCACCTACAACCTCTACGCTCTGGCGGCAAGGCTCTGCGGGGCACTGCCCGTCTATCGTCCAAGGCTGCCGGGCTTCGAGGTTGACCCGAATGTCCCAGACGAGATCAAGATGATCTTTCTCTGCTCACCCAACAATCCTACCGGCAACTCGGTCTCTGAAAGAAGCGTGAGGGAGATAGCAGAGAGCACGAACGGCATTGTCTTCCTGGACGAGGCCTATGCCGAGTTTGCCGAAAATGACCTGCTGAGGCTGGTCAGGGACTACGACAACCTCGTAGTGGGAAGGACGCTCTCCAAGGCCTTTGGCCTGGCTGGAATGCGCCTGGGCTATGCCGTGGCGCCAGAATGGATAGCAGAGCAGTACCGGCGCATCGCGCCGCTGTTCAGTATCAGCAGCCTTTCTCTGGCCGCCGGCGTGGCTGCCCTGCATGACCTTGAATACATGAAAGAGTCGGTCGGCAAGATCGTTAGCGAGCGGGAGCGGATGAGAAGCATGATCGAGGCTTTTCCCACCGAAGGAAACTTTCTGTACTTTCCAACCAGAGAAAGATCAAGCCTGGTCGCGGAGCGGCTGCTCGGCCAAGGGATTGTAGTAAGAGACTGCTCCACTTTCCCGGGTGCAGGAGAGCACTGCCTGCGCGTCAGCGTGGGCACTCCGGAGCAGAACGATCACTTCCTCGATGCCTATGCTTCAAGCTGGCGGGCCCGAAAATTTTAACAAGCCCTCGGTCGGCATCGACCTCGACCAAGATTCCGCTCTCCAGTTGCAGGATAGTCTCCGGAATTCTATCCACCAGAGGAATGCCGCTGATGATCGCTCCTACCGCCACGATGGGCTCGGAGCAGAGGTTTATCATGGCCGCCGGGGCCAGGCCCCTCTTCTTGAGCTGATAAATAACATAAGATCCAACGGTGGAGCCCTTGCCCCCCGGAAAGATCAGCACCTTTCCGCTTAGGCATTGGCCATAGAGCTCGTGGGCGGGATCGACCACCACACCTGTCTTGGGATTGACATTGCCGAGGAATGATATCGGCTCCTTCGTGGCCAGAGCTGGGCCGGATGCGCAGCCGGATGCGACCTTATGGCACTTGATCTCCATCCTCAGATCCTTCCTAGCGCCTCATCTATGCACTCTTCCGTGCTCCCAAAGCCCGCCTCAATGCCGCACAGCCCAGGGATGTAGGCCAGGGCCTTGCCAGAGTCGACCATCATCTTCCTGTAGCGCTCACTGGCCGGGGAGACGACCATGCAGGTATCGCATAAGACTTTGGCACCGCTCTTCTCAATCCTGGCCACCAGATCGGGAC
>JAPKYD010000072.1 GCA_026394475.1 Methanothrix sp.
GGATAGCCAGCTGCCTGATGCCCTTCTCATCTGCGGTGACGAAGAGGACGCGACTCGCATCTTTGCTCATGGTGGCGCGGAACATGCCGTCCCCGACCAAAAGCAGTGGATCGCTGGTCCACCAGCCTCCCCGCAATGCCAGAGCAAGCATCTCGCCCGTCTCTGTGTCCATCAGCACGCCTGAAGATCCCAGGAGGAGCCTGGAGCCGTCGTGGCTCATGGTGATAGGGTCGTCAGAGCCGGGGAATCCAGAAGGCAGGCGGGCAGTGGCATTTATCAAGAGCCGCTGGCCTGTGCCGTCGAAATTGAACACGCCTATCTCTCCCGGTGTGGAGCAACAGGGGTTTGGCAAAATGTTGTAGAACATCTTCGGTCCATCTCCACTGATGCCGATCTTATTGATGGCCCAGAAGTAATCCTTTGGAAAGACAAACTCGTGCAGCCCTGAGCCATTGGAGTTGGCCCCCAGGATGCATAGTCTCTTCTCTGTGTAAACGGCGAAGACCATTCGCGATCCGTCCGAAGATAGATCGAAGCAGCCTGCGGCAGGGCTGACGCTATCGGCAGCCACGCCGAGCAGGGCGGCAATCTGATCTGGCCCTGCGATCTGCCTCAGCCCACTGCCATCGAAGTTGATGGTCCAGATCCCGCGCTGAACGGGGATCTTGGGCGAGCTGCCCTGCACTTCGGTGTCGCCTTTCACCATGAAGAATACCTGCCCATTATCGATGATCTTCATGCCTACAATCGATCCGGTGTTGAGGATGGCTCCTGCGCCGCTGCCGTCGGCATTGGCGACACGAAGTTGTATTCCATCTGTGGAGACAACCTTCGAGCCGTCAGGACTGATGTCAGCCGATGCACTGCAATAGCACAGCGGTTTGTAAGAGTCCACCTCGCGCTGGCCTGTGCCTTCCGCATCGATCACGTGAATATGAACAACTAATTCAGGAGAATAGGTAGCGGTGGTGAAAGCAGCACGCTCGCCGTTCTCGCTGAGCACTGGCCATATTCCATTATTGCTATCCACTCCATCGGTCAGCGATGTGATCTCATGATACGCCAGAGTGCGGATGACTGCGCAGACCAATTTACCAGTGGCCTGATCAGTAAAGCACTCACCCTGCCCGCTGGCGTCAGCGGCACATGCGGTTGTGCAGCTCCATGCCAATATCGCCAGGATTAAGGCAGCTTCCATCTTAAAAATAGGCACCAATGCTCATCCCTCCCAGGGACCAAAGTCGCCCTGTTATAATGCGAAAAACCATGGAAGGTATAAATATCTATCTTTGTTAATTGTGATATTTGTTTTTTCAGGTGCAAATTTCATGATGCGTAAACAGCATACTCTTACAGGCCCCCTCCTTTCCCTTGCGCCCGGCTGGCCAACGGACTCTTTTGCCCGGAAGCTGCACGGACTCAAGGAACTATATTCGGCAGGCCTTCCATTTTTGGAATCGCGAAGCTCACAGATCCCTGGATATCTGGGAGAGCCTGTTGATCAGCCAGTTGGTCAAAAAGCCCGTGAGGAAGCAGACGAACATGGTAGAGAAGGTTCTGGTCTGCGAGTTGGCGTTGAAGGCTATGAGCCCGGAGCTGAAGAGCAGATAGGCCATGTAGCCGAAGATCATGCTCAATAGCGGAATGGCCATGTACCAAAGCCGCTTATATCTCGTTGCCAGGCCATCCCGGCGCAGGTCGTCCGCCACCCCGGTCAGGATCTGAGCCGAGGAGCCAAGGCCCGCGAAGAAAGCGGCCCAGAGAGGAACCTCCAGGATGCTCACTTCCGCATATCTGTAGATCAGGTAGCTGAAGAAGAGCGTGGATAGAGTTCCAAAGATGACGGCATAAAGGCCGTAAAGCTTGAAAAAGTAAGAGAGCGTCCGCAGGCTATGAAAACTGGAGCCTTTTATCTTGAACTTGGCCTCATTGATGGCGCTGGTAAGCTCGTACTTTGCCCGGTCATAGTAGATGTAAGAGTCGGCGAGGTTTTCCTTATTGAACTCCTTGAGAGCCAGCACATAGAAGTCATAGCTATTTTTTATATCGATGGAGCTCCTGTGGGCTGCCTGGAGCATGCGATCCAGCTTTTTGAGGTCCGCCTCCACCTCGGCGCAGGATTCCGGGATTGAGCAGGCTTTGGAGTTCACAACTTAATTACTAACAAAATTAATATATAAAGTTTTCGTAAGCCCTTGAGACCCGCTTACATAAATAAAATAATTTTATTATCTTTGAATTTGTGGCGGCATAAAAAGATTTCGCTATTTTCCCCGGTCATTTTCATTAAAAATAATTGATAATTAAATTAAAAAATTGGAAGATTATATACAATAAATTGACGACAAAATATAATATATGTCCTAATAATCGTAGTTAATATGAAATTCAAATACGCAGAGTATCCTCGGCCCAAAGAGCCAAAATAGTGATCAATTGGATATCTCGTCACTGCTTCAACCCAAATATGCCATCTCCTTTGCCTGTCTTATCTGCCGAAGGAGCATTCTCTTAAAAGATCCCTTATGCCTTCCGCTTCCAGGCGACATGGCCACGCTGTCCGGGATCATGATCTGATGGATCTCCTCCATCATGCTTTCGGCAAGGCTGCAGCATTCGTCCGGGTCATCCGAGGGGATGCGATTTTCCTTGACAATTTCTTTCATAAGTATAGATAGCACATCTTCATTAAAAAATTTTTCTATCTTTGAAAATCAAATTGCGTGCGGCCACCCCGCCCTAAAGGACGGGGTATGCTTCGGGCCGCACGCTCGGTTTTCGGGAATTCAGAAATCGTCGAGTTTTCGTTGCCCAGATTCCCTTGATCTGCACGATTGAAACTCTGCTTTCC
>JAPKYD010000097.1 GCA_026394475.1 Methanothrix sp.
AGGTGCCAAAAACAACCTCATTTTAAAAAGAAGCAATGTTTTATCGATTTAAGAGAGCACAAAAAATGTGCGAGGGTTCACTTCATCCCCGACCTGAAGGTCGGGGTATTCGTGACCCTCCGCGCTCCCGAAGTAATAAAGATTTGCAAGGAGGCAATTTCCGCCGGCAGGAGAAGCTAGAATCCTATCAAGAGTGCCTTTTTCGTCTTTTGACCCTCGCGCTGACAGCCTGAGATGAAAGCGGGTGGAGGGGAGACCCAATCCCCTGGAAGCGGAAGCAAGAGGGCATGATTCACATCAAGGAGCTAAAAATCGATTACGAATTTTTCTATCACCCTCCGGCGGGGTCAAATCGCCTTTGCACAATTTTATTCTGCATGGGTATATATGAAGCAAAATTCGTATATACTTTGCCGCTTTCTTATCAATCTGGATGTTGGACAAGAGCCGGCTTTCTGCCGTGGCGGAGCTGATCAGGGATCACATCTCTCTGGACAGCCTCGATCGATATTGTGCCGAGACGGGCGTCTGCAGGCAGGATTTCGTGGTGATAGATCCTTCCGAGTTCGAGGGAGAGATCTTCGCCGTGGACGGCTCCAATGTGGCGGTTTGCAGCTGGTCTGTGGCCAACCTGAACCTGATCCGGGCCGGCTATGCCGTATACCGGGGAAGAGACTGGAGAAGGACGGTCATCACCTACGACGACATATTCCTGGCCGACCCCAGAATCTGCGCTGAGCAGTTCGATCCCTACCTGGAGCAGATCTTCGGTCTGAAGGGTATTGATCTCAAGGAGTCCGATCTGGAAAGGCTCTCCACCTACTTTCGCGAGCTTCAGGAGTATATCGCCCTGGACGATGCCACAGGCGAGGCCAGGCCGGGGGACCTGATCCTCTATGACGGCAGCTTCGATGTCTTTGAGCCCCTGCGAGGCGCTCTTTTGACCGTCTTCGAGAGGGCAAAAGAGAAGGACGTGGCGCTCCTCGCCATCAGCAAGTCCAGCACTCTTCCCTGGGGCGAAGAGATCTCCCTGCCCTTTGTGCAGCACACCAGCTACGCAGGCAGCCTCATGGCCCCAGGCGTCCCCTGGTATCTTTGCCTGAAGGACAAGAAGGTGGATCACGGGCAGGGCAGGTGGGAGGGAGAGACCTACATCGTTCGCTTCGATGGACGCTCTGACCATGCCTTCCGGGTGGACGCTCCCTCCTACCTCGAAGATCGGATCGGCTCAGTGCTGGAACGGCTGGCCGCATATTCCTGCTCATCGGAATGCCTGGGCTATCCCCACGCCCTCTTCCGGGCGCACCGGGACATCAGGATCACTGACCAGGAGGGAGGATTCCTGCGGCTGAAGCTGATGGAGATGCTGGAGGAGATGGGTCTCGGCCAGTCCCAGGTCAGGATATTGATGCAGGACTTCCACGATGTCCTGGAGATGAGGCCAGGGATTTAGCAGAAAAGGAAGTGGATACAGAGAATGAAAGTGGCCATGGATCAAGAGGAAAGCCAGACCAGGGCAAGAGCCAGTCTAGCGGACCGAAAGGTGATAGAGAAAGGAGACACAACCTACAGGATCGTCTCCAAGAGCGTTACTGAGTATCATTTCATTGTCCCCTTTGACCTTTCCGACGAGGAGAGGGTGGAGGTGGGGCAGATCTTCTCCATCAGGGACAGAGGCCTGACCTTTCTGGCCCGCGTCCTGGACATTCAGCACAGCTCCAACTACGACGGTCACTGGGATACCGCTATGAAGGGAACCCAGTTCTTCGATCGGGATCAGATCTTCAACCGCGTCATTGCCGAGCCTCTGGGCTGCGTTTCCAAGGATGGCGGATTCAGGAAGTCTCGAGTTCTTCCCACCAAGTTCGCGCCCGTGGCCAGAGCAGAGCAGGCAGAGTTCAAGTTCTTGAAGCAGGTCATGGGGGATATCGAGATCGGCTCCTTGAGAAACGGCTCTCGCCTCGTGGAGGAGATCCCCGTGGCTCTGCACAGCAATGCCATGGACCACCACATGGGCGTCTTCGCCACCACGGGCATGGGCAAGTCCAACTTCATGAAGGTCTTTGCGGCATCGTGCATGCGCCTGGCCTGCATGGGAAGATCCAGGTTCGGGCTTCTGATCGTCGATCCTCATGGAGAATACCTGAAGGGCAATGGCCTGGTGAAGGGGCTGACTCATCTCAAGAGGTATCGGGAAGGTCTGGCCTGCTACTCCACCGACCAAAAGAACGCCTCCGATCCAGGAGTGGAGGAGCTGGCCGTCTCTGCAAGCGAGGTCCGGCCGGAGGATATCGCCCTTCTCTATGAGTGGTCGCCGCCCCAGAGGGATGCCCTGGACGCCATCTCCAGGATCTTCAACTCCAACCACTGGCTGGAGGAGATCCAGGGGACAGAGGGCCTGGACAGGATGGTGCTGGATGGCTTCAAAGAGAATACAGTTAAGGTCCTGGTTCGAAGGATAAAGAATGTCCTGGAGAGAAACAAGTACATCCAGAAGAGATCCAGCCTGGCCAACATTCTGGCCAATCTGCAAAGCGGCAAAGTCGTTCTGGTGGACATACCCAGGATGAGCGACCGATCAGAGCTCTTCTTGCTCTCCGTCATCTCGCGCCACATTCTGGAGGAATACAAGAAAGAGGAGCAGCAGGAGCGGAAGAACTGCCTCATCACCATCGAGGAGGCGCAGAGGGTTTTGGGCGCTGGCAGCAACACCTCTCGCTTCGAGACCATTGCTCGCGAGGGCCGCAAGTTCGGAGTGGGCCTTTGCGCCATCACCCAGCAGCCCAAGCTGATAGACAAGCAGCTTCTCTCCCAGTTCAACACCCTGGTGGTCATGGGCCTGGGAGACAGAAATGACCGCATGCAGCTCGAAGAGTCAGCCAAACAGGACCTGTCCTCCCTGGATATTGAGATTCAGACCCTGGAGAAGGGCGAGGCCATCATCTCCACGCTGGACATTCCCTTCCCGGTGCCTGCCCGGATACACCGCTACGAGGATTACTTGCGCCGCCTGGATAAGGAAGAAAAGGAGGAGGGCCTTGTCAGCAGGGGAGGCTTCAAGCCTTTCCTGGAATGAGGTGAGGTGTCCTTGAGGATCGTTCATCTGGCGGATTCGCACCTGGGATTCTCCAGCTACAGCAGCCTGGACCAGCACGGCCAGAACCGGATAGAGGAGATGGTCTACTCCGGATTCGAGCAAGCGGTAGAGAAGATCGTGCAAATCCATCCCGATGCTGTCGTCCATGCCGGTGACGTCTTCCACCACGTCCGGCCCAAGATCAAGCCTCTGGTGATCTTCCAGAGAGGGCTGCAGCAGCTGAAGGAGGCCGGCATTCCCGTGATAGTAATCAGCGGCAACCACGACGCCCCCAAGAGCTACTCTCTCACCAGCCCTTTCCGCCTTTTCGAGGGCCTGCGGGATGTGCACATCGCCCAGAGGTATCAGTACGAGCGCTTTGAGGTTGGGGACTGCAATTTTCACTGCATCCCCTTCTGCCTGGAGCCTCAGGACTACCTGGATGAGTTCGAGAAGATTGAGCGCAAAGGCAGAGATGTGCTGGTCATGCACGGCCTGGTGGAGTCGCTGAAGAACAGGAAGATGAGGAGCGTTGGCGAGCACGAGCTGAAGGACAGCCTCCTCAAGAGCGACTTCGACTACATCGCTCTGGGGCACTTCCACGGCCAGACTCCCATCGCCGCCAACGCCTGGTACAGCGGCTCAGTGGAGTACTTCAACTTCGGCGAGGCAGAGGACAGAAAAGGGATGCTTCTGGTGGACCTGGAGACCGGCAGGGCAGAGGCCGTAGAGGTCAGGCCAAAATATATGATAGATCATCCGGCCGTGGACTGCTCGGGCATGTCCTCGGAGGAGCTGGCAGAATGCCTCCTGGACCTCTGCCGCGAGGATGAGGTCAAGGATAAGATGGTCCGGATCACCCTCAGGAACGTGAACCGTGCGGCCTACAGGAGCCTTGACCAGGGCAGGCTCAACCGGCTGGGCTCGGCTGCTCTCTACTTCAAGATCAAACCGGAGTTTCTTGATGATCAGGAGCGAGTGGAGAGGCCGGTGGACAGACTGAGGCTGCACGAGGAGTATGCCCGTTTCATGGAGGAAGGGGCTTTTCGAGAGCTGATACCCAGAGCGATAAAGGACGAGGTAGTGGCTTATGGAACGGAGCTTATGAGGAAGGCAGTGCAGGCAAGAGATAGAGAGGCTATGGATGCATCTCAATAAGCTGGCCATGCGCAACTTCAAGAAGTTTCGTCGCGCTGAGGTGGAGTTCCAGGACGGCCTCACCGGCATCGTGGGCTTCAACGGCGCGGGAAAGAGCACCATAGTGGAGGCCATCGCCTGGGCCCTCTACGGGAACCGGGCCTCGGCCATAAAGAGGGACTACATCCGCAACGCTCGCGCCGGGGATTCCGATCCCGTGGAGATCAAGCTTTGCCTCTCCCTGGGCAAGCAGGAACTGATCATCTATCGGGCTATGAAGGGCAAGAGCATGATGCCTGAGGCCTTTCTTATCCTGGACGGGCAGAGGATAGCAGCGGGCTCAAAAGAGGTGGACCAGAGGCTGGAGGAGATCCTGAAGATAAGCTACCAGGATTTCATGAAGACCTTCTATGCCCGGCAGAAGGATCTGGACAACCTGCTCAAAGAGGGCGGAACGGGAAAAAGGGAGTACCTGCTGAAGCTTCTGGGCCTGGACGACATCAAGGAGAAGGCCGTTGAGCAGATCAAATCCGACCGCAGCTCGCTGGAGGAGCAGAAGAACCGGCTTGCAGGAGCGCTGGCAGAGATAGGGGATGTTGAGGCAAGGCTGGAGGAGGCGGCGGGAAGCATCCTGCAGGCGAAAAGAGGGCTGGAAGAGGCGGAGCGTGCAGAGTTTGCACTGGCCAGGGCCAGAGAGAAGAGGAAGCAGGAACTGGAGGTTCAGGCGGAGAAGATGCGCTCTTACGAGCTTCTGGAGGAAAGGAGGTCCAGGCTAAAGCTGCAGGATGGGGAGAAGAGGGAGATCATAAAGGCTGAGGAGCGGCGGCTGGAGGAGGTTATGTCCTCAAGGAGGCAGCTTTCGGACCTTGAGCCGCAGCTGGAGCGGCTGGCGGCTGTACTGGCAAGCCTGGAGCTTTCCGAGCCCAAGCGAAAGATGTACGAGGAGATCTCCCGCCGCCTGGCAGCCGTCGCGGCCGGCCTGGAGAGCGAAGAGAGGGCGCTCCAGGAGAATGAAAGGAGGCTTTCGCTGCTGCATAAAGACGAAGCCCATCTGGAGGAGCTGAAGGTCAAGGAGAAAGAGCACGGGGAGGTGCAGGCCCAACTGCTCCGCCTGGAGGGCCAGAGAGACAGGCATGCCGGGCTCCAGGCCAGCTTGAAGGAGGAGGTGGTCCGGCGGAGCGCGACCTGCGCCAACCTCGCCAGGAGCGAGGCGGCCATCCAAGACCTCCTCAAGGTCAGGACCAGGCTGGAAGCGATCATCCCCTGCAAAGATGAGGCGAGAAGGCTGGAGAGAGAGCTGGCGGATCTGGGAGGGCAGCGGGAGAAGCAGAAGGAGCTGGAAGGTCTCTCTTCCCAGAAGGATGCTCTGGATGGCCGCAAAGTCAGGCTGGAGGGCGAGGCGGCCAGATCTCGCCAGGAGCTGGACGGCCTCGCCGACCTCGACCGCCAGGAGGCGAAGCTTCGCGACCAGGACCGAGAGCTGGACTTGCTCGGCAGCGAGCTGAACAGCGGCCTGGCAGACCGGAAGGGAGAGCTGAAAGTGCAGGAGCTGGCATTTTCGGGGGCCCAGGCCAATTTGAAAAAAGTCAAGGCCCTGGGGGCAAAAGGAGTCTGCCCCACCTGCGAGAGGCCCCTGGAGGGCCAGCGCGATCTGCTCAAAGAAAAGTATGAGCAGGCGGCGGCCCAAGCGGAAAAGGAGATCGCCGACCTCCAGGCCGGGATGAAGGCCCAGATGCAAAAGATAGAAGGAGCGGCCAGGTCAAGGAGCAGCCTCAAGAAGGCCTTCGACGATCTGAACTCCCAAAAAAGCCGGCGCTCTGCGCTACAAGCCGACCTCCAGCGCCTGGAGGGCCAGATCTCGGAGGCAAAGTCAGAGCTGGCAGAGATCTGCCACAGGATCGAGCTTCTTGGAGAGGTGAGCCTCGATCTGCAGAGGCTGGAGAAGATCGAGGCCTCCTTGAAGATCCTGGCTCCTCTGGTGGAGGAATGCGGCGCTCTCAGTGTGCGGCTGGAGGATCTGCCACGCCGGGAGAGGGAGAGGGCGTCCATGGAAAAGGAGAAGGATAACCTTGAAGGCCGGTGCCGGGATCTCGAGGGGCAGATTCAGGCTCTGGGCTACGCCGAATCGGAATACACGGATGCCAAAGCGCGGCTGGCAAAGCTCGATCCCCTGCTCGACCGTTTCCTGTTTTTGCGAGAGCGGGTGCTGGAGATTCCCGTCCTGGCGGAGAAGATCTCTATGCAGCGGCATGAGCTGGACCGGCTGGTCTGGGCCCTGCAGGAGCAGCGGAGATCTCTGGAGACTCTGGGCTTTGATCCTGCGGAGCACGAAGCTCTGCAAAAAGAGGGCAAGGCTCTCGCCCCAGCAGAAGCGGCAGCGCAAACGATCAGACTCAAGCTGGCGGCAGAGCCCGATATACAAAGGCGGCTCGCGGATGCCGTCGCGGCTCTGGCATCTTTGGCGAAGGACTATGCTGCGGCAGAGGAGCAGCACAAAGCTCTGGGATACAGCCCAAAGATGCACGAGGCAGCCAGGCTGGCGCTGGCCGGGGCAGAGACGGAGCTGGAGAAGGCACGAAAAGTTGTCTCTGAAAAGAAGGTCAGGCTTGGCATCCTGGAGAGCGGCCTGGATCGGCTGAAGGATCTGGCCCGAAGAAAGAAGGAACACGAGAGACTACTGCGCGAGTTGGGCCGAAAGCTGGAGGTTGTGGACACAACACGGGTACTGGTCAACGGTTTCATGGACCAGGTGCTCATGAGAGTGAAGAGCGAGATCGCCAGAACGGCAGGCGAGATCCTGGAGGAGGTCTCAGGCAAGTACAGCCTCCTCAAGATCGACGACGATTTTAACATCCTGGTGGAGGATGGGGGCGAGTACTACCCCATCTCTCGCTACTCCGGAGGCGAGATCGATATGATCGCGGTATCGGTGCGCGTGGCCATCAGCGAGTATCTGATGCGCTTTGGCCCCGATGGGGAGAGCTACTCCTTCCTCATCATGGACGAGGTCTTCGGCAGCCAGGATCTGGAGCACAGAGAGAAGATGATTCAGATGCTGCGCAGCCTGGAGGAGCGGTTCCCTCAAATTATCGCCATCAGCCACATCAGCGATGTGCAGGGGCAGTTCGACAACACCCTGCAGGTGGTGGAGGATGAGTACGGCAACAGCCGGGTGGAGGCTCTTTAGCCTAGAGCGTGGCGCAGCAACCTGGCCAGCCGGATGGCATCCCAATCCAGTTGGGATAGCATCTTAGCCATGAGACGGCTGGGACGGTCTATGTCTCCGTGCTCCTCAATCGCTCTCAAGAGCCCCGGCTTTCTGCCCAGGTAGCAAATCACTTCATCCAGCTCGGCAGGGCTCATCCTGTTTAAGAGATGATTAATCCTCATGCCGGTCTCCAGCTCGCGTCCCAGGGCGGCCCGCCATCGTCGGTCGTACTCGGCTAGCCGTTTCGCGGAGCAGTCGCCCTCCAGAGCGGCCGCCGCAGCCACGCTGCCGGCGATCTTGGCTGCAACCAGCCCTGGATAGATCCCGCCTCCGGAGGTGGGCTTGACCTGACCTGCTGCATCGCCCACGGCCATAAAACCGTCTGCAACCGTGCTGGCGGGCGGCCCCAGGGGCAGACCCCCGACAGTCAGGGCCACAGCCGATCCCAGCAACCTTTTTCTGATCAGGTCCTTTTGCAGAAAGGCCCGCAGAAGGTCGCAGCCTCTCTCGCGAGTGCAGAGGCCGATCCTGGCCGTCTCTTCACCCGTGGGAATAACCCAGGCGAACAGCCCAGGAGCCGCGCCCAGGTGCACCTCCACCATCTCCGGATCTTGCACGGCAAAGGGCGCTTCCACCTGCGCCCCGGAAAGAATCATCTGCACGGGCCCAATGCCTGCCTGGCGCGCTAATCTCGCCCTCACCCCCTCCGCAGATATCACTATCTTCGCCTGGATCTCCTTATCGTCCGCCAGGGTCAGAGTGCATCTGCCTCCTTCTCGTCTCACCCTTCGGACCAGGGAGCGCAGCCTCAGCTCTGCGCCCTCTCGCAGAGCATCCAGGGCCAAGGCCCTGTCGAAGAGCCTCCTGTCCACAACCCAGGCTTTGCAGGATTTGGCCTTGAAGTCCAGACGAAATCCGCCGGGAGAATAAACTGCGGCGCCCTTCATGCCCTGCCTGACGATGAAACCCCTGGCCAGCTCCGACTCCTGCATGGCCTTTATGCCCAGCAGCCCGGCGCACTCCACAGGCCAGCCCACGCTTGAGTGCTCTTCCAGAAGAATCACCCTAGCGCCGGACCCGGCCGCGTACTTGGCGGCCATGGAGCCCGCGGGCCCGGCGCCGATGACGGCGACATCGCAACGATCCATATTCAAGAAAGAAAAGGAAGACTATATTGTTAGCTTTTTCCTCAAGCTCACACAAGCCTGAATTGAGCTTTCGAAATGGCCACGCCATCTAGAATTTCTCAGGCAAAGCATGCGGGACCGTCCCATCCGGCAAGAGGCTCCATCACATGCCGAATTGGCAAGGCTGCTAAATGCGTGAGGCAAATTCATATCTCCAAACCAGTGCAAAAAACATTAGTAGATTCCGCGCAGAATAGATGAACATGGCCGATGTCGTGCAGCTGGCAGCAGAGAAGCCCGATGAGGGCCTGCCCGAAGAGGAACCGCCAGAGGTCGCCCCGACCAGGAGCATCTGGTCCGGCAACCTGAGGATTGGCCTGGTGAACATCCCGGTCAAGGCTGTATCCATAACCAAAGACAAACGTATCAGCTTCCGCATGCTCCACCGGAGCTGCAAGACGCCCATCTCCTACAAGCGCTTCTGTCAGGAGGGAGAGGAGGTCTCATTGGCGGATATCGTCTACGGCTATCCTCTGGGGCGAAACAAGTACGTCGTCCTGGAGAAGAAGGAGATTGATAATGCCAAGCCAGCGTCCAGGAACGTCATAGAGCTGGATCGCTTCGTGAACTTCTTTCAGGTCGATCCTCATTACTTCGACAGGACCTATCTGCTGCTGCCCGATAAATCCGAGGAGGCTTACTCCCTGCTGAGGAGCGTTATGGAAAAAACGGGAAAGGCCGCCATCGGCAGGATCACCATCCACTCGCGAGAGAGGGTGGTCCTGGTTCATGATTTTCGGAAGGCGATAGTGGCCACCACCTTAAGGTATCCTGATGAGGTCTTGGACCCGGAGGGCAATGCAGCCTTGAGAGAGCTTCCTGAGCCTGGAGAAAAAGAGCTTGATCTGGCCACGGAGATTGTAAAAGGTCTAACCGGCGACCTCAACTTTGCCGCCTACAAGGACGAGTACCGGGAGAGAGTCGAGGCCCTGATCAGGTCCAAGATGAAAGGAATAGTAACAACCCCGGAGAAGAAGAAGGCCAGGCCTGCTGCCAAGAGCCTCATGGATGCCTTGCGGATGACCGCCGTGTCCTTGAACTCCGACAGAAATGAATCCCATTAAGCCCATGCTGGCCGTCTCCGGGCAGCCTTTCAACTCGGAAGGCTGGATCTTCGAGCCCAAGATCGACGGCACCCGCTGCATAGCTTCCCTCATGAGCGGCATGGTGCTGCAAAACCGCAGGCTCGCGAATATCACCTATCGCTACCCCGAAGTGGTGAAGGCTCTGGCGGGGAATGCCCCTCTCTGCGTTCTGGATGGAGAGATCGCCGTCTTCTTGAACGACCGCCCGGATTTTGCTGCTCTTGCAGAGCGGGACCATCAGAGCGAGAGGATGAGGATAGAATATCTCTCCCAAGCCCTGCCGGCGAGCTACATGGTCTTTGATATCCTTTACGCCGAAGGAGAAAGCGTGATGGACCGGCCCCTTGGCGAGAGGAAGATGATTTTGCAGGAGGTGCTGCAGGAGAGCGAGGCGGTAACCATAGCCGATTCTTTTCCAGAAAAAGGCGAGGATTACTTCCAGGCGGCTCTGAAGATGGGCATCGAGGGAGTGGTAGCCAAGCGGCTGGAGTCCATCTACCAGCCCGGCGTTCGCAGTCAGGACTGGATAAAGATCAAGAAGGGCCTCAAGCTGGATCTGGTGGTAGGCGGCTACATTCCTGGAAAGGGAAATCGCGAGCCTTACTTCGGAGGCTTGCTTATGGGAGCCTACAGCTCAGGTCAGCTGGTTTATGTCGGCCGGGTCGGATCCGGCTTCTCTGAGAAGGAGATGCAGCAGATAGTGAGGGATCTTCAGCCCATCTCTGAGTCTCCTTTCTCCAATCCGCCGCCCACGGCAGGAGCAAAATGGCTCAAGCCGAATTTGGTTGTGCAGGTGGCAGCCATGGAGGTGACGGAAGATGGCCGCCTTCGGGCGCCGGTATTTCTGCGCATGAGGAATGACAAAGACCCGCTAGAGTGTACCTTTGATGCCTGAAACCGATCTCATCCGATGCCCTGTCAAAGACCAGAATATCTTTTTCTCTTTTCGCTGCCCAGAAAGCCCTATCAAGCTCCTCCCCCAGTACGGTCTCCCTTACGGCGGGGTATTCTCAGAGCATACAATTCGTGGCGAATCCCCAACCAAATCTCGCGAGGCTACTCTCCGTCAAGTCCTCCTAGTTCATGCGCTCTTTCAGAGAGGGCATGGTCTCATTATTTTGTCGTCTTCAATTGAACCTTGATCTTCAAATATCGCGTGCCTCCGCCGGTAAACGGCTGCCATCCACGGTCATGAGAGGGAGTGTGCGCATAGGGCCTCCAGGGGTATTTGTAGCTAATGAGGCCTTTGTTTTGATCCGTAACTCATTGTATATGACTAGCTAGTAATAATAAAAAATCTCCCGTTTTTCTTGCCATCTGGATAAAATTAATATAATGGTATTTGGCATTACATTGAATCAAATAAAATATCGCTTTGTCTAGAAGCACGGAGGGAATTTAATGGCCGAGACAAGAAATTTCGCCCTGAGAGACAAGAAGGGCAATGAGATTGGCGTCTTCACCGGAAAGCAGCCAAGACAGGCGGCCTTGAAGGCAGCCAACAGGGGCCACACAGATATAAGGCTCAGGGAGCGCGGAACGAAGAAGGTCCACATCTTTATGGGTGAGAGGGTTCAGGTGAAGAAGCCTAAGGGAGCACCTGCCTGGATGCCCGATAAGATCTGGAAGCCCAAGGTGAAGAAGATGGGCGTAGAGAAGCTGGAGGAGCTTTAAGACCTCAGATCTTGGCTTTTTTCTTTTTAGCTCTGAGATAATGGCCGGTGATGGCCTCTTTCCTGGTCTTTTTTTGCGACTTACAGCTCTTGATCTCTCCTTATCTCGGATTGGGAATAGATTACTATCACGATTATTCCAAGGGATTAATGCGCCTGCTGCACATTTAATTAAATTTAAATAGTTTAAAATACCATTAATCAATTGGAGCCTCCGATGAATTGCCATCCCTCCATCCTCGAAGGCTCTCGCTCCCTTATACCCTTAGCAAGGTCTTGAATCCCGGGGGCGGACGAAGCCTATTTCTTCTCCGGGGCACCAAAGGTATCTTGATGGAGGTTCTCTGGCTCACCGAAGATGATGTGATATCTCTATTAACTATAGACGATGCCATTGCCGCCGTAGAGAAAGCCTTCTTCGAGCATGGCATGGGCAGGGCCCAGATGCCGCCCAAGCCCTATCTTTACTTTTTCGGATATGACGGCGATCTGCGGACCATGCCTGCCTATCTGGAAGGGCTGGACCTGGCGGGGGTTAAGATCGTAAATGTTCATACCAGGAATCCGGGAATTGGGCTTCCCACGGTCATGGCTCTTCTGATCTTGAACTCTCCCCAGACAGGCGCTCCCCTCTCGATCCTGGGCGCAACCTATCTAACAGCTATGCGAACCGGTGCGGCTGGTGCAGTGGCCGCAAAGCGTCTGGCCCGGCCTGAATCCAAGGTCGTGGGGATGGTCGGAGCAGGTGTGCAGGCGAGGACACAGCTCCTGGGCTTATCCAGGACCTTCAAGATAGAGCGTGTGATAGTGTCCGACCGCTCCCTTGAGCATGCCAGGATCTTGGAAAGGGAGGCCAGAGCCTTCCTAGAATGCGATTATCAGCTCACCGATAATCCAGAGGAGGCCTGCAACTGCGACATCCTGGTTACTACTACGCCCGCACGGTCTCCGGTGGTCAGAGAATCCTGGATCAACCCGGGAACGCACATCAACGCCATCGGAGCCGATGCCAAGGGCAAGCAAGAGCTGGAATCCACCTTGACCAAAAAAGCCAAGGTCGTTGTCGACGACATGGCGCAAGCGGTTCACTCCGGCGAGGTGAACGTGCCCATCTCGGAAGGAGTGATCAAGCCGGAGGACATTTACGCCCAGATAGGTGAGATCCTGGTGGGCAGAAAGCCTGGTCGTGCCAGCGCTCAGGAGGTCACCATCTTCGACTCCACAGGGCTTGGCATCCAGGATGTGGCCACGGGCTCAGCGATTTACAGGAAGGCTACGGAGATGGGCAAGGGAATCAGGCTGAATTTCCTTTAGCTACCTAGATCCCTCGCTAACTAGCGAAATTTTCGGCTGGATTTGTTTCATTATTATTTATATTTTAATCTGAAGCGGCATCATCAGGCGTTTTAACCCCATGGTCAAGGATTACAGATATATCCTATTGAAACCTTAAGATGTTGCCATCATGTACGCGATCATCGCTTGCGGCGTCTTTGAAAAGGAGATCGAGGCCCTGCGAGATGCCCTCGGATTCTCCTTCGAGGCGCACTACCTTGCTTCAGGTCTGCACGTGGACTTCGACGATCTCAGAATAGCCCTCAAGGCCAAGCTGGAAGAGTGCAAAGGCTGTGAGGGCATAATAGTAGTATATGGCCAGTGCCATCCCAGGATAGACGAAATTCTTAAACCCTATGGTGCTGCCCTTGTAGATTGCCAGAGCTGTGTGGATGCCTTCATCACCCGCAAAGTCGTGGAGACAAAGGCCAAAGAGGGCCTTTACTTCTATCTCTCCCCAGGCTGGCTGGAAGCCTGGCATGATATATTTGACCGGCTGAACTGGGGTCCGACTGAGGCCAGGCTGCAGATGGGCTCCTTCCGGGGTGTGGTCTTTATGGATACCTTGAAGGATGCCGCAAGGCGGGAAGAAGAGCTGATGGAGTTCTTCGATTTCACCAACCTTCCTTTCGAGGTGATGCCCGTGGACTTGAACCACTTCAAATCACTCATAGTCAAGGCCAAGGAAAGCGTGGAGGATTGAGATTGGACGATCTGGATGAGATAAAGAAGAAAAAGATGGAGAAGATGATGAGCGAGATGAACAAGCCACCTGCACCATCGGTGCAGTTCCCCAACAAGCCTGTCGTGATCACCGATGATACCATCGACTCAGCTGCAAACCAGTATCCTCTCCTCATTTTGGATTGCTGGGCAGAATGGTGCGGGCCCTGCCGCATGCTCGGGCCGATCATCGAAGAGCTGGCAAGGGAGATGACTGGAAAAGTCGTCTTCGGCAAGCTGAACGTTGACGAGAATATGAAGACCGCCAACAGACACAGGATCTCGGCCATACCCACTATGCTGATCTTCAAGAACGGCAAGCTGGTGGACAAACTGGTGGGTGCCTATCCCAAGGCCTCGCTTTCTGCAAAAATCCAGAAGTACCTCTGAGGTCAGCCTCAGGGGATCTACTTCTCTCTGGTTTAGGGAATGCTGCTCGGCACCTTGATCAGCGGATATCCAGCAATATTGTAAATCGGCCTGGACGAAAGCGAGCTAGGCACCTGGTAAGTGGGCTTAATTCTTGAGTAATCGCTCACATTATAGATCGGCTTGTAGATGTCGGTATTATAGCTGATGTTGCCTGTCATTCCCAAACGCTGGCTGGCATTGAAGACGGGTTTGACCTGGGAATACGCCTCAATGCTGTGTAGGGCCCTGGAGCCGTACACATCCAGGTTATTAATGGCCTTGATCTTGTCGAAACCGATACGCAGGACCTTGGTTATCTGAGCGGCATTTTGAGTGGCGTTCAGAGTGGCGTTCTGAGAGGTATTCAGAGCGGCATTCTGAGAGGTATTCTGATAGTCCTCTGCAACCGCTGGCATCAAAAAAGCCAGCAACGCCAGAATGCAGATCAAGCAGGAAGTAATTTTTTGCATTATACCCTCCATAATAATTATTGATACTGAATCATATCCATGATCGTCCTACTATCGTCGATTTCCTCTTCTTCGCATAAGAAGAGCGACGGTAAGCATGGCCGCCGCAGCTGCTGCAAGGGGAAGAGGCGATTTCTTCTCGGTGTTCGTAGTGTTGGTCTTGACTATCGGCTCGGCCTCAATTATATTTTCTTCCAGGTCCAAGACGTCGCCGCCCCTGCCCAGCAATACGGTGCGCAGCTGGTAGATGCCTGGCTCCAGGGTCTTGTTCCAGGAGATCTCCACGGTCTCGTCATCTCCGGTGAGAAGCACCGGCGTCCTCTTCTCCGTCGTGTTCAGCACGGTGCCGTTTTGAGATAGTATGAGCCTGATGCTTCCCTCAAACGGGACGCGAGAATTGCCAACTACCGTGGCGCTGGCCCCGGTCTCATCCTGATAGGTCTCGGTTATCATCGCGTCATCCCTGGCCAGGAAGGAGTTCATAAAGGTCCGGGTCTGATTATGGTTCAGCTCCACGATCTTCACTCGGCCGGTGTACTCCCGGCGGTTTTCCAGGATCTGCCTCCAGGCATAGTCCTTCTGAACCGGCGTGGCAAAGCTCCCCGTGATGGGAACCGCCTGGTCTTCGGTCACGTAGACGGCCTTGTTTTTGGAGATGAGCATGTAGTAGATGTCCACTATGGTGGGATCGCTGGCGCTGATGGAGAGATGCATGCCGCGGGAGTCGGCGCGGAAATCACGCACGTCGAACCTTATGGGCTCAATCCCCCCGTAAAAGAAGTTGTAGCACTTCCTGGAGATCACTGTTCCATTTTTCCGTAAGCTGGCACAGGCATCATAGGAGCCCTCTTTTGCTTCGAAGGGAGACCACCGGGCTATCCAGGTCCCTGGCCCGTCCAGCATCATCTTCTTGGTTTGAAGCACATCGCCAGAGAAGATCAGGTCCATCTGCAGAGTATCCCCAGCCACATCACCCTTGATGGTTACATCTGATGAATCAATGCTGGAGTAGAGATCCATAATCTCTTGAGATTGGGCTGTGCCCATCATGGCCACAAGGGCAACCAAAAACCAGACCGCGTAAATTCTCATGGGACCTACCTGCAGGATATGCTGTGATTTCTTAATGGGTTTAAAACTAACGTATGCTCAAGAGAAGATCAAAAAAAGCCTGGTCGGCCTTTAGCCCTGAGTCGTCTAAAGAGATAGCCAGTGGGTGAAGGGCGCCATGATGGAGATGAGCAGTGAGGTCAGCACCAGCCAGGCCAGGAGCGCCACCACAGTTCTGGTGAGCTTCTCCGCCCGGCGGGCGTTGACCACTCTCTCAAAGCCAGCCTGGACCAGATCCCGGAAGATGTGGCCGCCGTCCAAGGGCACCGCCGGAAGACAGTTGAAGAGGCCGGCGTAGAGGTTGATCCAGCCCACCCACAGCAGCAGGTTGGCTATCCAGAAGAACTTCCCGCCCAGGGGCTCTGCCCAGCCGCTGGGCTCAAAGACGGCGGTCAACCAGCCACTGAATCCCGGGAAACCCTTTTGGGTGAAGCCCGGAATGCCGGCGAAGGGCAGGCTCAGCAGGTAGGTGAAGCCCTGCAGGCCGCTGCCGGGTATGGCCTTGAGGACCTGCAGGAACTGCTTCGCTGGGGCCTCCTGGAAGGCCACGCCCCCCGCATAAACCGCATCCCCAGAGATGCCGATGCCTATGAATCCGGCACCTCCGGCTTTCGAGGTGAGACTGACCTGATAGCTCTTGCCCTCCCCCGTGGTTATGGCTATGGTTTGGCCAGGTCGGGTCGTGTTCATCTGGTTCTTGAAGCCCTCTAAATTGACGATCTCGACGCCATCGATCCTGGTGATTGTCGAACGGGCGGGAAGACCCGCAGCAGCTGCTGGCGAATCCTCGAAGATCGAGGCCACCATGATACCGCGCCCCGCCTCTCCCGAAAGCTGCAGGCTCTCTTCTTTATCGTTGTAGAGCACTTTGACTTGCGCGGAGCCGCTGTCAAGATCGCTGTAGAGCTCCTCCAGGCTCCTGACCTCTTTTCCATTCGCCTCCAGCAGCACCATGCTGCTCTCGAAGCCGGCGATGCTGCCAACGGAATCGTCCTGCACGTCGACTACTATTACTTTATCCACGGGCGAGATGGAGCCGATGACCGGTCCGAAGAAGAGAGCCATGGCTATGGCGGCAACGATGAAATTGGAGATGACTCCTGCGGACAGAATCCTTATTCTGGCGCCTTTGGTCACTATAGCCGGCTTGTCCTTGCTGCCAAAAAGCTCCTCTTCATCGGGCTCCACAAAAGCAGCTATAGGAGCAATAAAAAGGGCAACGATGCCCATGGACTTGACACGAACGCCCTCGACTCGGCTCAGGATGCCGTGAGCGAACTCATGCACCACCATGGTCACAAAGAGGGCAATCCAGCCCCAGACGAAGGGAATGTACTCGTTCAGGCCCGGTATTAGCAGGATGTTTCTGGGAGCATTGTAGCTGCTGGGCTGGGGTGGCTCCTGAATCATGAGGTAGGTCATGAGCAGCACCAGTATCAGAAAGTAGCCCATGCTCAGGATGACCAGCGGCACTCCGGCCGAGGCCACAATTCTCCAGAACCGCTTGGGGCGACTTAATCTGTCCAGCAGCTTCAATCCCCTGGTGGTGCGCAGGAATATCGCCAGAGGGATGGGCCCCCACACTGTAATTCCTCTTTTGCTCCATCTCTCGCTATTATGCAGGGGCAGCAGAAGGATGGAATAGAGACCTATAAACGCGGCCGCTATCAACAGCCAGTCGATCGTGGTCAGCTGAAATGGCAAATTCAACTTTTTTCCTCGCGATCTTTTTTGGGATAAGATATATTTAATAAGTCTTACAGAACGCCCTGGTCCCTCAGCGCCTCCTTGGCCAGCTCCTGATGCTTCTTCTCCAGGAAGCTGTAGACGTTGCCGTGGGGTGCGCCGTCGAGAAGCATCTCTATGGCCGCGCGGGCGATTCGAATCTGCTCCGGATACCCTAATAGAGCTACCGTCTTGCCGTATACCGATACCTTGGCGCCCGAGAGCCTCTCCATTATCTCTCGCGACTTTCCGTCTTTGCCGATGATGCGGCCCTTGATGCGTGCCATGTCGCTCTTGGTGCCCATCACCTTGGATAGGTCCAGCACATCCAGCATCAGCATATCGTCGTCTAGAATTGACAGCGCTCTCTCTGGCGAGAAGCCCCGGCCAATGGCTCGCACTAGGTCCATAGCTCTCATGGCCAGGAGGGGATCCTCGGTTGATGCCACTCTGACTGTGCCCGTCTCGCTGTCTATCTCAAAAGTGGTCCTGGTCCTCTCTTCGATGTGGTGCTTCATGGAGCCGCCAGGACCCACCAGCACACCTACGCGTTCTTCTGGAATCTTGACATCCATTTGATCAGCCTCGTTTCTTCCGATCAGTCTTCTCTTCTCTCTCGTCGCTTCTCAATCTGGCCCAGATCTCCTCCTCTGAGCCAAAGCCATACCTTTTCTGAAAGTAGCGGACTATGTTGGTTATATCGCGCTCCAGGAACTTCCTGGCCAGGGGATGATCAAGCGTTACCGACTGCCCCATGTCTATTATCACCGGCTCCCCGTTATAAAGAATATTGAATTCGCTTAAGTCGGCATGCACCAGGCCTGCTCTATGGTAAAGCAGGGAGATGTACTCCACCAGCCGGCCAAAGACCCGCTTGGCTTCTTCGACCTCCAGCTCCACGTCCTTTAGCTGAGGTGCAGCGTGGTCATTTTGGCCCACGAAATCCATCACCAGGATGTTTGCGCGCATGGCTATGGGATGGGGCACCCGCACGCCTGCCTCCTCGGCCCGCGTTAGGTTGCGAAATTCCTTCTTGGCCCAGGCCGAGACTATGGCCCTTTTCGTGCCCTTCACACTCCCGAATCTGGGGTCTCCGTGCAGGTAATCCTGCATGGCTTTGAAGTTGCTGGTGGATATGCGATAAATTTTCAGAGCCAGCTCTTTTCCACCCCCCAGGGCTCGAAATATATTTGCTTCTTTGCCAGTGCAAACTGAGCCGCCCAGGGCATCGATTACGCCTTTGCTGGCCAGGCTGTAGAGATCCATCAGGGTGCGCGAATCGAAGACGGCCTCCTCGACATCCAAGTCATCGGAGTCCTTGATCTTCGTGCGAAGAATATCGATGCGAGTATCGAACTCCTCGTCCTTGGAACGCCTGCTCATGAAGTGCCTTTGAGGAACCCCTTGCGCTGCAGCCAGTCCACCTGAGGCCCTGTGTATCTCCAAACCACATCTGCTTTCTCGTTCTGGAAATCCCAGGGAATGATTAAGACCACATCGCCCTGTCTGATCCAGATCCTCTTCTTCATCTTGCCGGGTATGCGGGCCATTCTGGTTATGCCGTCGATGCCCCTGACCTTGATGCGGTTCGATCCCAGCAGGCTTTCCACATGACCAAACATCTCTCTATCCTGCTTGCGGGGGAGGCGGACCCTGGTTATTACCGCCCCTTCCTCCTCCTTTCCTCTGCCTCTATTATACAGCGTATCACCTCAAATAATAATGTACATTAGATTGATGGATCCCTCGGGAGCAATATAGCACCTGTTTCGCCCCGATGAGCCAAATCTTCTTTTATGCTATCGAAGGTAAAGCCCTTCTTAAATAGTTAAAGGTTGTGTCGCAAAAAAGAGTTATGGGCCCGACGCGATTCGAACGCGTGATCCCCGCCGTGTGAAGGCGATGTCATAACCAGCTAGACCACGGGCCCTCGGAACAAGGGAAGAAGTCATCTGCTATTAGTATCTTGCCCCAGGATGCTGTCTTGGAGTTCTTTAAGATCGGCGAAGAGGAATTATTTAAATACTAATTCGCGAAGTGAATGAAATGAATGAGTTTTGGCTTCACAAACCCGGCATATTCCTTCTATGAGCGCCTCCTCAAACGCGAGGTACTGGCGGGAGATGTCGTAGGGCACGTGGCCATCATTCAGGATGGGAACCGCAGGTATGCCAGGCAAAGAGGCCTTTCCAAGATACTGGGGCACAGTCTTGGCGCAAATACCTCAGAGATGGTCGCGGATTGGTGTCTGGAGCTGGGAATCAAGCACCTTACTCTTTATGCATTCTCTACGGAAAACTTTGCAAGAGATGAGATGGAGAAGCGCTATCTCTTCGAGCTGATCAAGAACAAGTTCATAGAGCTGAATAATTCAGAAAAGATTCACGGCAATAGGATTCGCGTGCGTGCAATTGGCCGGATAGAAATGCTCCCTGCAGATCTGCAGGAGGAGATTGGCCGCACAGAAGCAGCTACTCGAGACTACGAGAGGATGTATCTCAATGTGGCCCTGGCCTACGGCGGGCAGCGCGAGCTGGTGGATGCAGCGCAGGCGCTGGCTCGTCAGGTAAAGGCGGGAAAGATCAGAGCGCAGGATGTGAATGAGGACTTGATTGCCATGCATCTCTATCCTCAGGACGGCATGCCCGTGCCGAAAGTTGATTTGATCATCAGGACCGGAGGAGAGACACGCACCTCCAACTTCCTGCCCTGGCAGGCCAATGGCAACGAGTGCGCGGCCTACTTTTGCTCTCCCTATTGGCCGGATTTCAGGAATATCGACTTTCTGCGGGCCATCCGGGTTGCCCAGACCAGAGCATCAAGCCAATAACCTTAACTACCTGAAGCATGCCATGACGCATGTTGTCCCGATGGGGTAGTGGACATCCC